>JBAYXX010000041.1:0-34525 GCA_041673345.1 Kiritimatiellia bacterium
GTCTTTGCTGGTGGAAACTCTGAAACAACTCAGAGAACTCTGTGCCTCTGTGAGAGATAAAGAATTGGTTGCGGCTATGCTGCGCTAGGTTCTCTGTGCCTCTGTGAGAGATAAAAAACGTGCAAAAAAAACAAGAAAACGAATGATAGTAGTACAAAAATAATTACTGTGGATCACGAAGATTTTCTCTGTTAGAGTCGTGACTTAAGGTCAAAAACATGGCATCCTTTCTAACAATCAGAAATCAAACAAAAGAAAGGATGACCATGAAAAATTTTCTTCAAGAATACCCTTGGAAAACCAGTAAGGGACCGCCATCAAAGTCTAGTTGAAAGCTTGAGGCGAGTGCCTCATTCAAGGTGGCCTGCCACCAGCGGTTGAGGCGAGCGTTGGACAGCGGATATTTGAGCCCAGTGGAGGTGATCGCGCACTTGGGGTCAAAGGAGAAAATCGAGATTGGCTGGCCAGGAACTGTCGCCAGCGCAGCACTCTCCCGTAAGGGTGTGAAGAGACCGGTGTCACTTAAAAGAATCAGATCCAGTTGCCGCGCGAAATCCACCAGTAACGAAAGATTTCCCAGGGTATGGTCCTCACGCCCCCCGGTGGCTCCGACAACCACAATCTCGCGCCAGCGGTTCTTCAAGCAGAGCTTAAAAGCTTTGGTAAGATCATTGCGTTCCTGATCAAGGTCCTCCACGATCCGAGCCGCGTAAAGCTTACGGGCCGCATCTGAGAGGCTATCCAAATCGCCGACAATCCAATCCGGCTCACGCCCCAACGGTATGAGCTTATCAGCTGCGCCATCACAGCAGATAACACGCGTGGCTGTGCGGATGGCATCCAGTGGAATTGTATGCAATGGCACTGTCCCGTTGGCTAAAATCACCGTTTTTTTTGTAAATTCTTTCATGTTGATATCATAGCGCAACAAGGCAGCGACCTGCAACAGTCACTTTTGCCGCCGCCGCTGCAGCCAGGCATAGCTGCAAGTCAGGAAAAAGATCACGACTGCACTCTGAATCAGCCTCACGAAGAAATGGTCGATAACACCTGTGGCGCGCTCCGCTGTGCGTTGCGCCACGCCCTCGCCCTCATCGCGCAGCATTGCGATGCCCTCCTGTAACGCCTCATCTCCGGTAAGCTCGCGCAGATCACAAATCAGGGCGCGGATCTCAGCCGTGCTGCTTTGGATAGAATCTGCGGCTGCTCCATACTCGCGCACATCAAACTCATGCTCATCGTCAGTGCTCTCCCCGCTCTCAGGGCTATCAACGAGTGCTCGGATTTCACCCAACATCAGCCGGATCTCGGCGGCGGCACCGGTCAGTGCAACTGCAGTTTTTTTGTACTCCGCAATCTCAAAACCTGGGCGTTGCTCGCCTGCGTTGGTAGACGCCGCGTCTGGAGCTTGATCCACCCCGATCACATGCATGAGATCAGTTGCTGCGTTGACCGCTCGCTCCACCGCAGTTGCGAGCGACTCGCCCGCTGGCAGAAGCTCACGCGCCAGAGTCATCGCCTCCTGAACCTCGACTGCCGTAAGATGGGTCGACTGCGCTGTGGCGCGCAGGTTTGTGCTCACAGCATCCACTGCGCTCAGAATCTCAATCAGCTCAGCGCGCTTTGCAATCAGATCATTCAAGGCCACCTGGAACTCAGCACGAATAGTGGCTGGCAGCTGGTCGATAACCAGCAGTGCCTCAGCAGTTGCCTCGCGAATGCCGGTCAATGCAGTCCCGCTCTCCGAAACCCCTTTAAGAGCCCGTCCCGGAATCAAGGACATTTGAAAAACACCCTCCACCGCCGCCTGCCCTTTACCCCAAACCGAGAAAAAAGGTGCGCTCCACCAGCGCGATTCTGGCATCAGCTCCTCATTGGTTGGAATCGCCTGTTCCATTGTAAACGCATCCAGCCGGCTTGACAGAGCGGCAATTGCATCTGGGGAGAGATAGCGTGTGGCAATATAAGCCAGCCGTTCCTCCCGCCGCTTAAGCATGTCAACTCCGACTGCCCTGGTGGCTGGGCTCATTCCTTCAACAACCGCATGTCGCTCCATATACCGGCTCAGCGATTTACTTACAGCCCAGGCATCCACAAGGGCGCGTATCGGATCATCTTGGTGTAGTGCGCTCTGCAGCCGCTTGAGTTGCGCGCTCTGCCATTCATCCATTTTTTTCAAATCAGCGGGGCTGCTCTTGCGACTCTTCAGAATTTCCAGCGCAGATCTCATGGTTGACTCAGCATAGTGCTCAAATTCAACCAGTTCTAACTGAAGCATCCGCCGCGCCTCAAGATCAGTATAGGTCGCAGCAGACGCAGTTGCAGGAGAAGAACCCCGTAAACTCTCCGCCCCTGTCACACCACCGGTGAGCAACACGATACCAACCACAGCAATCACTTGGTAAAAAGTCATTTTAAATCTCCCTCTCAGTGCCCATCAAGACACTTATTGAAGCATTTTTCAGCTCGATCCTTTGCCGCAGGGCCGAATTCATTCTTTCTGCAGCATGGGATCACCCATCTTTTGGTTCAATGCTTTCCTCGTTTCCAGAAGCCGCCATGTTTGGTCTCCCACAGTTTCCAGCCAGCTAAATAATCAGCCTCATCCTCGGGACGGTCATGCCCTTCGGGTCACTCGTTATGGCTAGCCTTGTAAAATTATATTCTCTCAACTTCTATCGCAAAAATCAAGCAGTCACAGTTTTTTCGTAAAATACCGTTTGCGCGAAAAAACAATGGGGTAACTGCGACAAAACGGCATGTTTATCTTGCCCTTCGAGTAGGGGCCTAGATCCGCACACTGGGCGCGGAGAGGAGAGTGGTGCGATAGTGCGCGAGTGAAGAGGTGGCACCTTTGACGCGGGAGTAAAAAGCGCATGCCAATCGGTTGCAACACGAGCCGCAACCAATGCTCACTTCAGCGAGGGCCAACAAGCTTGAAAAATAATGTAATATCTTTGAGTTGACTTTTTTCACCCGTCTCCTGCATAATAGATGTCAACAATGAGAACCAAAAATAATTTTAAAAACCTCGGCATGGTCGTCTCGGTGCGCGGCAGTGTTGTGGATGTGCGGTTTGATGGGCGGTTGCCGCCGATCTACTCAGTATTGCATGCAGGGCCAGAGGGACAAATCGTGATTGAGGTGCTGGCGCAATTGGATGCGCAACGCATACGGGGGATTGCCTTGACGCCCACGCAGGGGCTTGCCAGGGGCATGGAGGTGAAGGACACGGGCGGGCCGCTCAAAGCACCGGTGGGGAGTGACATTCTCTCGCGGATGTTCGACGTGTTCGGCAACACCATTGACCGCGGCGAGGCACTATCCGATATCCAGTGGCGTTCCGTGCATCGGGCTCCGCCGCCGCTGGCACGACGCTCCACGACCTCTGAAGTATTTGAAACAGGCATTAAAGTCATTGATGTGCTCGTGCCACTGGAGCGCGGCGGCAAGGCGGGACTTTTCGGTGGGGCAGGCGTAGGCAAGACCGTCCTGCTCACTGAAATGATCCACAACATGATCGGCCAGCAGAAGGGTGTCAGCATCTTTTGCGGTATTGGCGAACGCTGTCGCGAAGGCGAGGAGCTTTATCGCGAAATGAAGGAAGCCGGTGTGTTGCCGAACATGGTGATGATCTTCGGCCAGATGAACGAGCCGCCAGGCAGCCGGTTCCGCGTGGGTCACGCGGCGCTGACAATGGCCGAGTATTTTCGGGATGACGAACACCGCGATGTGCTACTGCTTATCGACAACATTTTTCGCTTTATCCAGGCTGGCATGGAGGTGTCGGGCTTGATGGGTCAAATGCCGTCGCGTTTGGGCTACCAACCAACCATGGGCACCGAGTTGTCAGGGTTGGAGGAGCGCATCGCCAACACCGATACCGGAGCCATCACTTCGATCCAGGCAGTGTACGTGCCGGCAGATGATTTCACCGATCCGGCGGCGGTACATACGTTCTCACATCTCTCCGCCTCCATTGTGCTCTCACGTAAACGGGCCAGTCAAGGTCTCTTCCCAGCCATTGATCCGCTGCAGTCCAGCTCCAAGATGGCCACGCCAGGCATTGTCGGCGAGCGGCATTACGCCTTGGCGCAGGAAATCCGACGGACACTAGCACAATATGCGGAGCTTAAGGACATCATCGCCATGCTTGGCCTGGAACAGCTTTCGTCAGAGGACCGCAACGTGGTTGCCCGCGCACGTCGGCTGGAACGTTTTCTCACCCAGCCCTTCTTCACCACCGAACAGTTTACCGGACTCAAGGGCAAGCTTGTCAGCCTTGAAGATGCACTGGACGGATGTGAGCGGATTTTACGCGACGAATTCCAGGACTATCCGGAGAGCGCCCTCTATATGATTGGCGCGGTTGACGAGGCAAAGCAGAAGAAGCTTGCGCTGCGTGACCGTGCGGCGCAAGCGTAAACTTTGTCGGAGTGAAATGATCGCGCTACGTTGTTTTGCGGTGAAAAACCTTAGAGGTGAAAAATGGGATGTAGTTTCCGTCCACCGCATAGCGGCGGACATACTGAAAGCAACAAGTATATCCGCCGCTATGCGGTGGATGATTGCGCAACAAGCCGCAACATAAACCCAAGGATGGCACTGGCCAAGGCAAAGGACAAGGACATTGACAGTGACAATAAAAAATGACCGCCGTGACGGGGAGGAACACGTTCCTCCTCAACTCGGCGTTTTGCCCGCACTCATGAACCTTAAGATTCTGCTGCCGTTCCAGGTTTTCGCAGAGCAGACTGGCGTGTCACGCATTGTGGCGGAGACGCGCGAGGGCTCTTTCGGACTTCTGCCGCAGCGGCTTGACTGCGTGGCAGTGCTCGTACCGGGGATCTTGATCTACGAGACCGAAACGGACGGGGAGATGCTGGTGGCCGTGGATGAAGGAGTGCTGGTCAAAACAGGCCCCAACGTACTTATCTCCGCGCGGCAGGCAATCGGCGGAACGGAGCTAAACAAGTTGCGCGCTTCGGTGGAAAAGGAGTTTTTAACCCTGGATGAGCACGAGGCAGGCGTGCGTACAGTAATGGCGAAATTGGAAAGCGGCTTTCTGCGTCGCTTCATAACCTTTCAACATGAATAACAAACCACATATAGAATCAAAGTCCAAGCCAACTTTTGCTGCACAGATCGGCACGAAGGCCGAGCGCAAACTAAAGGCGCGCAAATCCACGCAAGGTGTCTGGCTCGGCTTGGGCATGATGGGGCTTGTCGGCTGGTCGGTGACGGTGCCAACACTGCTCGGTGCCGCGCTCGGTCTCTGGTTGGACAAACACCATCCAGGCAACCTCTCATGGACGCTGGCACTATTAGTTGCCGGGCTCACGATCGGCTGTATGAATGCGTGGCATTGGGTCGCTAAGGAAGACAAAGCAATGCGGGATGAACAGGAGGATAATGATGAATGAAGCGATCCGATTGGTGCTGGTGGGCATGACGGGCCTTTTGCTCGGTGCAATTTTCTTTGGCGGACTTTGGTGGACAGTGCGCAAGGGCGTTGTGTCCAGGCATCCGGCACTTTGGTTTCTGAGTAGTCTATTCTTGCGGACAGTGCTCGTCCTCGTCGGATTCTATTTTGTGTCAGGTGGGCATTGGAAGCGATTGGTCGTGTGCGCACTTGGTTTTTTCGTGGCACGCTTTATCGTGATATGGTTGACCCGTCCGTCAGCAGGAAACCAAATTTGTCCAGCACAGGAGGATAGCCATGCGACTTAGTCCCGATGAAATAATTTTCTGGCAACACGGTTTTATAAAACTCAACGCCACAATTGTGTTCACGTGGGGGCTGATGCTTGTACTCGCTGTTGGTTCAAAACTCATCACGCGCAGACTTTCCACGGATCTGAACCGTTCCCGCTGGCAGAACCTGCTCGAAATCATCGTCACCGCCATCGAGGAACAGATCGAAGAGGTGGGCCTTGCCCACCCGGAGAAGTACATCGGATTTCTGGGCACGCTCTTCCTGTTTGTCGCCATCTCCGCCCTCTGTACCGTTCTACCCGGTTACGAACCGCCGACAGGCTCACTCTCGACAACAGCCGCGCTGGCGCTGTGCGTCTTTGTGGCCGTACCGATCTTCGGCATCGAGGAACAGGGGCTGGGCGGCTACCTCAAGTCCTACACAAAGCCGACCTTTATCATGTTGCCGTTTAATATCATCAGTGAAATTTCTCGTACGCTGGCCCTGGCCGTCCGCCTATTCGGCAACATGATGAGCGGAGCGATGATTATCGGTATTTTGCTCACCATCACGCCCTTTATCTTTCCGATAATAATGACACTGCTCGGCCTGCTCACCGGCATGGTGCAGGCCTACATCTTCTTTATCCTGGCTACGGTTTACATCGCGGCTGCCACGCGCATTCGGAAACCCAATTTGGAGAAAAAATCCGTATCATGAAACAACAACACAAGGAGAACCTATGGATAGCATGACAATAATTGCGGTGGCATCAATCGTCACCGCTGGTATTACCACCGGCTTTGGTACAATGGCACCGGCACTGGGCGAGGGAAAAGCAGTCGCGACTGCACTGACTTCGCTAGCCCAACAGCCCGATGCCTCCGCCACCATCACACGGACACTCTTTGTCGGCCTGGCGATGATCGAGTCCACAGCCATTTACTGCTTCGTGGTCTCAATGATCCTCATCTTCGCCAACCCGTTTTGGAACCACGTCATCACCCAAACAGTGGGGAAATAAGCCATGCCCTTTAATTGGTTCACTGTCGGCGCGCAAGCACTCAACTTCCTCATCCTAGTGTGTTTGATGAAGCGCTTTCTCTATAAGCCCATTCGCAACGCCATCGACGCGCGCGAGAATCGGATCGCCACCGAGCTAGCGGACGCCGATGCGCAAAAGGCTGAAGCCAAAAAGGAGCGCGACGAATTTCAACACAAAAACGAGGAGTTCGACCAGCAACGCGCCGCGCTTTTAAGCAAGGCGACAGAGGAGGCGAAGGCCGAACGTCAACGACTCTTGGACGAAGCGCGAAAGGACGCCGTTGCCCTGAGAGCCAAACAACAGGAGACGCTGCGTAACGATGCTAAGGGTCTGAATCAGGCCATTACTCGCCGAACTCAGCAGGAGGTGTTTGCCATCGCGCGCAAGGCGCTGGCGGATCTTGCCTCAACGAGTTTAGAAGAACGTATGTGCGAGGTGTTCACCCGCCGTTTGCGAGAGATGGACAACAAGGCAAAAAAAGTTCTCGCAGGGGCTCTTAAAACAGCGTCCGAGCCCGCACTTGTGCGTAGCGCGTTTGAGCTGCCCGCAGAGCAACGCGCGGCGATCCAAAACGCAATGAACGAAACCTTCTCGTCAGACCCTTCGACAGTGCTCAGGGCAAGCATCAACATCCGGTTCGAGACCGCGCCAGAGGTGATCAGCGGCATTGAACTCACCTCAAATGGACAAAAAATCGCATGGAGCATCGCGGATTATCTAACGTCACTGGAAAAGGGCATCGAGGAACTTCTGAAAGACAAGGAGAAGCTTGAAGCCAAAGTTGATCCTCCACCCGACACCAAAGCTGAGTTCAAGCCTGAGGTAAAGAGCCAATGAACACTGCGCCTGAAAAACTGCAAACTGCTTTCGACCGCGCGTTTGCTGGAATAGCCCGGGCGCGGGAAGTGTTCGCGCCACAGCTGGCACTCCGGGAGGTGGGCACGATCAGCAGTATCGCCACCGGCATCGCCAAGGTCTCCGGTCTTCCCAGCGTGGGCTTTGAGGAGCTTGTACAATTTCCCGGCGATGTGCTCGGTATCGCATTCAACGTGGACGAGGACGAAATTGGTGTCGTGTTGCTCGGCGCATACTGGCATCTGCATACTGGCGATGAAGTCGAGCGCACAGGCCGGGTGATGGATGTGATCGTGGGCGACGGTTTACTGGGACGTGTCATCGACCCGCTTGGGCGGCCACTCGACGGTCTTGGGATGGTGGCCAGCAGTGGACACCTGCCCATTGAACGTCCCGCCGCGCCGATTATGGATCGCGCGCCTGTCACTGTGCCGCTCCAGACCGGCCTCATGGTCATTGATGCACTCATTCCCATCGGACGCGGCCAACGCGAGCTGATTCTGGGCGACCGACAAACAGGCAAAACCGCCATTGCCATTGACACTATTTTAAACCAGCGCGGACAAGATGTGCTCTGTGTCTATTGCGCGATTGGCCAGCGTGCTTCCGCCGTGGCCAATGTTGTGGCTGTCTTGCGGGAAAAAGGCGCGATGGATTACACCGTCGTGGTTGTGACCGAGGGCAACGACCCGCCGGGCCTCGCCTATATCGCCCCTTACGCTGCGACCAGCATTGCAGAGCATTTCATGGAGGCCGGGCGCGACGTGCTGATTGTCTACGATGATCTCACCCATCATGCCCGCGCCTATCGTGAGCTTTCTCTCTTGCTGCGGCGGCCACCCGGACGAGAGGCTTTCCCTGGGGACATCTTCTATATCCATTCGCGGATGCTCGAACGCTCCACTCAGCTGAGAAAGGAACGTGGGGGTGGCTCCCTCACAGCCCTGCCTATCATTGAGACTGAAGCGCAGAACATCTCCGCCTACATCCCGACCAACTTGATCTCCATCACAGACGGACAGCTATATCTTTCGCCATCGCTGTTCGAATTGGGCATCCTGCCTGCGGTGGATGTCAGTAAGTCAGTCTCGCGCGTGGGCGGCAAGGCGCAGCGTCCGGCTTACCGCGCGGTGGCGGGCGACCTTAAGCTCGCCTACGCCCAGTTCGAAGAACTCGAGACCTTTGCCCGGTTCGGCGCCCGCCTGGATGATGACACCCGCAAGATCATTGAGCATGGGCGACGAATCCGCGCCTGCCTCAAGCAGTCGGAGTATTCCACAGAGTCTTTACCCGAACAGGTCATTGTTCTGCTGGCCTTGACCGCAGAGCTCTTTGACGCAGTGCCGCTGGAGCAGATGACGGAGGCCGAGCAGGCGGTACGCCAAGCGGCGGAAGAGCTTCCGGCAGAGGTGCGCGCCCGACTTAATACTACCGAAAAACTGAGTGATGAAGAGCGCGAAACGATCATCGGGATCGCCCGCCAAGCACTGGCCGATTTCCAGACCAAGGCAACGCTCAAGGAGAAGCCGTGAGCGACACCACAGTAAGCCTGCGCCGGAAAACCGGCAGTGCCGAAGATCTCCAATCCGTGGTCCGCACCATGAAGGCCCTGGCAGCTTCAAGTATAGGCCAATACGAGAAATCAGTACGCGCGCTGGAAGATTACCATCGGGCCGTGAAACTGGGTTTGGGCGTGTGCTTCCAGAAGGAGGGGGCAACAACCCGAATAGCGGAACGGAAAGAGACAGCCAAAACAATTGGCGCAGTGGTGTTCGGCTCCGACCAAGGGCTGGTGGGCCAGTTTAACGACGTAATTGTCGACTATGCCGTCCAGACTCTGACCGCTCTGCCGGGTAAACCCCAGATCTGGGCAGTCGGCGAACTCGCTTACGCGCGACTGGCAGACGCGGGCCTGTCGATGGTCGCTCTCTTCCCTGTCCCGAACTCCGTACAAGCCATCACCCCGCTAGTAGGGCAGATTATCGTGGAGAGCGTAGCACACCAAGGTGAAGTTTCCGAGCTCCACCTCTTCTACAACAGACCCAAGTCCGGAGCAGTTTATGAGCCTATTCAGCAACAACTACTGCCGCTGGACGAAATATGGCGCCGCGAGCTGGCCGAACGTCCATGGCCGTCAAAGAACCTGCCCGAGATCGTGGGAGACAAGATAGCAACCTTGCGGGCACTCATCCGCGAGTATCTTTTCGTCTCCCTCTTTCAGGCCTGCGCTGAATCGCTCGCCAGCGAGAACGCCAGCCGTCTGGCGGCGATGGAACGTGCGGACGAAAACATTGACGACATGCTGGAAAGTCTCCAGAGCACTTACCACCGAATCCGGCAGGCAAGTATTGACGAAGAGTTGTTCGACGTGATCTCCGGTTTTGAGGCGCTATCAAAAAAGGCTCGGTGAAGGTTGCCGGCAGCATTGATGATGTTATAAAGCCGTTCGCAGTTATACGTGGTTTTCCGGAACCCAATCCCGCAAATCAGGCGGCAACAACATGGGGGTGTCTCGGTCAACAAGTTTTAATCGTAATGCCAGAAAACAAAATCACCTTAATAATTACTTATATCATATCAGATAATGTTAGATATTGAAACCATATTAAGAGGTGTTTCTTCTTTTTTCTAGCAGGCTGTCGGACTTCAAAGAAGTCCGACAGCCTGCTAGCTGAATCTCTTTCACCAGCGAATACAACACTGGCACAACCAGCATTGTGATAACTTCAATGAACATCCCTCCAAAAGAGGGAATCGCCATGGGCACCATGATATCGCTGCCGCGTCCAGTTGACGTCAGCACCGGGATCAATGCCAAAATGGTAGTTGCTGTTGTCATCAGGCAGGCTCTGACGCGGCGTGTGCCTGCTTCAACCACAAGGGACCTTATCTCTTCTTTGGTTTGCAGGGTTTTATCCCTGAATAATTGGGTAAGATAGGTGCCCATCACAACACCGTCGTCCGTAGCGATGCCAAACAGGGCCAGAAAGCCAACCCAGACAGCTACGCTCATATTGATGGTATGAACCTGAAACAGGTTGCGCATCTCAACGCCGAACAGGCTGATATTGAGGAACCAGGGTTGAGCGTAGAGCCAGATCAGGATGAAACCGCCTGACCATGCAATAAATACACCAGTGAAGATCAACAGAGTGGTGGCTGTAGACTTGAACTCAAAGTAGATCAGCATAAATATGGCGAATAACGCAATCGGCATCACCACTGAGAGGGTTTTGGAGGCACGCAGTTGGTTCTCGTAACTACCAGCAAAGCGATAGCTGACTCCACGGGGAATCTCAAACTCACCACTGTTGATCTTGCTTTGCAGATAGGCCTGTGCCTGCTCAACAACGTCAACCTCAGCGAAACCGGGCTTTTTGTCAAATACCACGTAGCCTGCCAGGAAGGTGTCTTCACTCTTAATGCTCTGAGGACCTCGGACATATTTAATTTCAGCCAGTTCAATGATTGGGATCTGCTGGCCTTTTGCGCCTGGGATGAGCACCTTTTCAAGAGACTCGATGTTGTCTCTCAGCTCTCGGCTGTAGCGCACACGTACCGGGAAACGTTCCCGGCCTTCAACGGTTCCTGTGACTGTTTTGCCACCAATGGCGATTTCCACAATATCCTGGAATTTCCGGATCGGAATGCCATAGCGGGCCAGAGCCTCACGGTCAGGCACGATTTCAAGATAGGGCTTACCAACGATGCGGTCAGCAATCACAGCGGCTGGTTCAATCGATGGAACTTCTTTGAGATAGTGCTCGATCTGTAAGCCAACTCTTTCGATGGTATCCAGATCCGGGCCCTGAACCTTGACCCCCATAGGGGCGCGCATGCCGCTTTGAAGCATCACAATCCGGGCGGCAATCGGCTGAAGCATAGGGGCCGATGTGGTGCCGGGTATTCTGGCTGCTTTGGTGATCTCCTTCCAGATATCATCAGACGAGTGAATGTGGTCACGCCATTGCCGAAAAGGTTTGCCACGCGAATCTTCGATCAACTCACCATTTTCATCCCGCACGAACTTACCGTTCTTGTATTTGAAGTTAATACGAGCTCCATCTTTGTCCGTCTTATATTCCGGGATGTAGTTGATCACAGTTTCAATCATGGAGATCGGTGCAGGATCCAGCGGAGTTTCCGCACGACCCAGCTTGCCGACCGCAGAGTCAATCTCAGGGATTGATTGGAATGCCATGTCCTGCTTCTGGAGGATATCCAGCACCTCACCGATCGAGGTATGCGCCATGGTAGTCGGCATAAAGAGAAATGAACCTTCGTCCAGATTGGGCATGAACTCCTTTCCAAACCCTGGAAACGTGTGAGCTATTTTCTGTCCTGGCCGAGAGCTTCTGATAAACTCCGGCAACCAGCCAAAGGTCTTATGAAATCCAAGCCAGCTGGTCATCCCGACGATGAAAAGCGTAAGGGGAAGGGAAAGAAACAGGGCTTTATGTCGCAGGCACCATCTGAGCAATGGTTCGTAAAAATATTGGAACACCTTAAAAAACCCCAGCAACCCGCCGATCAGCAATGCGACAAAGGCCAGGTTGCGCAGGAGTCCTTTTTCAGGCCCTAACGGTTCCCAATCCCGGGTAAGTAGGATGCCGACTGCGGCGATAGTTAGATAGAGAGCTATTCGAGGTATCCATATACTCAGTTTTTTTGGCATGTAAGCCTTGTTGGAGCGGAAAATTCCAAACAATCCTTTGCTCTTTGCCTTATAGCAGAACAATGTGTGGGCAACAGCCGGAAGAATGGTCAGGGCGATCAATATCGATGCTATCAAGGCAAAGGTCTTGGTAAAGGCCAACGGTTTAAAGAGCTTGCCTTCGGCTCCGATCATTGTGAACACAGGCAGGAAGCTCACAACAGTTGTCATTACAGCGGTAAGAACCGCACTGCCAACCTCGGAAGATGCCTGATGCACGACCTCCAGTGTGGATTCTGATGGATCAGCTTTTTCAAGATGCCGCAATATATTTTCACAGATCACAATCCCCATGTCCACAATCGTGCCGATGGCGATTATGATTCCAGAGAGCGCCACAATATTTGCCTGAACCTTAAACAGTTTCATTGCAATAAAAGTGAGCAAGACAGCCAAAGGCAGCATGGAGCTGATGACAAACCCGCTGCGCAGATGCATAACCATGATCAGAACCACGATGATAGTGACCAGTATCTGCTGGCCGATGGCGCTGTTCAGCGTGCCGAGGGTTTCATAGATAAGCCCGGTCCGGTCATAGAAGGGCACCACACTGATCTTGCTGAGCGTGATCCACTCCGGCCAACCCTCTTGGACAGAGCCTCTGAGATACTCTTTCCATTTGTCCTGGTTTAAGGCACTGTCAACAAAGGCATCAAAGCCTAGATTAAACGCGAACGCCTCCACCTGCTCGCTAGTAGTTTGTTTGAAATCAATGATTGCTTTGGTTGGAAGTGCATCCTGGGTCTCGGAAATCTTTGCTTTAACATTGGCGATTACCTGTAACGGGTTGTCGCCATAGCGGGCCACCACCACACCCCCGACCACCGCAGCCCCGCCCTTGTCCAGGGCACCACGGCGAGTAGCAGGGCCTAGGTTGACGTTGGCAACATGCTTGACAAGTACGGGGACAGCATCGGCATTGACTTTGATAACACTGTTTTCGATGTCCTCTATCTTCTTGATAAAGCCGATCCCCCGAATCAAATATTCTGCTCTGTTGAATTCAATGTTCTGGGCGCCCACGTCAATATTGGCGCTTTGGACAGCACGGTAGACCTCGTCCACGCTGACCCCATAGGCCCGCATAGCGTCTGGATCAACGTCAACTTGATACTCGCGTACAAAACCACCAATGGACGCAACCTCAGACACACCTTCAGCTGCGAGCAGCCAATAGCGCACATACCAGTCCTGGATGGTCCGCAGCTCCTCCTGGTCCCAACCGCCGGTTGGTTTACCATCAGGGCCCAGCCCCTCCAGCGTGTACCAGTAGATCTGCCCCAGCGCAGTTGCATCAGGGCCCAGAGTCGGCTGCACTCCTGCTGGCAGAGTGCCTGCGGACAATGAGTTTAGCTTTTCCAGTACTCGGGTTCGGGACCAGTAGAACTCCACGTCCTCTTTGAAAATAATGTAAATCGAGGAAAAGCCGAACATTGAGTAGCTGCGAATAGTCTTTACGCCTGGAATGCCGAGCAAATGAACGGTCAGTGGATAGCCGATCTGGTCCTCGACATCCTGGGGCGAGCGCCCCATCCACTCAGTAAAAACAATCTGCTGGTTTTCTCCAATATCAGGAATCGCATCCACTGCTACTGGATAACGGTTCAAATTACCGACCTTCCAGTCAAAGGGTGCAACCAGTAACCCGGCAAAGACGACGGCCATGGTCAATAAAGACACAATCAGCTTATTCTCTAGGCAGAAGCGCATGAGGCGTCCGACAACAGAGCGCTGTTTTTGGGTTTGTGCGCGTATTTTGTCATTGCTCATGGTTGTGTTCCTGTTTGCCTGCTGCAACGCCTAGCGTTGCCTGGATCTCACCGCAATGAAGCATGGTTTTTCCAAAATACGGGTTCAAAAGCTCCCTGTTACGTTGGAGCCATATGGCTCCGGTATCGTTGAAAGCCATTGGGCAGAAGGCCTGGTAAACCGGTTGAAAGAGCGGGAAGACCTTGACTGACTTAATCAACTGTTGTGACAGTTGGTAAAATTGCTCCCTCTGCCGCTCAATCTTATCTTCTTTCACCAGCTTGCTGACTATTTTGTTTAGGTTTTTGAGGTGTTCCATCCAGAGCACATGCGCGTCACCATCTAGCAGACCCATGTTCACCTGCTCAAGCTTTTCCTTCATGGTTGCCGCAGCAAGCCTTGCTCCATCAGCCGCGTCGCCAGCCAGCTGTTTATGGATCTCAAAATATGCATCAGCCACCACACCCAACTGTAAACTGAACTCCGCCGAGATCTCCTGGGGCACCAGGCTTTCCTCTGTAATAATTGCGCCATCATGATTGCTGTGAGCTTCCTCAATAGATGACATCATGCTGGGCTTGGCCCTGATCTGAAGCTCGGCGTCGAGTTTAAATGCACCGCGGGTCACGACCCGCTCGCCTTCAAGCAATCCTCCTTGCACCACATAGAAATCACCAAGCCTAAGCCCGAGTTCAATTTCCCGACCTTGATAGGTTAGTTTGTCTTTTTCCGGTAGCTCAACATAAACAACAGCGCGTTTGCCTGTTTTCATTGCTGCGGATATGGGGATAAGTAGCGGCGCGTTTTGCTTACTCTCAGTAACATAGCCAAGTGACTCGGCAGTTACAAGAGGCATGCCGCAGACATCGCAACTGCCAGGGCCGTCTTTGATCACCTCCGGGTGCATCGGACTAACCCACTTGCCAGCAAGCCCGGAGTTCATAACTCTTCCATTCTGAGCAACCATGGGTTTGGCAATGGCCCTGACAAACATCCCTGGTTTTAATTCAAGGGTCGGGTTATCTACAATTACCCGCACTTTAGCTGTTCGAGTGGCTGAGTTGATAATCGGGTCGATAAAAGAGATCGTGCCTTCAAAAGTTTTCCCGGGATCGGTTGCGGTGGTAAACTCAACAGCTCCTCCATATCTGAGCCAGTTCAGATCAGACTCGTACGCATCAAGCTGAATCCAGACTTTGGATAGATCAGCGATGGTGTATATTCTGGTTCCGGTTTCAACGTACATGCCCTCCTGAACGTTTTTATGGATGACTATGCCTTCGCCAGGTGAGTAGATGGTCATATGTTCAGCCGGAGTCCCACTCTTTTCGATGGCTGCGATCTGTTCCGCTGTAAAGCCCCAAAGCCGCAGCTTTTCACGCGCGGCGGTGACAGTCGTTCGAGCTGTACGCCGCATAATCTCTGATTCGCTCTCCATCAAACTACTGCTTACTTTTATGGACTGCAGCAGCTCTTCCTGCGCTGTTAATAGATCAGGGCTGTAAATCTTAACCATATGGTCTCCCTTGTGTACAGGAATTCCGGTGTAATCTACAAATAGCCGATCCAACCGACCAGGTATCCAGGCCGAGATATATGAAACCCGAGTTTCATCGTAATCAACCTTGCCAACCATTCTGATCTCAGCTTGGGCAAATTTTCGTATAACAGGCGAGGTTTCTAACTCCATCAATTTGGCCGAATACTCACTGACAGAGATCTCACGTTCCCCATCGCTGTCAGAGTCTTTTTCAAGCAGAATAAGGTCCATAAAGCAGATCGGACACTTGCCTTTCTTGGGAAGCTTGATCTGAGGATGCATTGAGCAGGTCCAAACTTCAGGCTCAGCGTTTTGAGTGTGGCCCTTTTCATCCATCTCAGGAGCAGCGGATGACATCGTCGCCGGTCCTGTCCATTGTCCGATTAAAAATGCAACAAGTAGAAGTCCTATCGCAACAACTCCGACAAAGACCTTCTTTCTTTTAAGTTTCATGTCATTTCCTTTCAGCTGTTGCAATTGCCATACAAAACGTTTTGCGCTGGCGCCTGGCACGATTTAAATTGCGGATCTTCTAGTCCTTTTTCTCTTCCGCCTTATCGAGCGCAATCCCGCTGCTTTCAAGCTTTTTGATGTACGTATCAGGATCAGCTTTGATCTTTGCTATACAACCGGCACAGCAGACATAGATCCGCTTTCCTTTAACATCGGCATACTGTTTTTTGTCAATTGCTCCACCCATCACAGGGCACGTTTTTTGCGTTACCGCAGTTTGTTCCGGTTTACTCTCAGATTCAGCGGCAAACAATACCAGACAGGCCAAAGACACCACTGCAATAACTTTAATTTTGATATTGTTCATAATAATTACCTCTCATTTATTTCATTCAGTGAACTATTAACTATGTTTTCAATCTCCGCCAATTGCTTATGCGCGTCAGCGGAGTACTGTTTCGCAATAAGCAGAAACTCGAGCAGAGTCCGTTGCGCATCCAGCAACTCGGAAAACCCCGAATTACCGGTTTCAAACTCCTTTAACGCAAGTTCAATTGACTGCTGCGCTTTAGGAATCAAGGTGTTTTCGTAAAGCTTGTTCTTTCGCAAGGCATTTTGGTAGTAATAAACCAATAGGTCCAATTTGGCGGCGAGTTCAAGGCCAGTGTTCTTCAGCGCTTCATTCACGCCCTGTCTCTGGTTCACAGCTTCCAGCTTGGCGGCATCCAGACTCTTGCGCCAGATCGGCAGATTAATCGAAACCATGGCCAAGACCGGATCTCTACTGCCATCCATATCAACAGCGGAGAGTTCAAACGTGAGATCAGGATAGTAATTTTTATCTGCAAGTTGCACTGCCAGCTCCTGCAGCTCTTTAAGAGCTTTGATCCGCCTCAACTCAGGATTGGCCTGCTGCAGCTGCAGCTGCAGCTCAACAGGGTTCAGCTCAGTCAAGGCCTGATCCGCTCTTGCGGGACGCGGCAGCAGCTTGCCGGACTCCAAACCCAGCGCGGCGTAAATGGAAGTTGAGAGCGGGCTTTTAAGCGCCTCCAACTCTTTGATCTGGTCTTCAATCTTGCCCTGCTCCACCTGGATCAGAACCAAAGCGCTCTGGGAGATTTTGCCTGACTTAAACCGGATAGAGGCCACTGACTCCACAACCTTCAGTAGATTGATATGTTCCCTGTTGATCTGAACCGCATCGTGCAGCCAAGCGTATTCATAATAGGATTTTTTGATTCTGCTGACTAAACCCAGAACAGCTGCCTCATACTCCTGCGCGATTGACTCCGCCTGCTTCACAGCCATCTTCTCTTTCAGCGGTAGTTTGCCAAACCAGGGCAGGGTTTGAGAGAGCGCAACCGTCTGCTTCTGCTCCCCGGTTTTCATCTTAAACGATTCAACAAAGTGGCCGTAACTCACTCTAGGATCAGGGAGCACCGCAGCCTGCGGCACCTGGTTTTCGGCTGCTTTCCAGCGGGCGTAGATGCTTCTAAGATCAGGGCTGTTCTCAACCCCAAAGACGATCAGAGCGTCGAGCTTTAATTGGCTGCCAGCATCATAAGAATTCCGCTCATTTCTCCCGGGACCTCTGCTGACCGATGCAGTTGCCGTGTTAGCTTGCCGCTCCAACAGAACCCTCTCGCCCGTCGCGCAGCCAGTTGAACTCTGGATAATCACTGAAATCACCAGAAACCCGGTGACGCTGAATGTGTTTCTAAAAGTTCCCATAAGTCGCTATTCTTTCAACTGAAGAATCACATAATAGCACAAAAGTACCACTAAGTGATACATGCTTTGCGTAAATTCCAATATTAAGTGGTTCACCGGCCCACTATATAGCGCACAAGTTTCCGGGGCTGGGCAAGGAGTTCATGCCGCCTCTGAACGAGGGTTCCTTCCTCTGGATGCCGACAACCATGGCGCATGCCTTGATCGGCGAGGTGCTGGACATTATGCAGAAACAGGATATGACCTTTGAATTCATCCCCGAGATTGAATCGGCGGTCGGAAAACTAGGGCGGGCCGAAACCCCACTGGATCCCGCGCCCATCTCAATGATCGAAACGATCATTAATTACAAGTCCGAGTACATGATTGACAAGGATGGGCAGCGCCTCCATTTCCTCATGTGTTAACGGCAGGGCGTATGACTTTCCAGCACCAGATGTCCGCTAAACGCCTTCCGGAATGCGCGACTACTACAATCACGAATATTTTTACAGCGGACAATCTTGATATTTTCCTTACTCGAGCATAGCCATGAGATCTTCTTCAGGGATCGAAGTCGTCTTTAGGCCAAATTTCCCCACCAGAAGATTTAGAACGTTCGGCCCGATAAAAGCTGGCAAGCTCGGTCCAAGACGCATATCTTGAATTCCCAGATGCAGCAGCGTCAGCAGAATGCAGACAGCCTTCTGCTCATACCAGCTCAGCACCATGCTAAGCGGCAGCTCATTAATGCCGCAGTCAAAGGCATTGGCCAGTGCCAGGGCAATTTGAATTGCAGAGTAGGCATCATTACACTGCCCGCAGTCCAATAACCGCGGGATACCGTCGATATCGCCGAAAGGCAGCTTGTTAAACCGATATTTGCCGCAGGCGAGCGTCAGGATCACGCAGTCTTTTGGAACCAGCTGCGCCAGTTCGGTGTAGTAATTACGACCAGACTTAGCCCCATCGCAGCCTCCAATAAGGAAGAAGTGGCGAATCTTACCTGCTTTGGCAGCATCAATCACCTTATCGGCCACGCTCATTACAGTGTTGCGGGCAAAACCAATGGTAATGGTTTTAGCTTCCGCATCGGACTCAAACCCCGTAGCAGCTAAAGCCGCCTCAATCACAGGGGTGAAGTCCTTGTTACCAGCAGCGTCGGCCGCAATGTGCGCCACGCCAGGCCAAGCTACCAAACCTGTGGTAAAGATACGGTTGGAATAGCTAGCCTTGGGCTTTTGAATGCAGTTAGTGGTCATCAGAACTGAACCAGGGAAAGCATCAAACTCCTGGCGTTGGTCCTGCCAGGCACCACCATAGTTGCCAACCAGATGTTTGTGTTTCTTCAATTCAGGGTAGGCCAAGCATGGCAGCATCTCACCGTGGGTGTAAACGTTGATCCCCTTGCCTTCAGTCTGCTCCAGCAACATCTTAAGGTCTTTCAAGTCGTGACCCGAGACCACGACGCACTTGCCTTTCAGCGGTGTTACACGCACCTCAGTCGGCTCAGGGTGGCCGTAGGCGCCGGTGTTAGCTGCATCCAGCAACTCCATGGCCTTAAGGTTGACCTTGCCCACACGCAGGGCCATGCCTGTCAGGGCATCAATGTCAACGGGGTTGTTGGCGAGAAAATTCAGCGCCTCGTGGATGAATGCGTACACCCCTTCATCCTCTACACCAAGAATCTGGGCGTGGTCAACATAGGAAGCCATGCCTTTTAGTCCATAGGTGATGAGTTCCTGGAGGCCTGTCTGGTCTTCTCCCAACGTATCAATCCGTTTATGTATGGTGACCCCCTCGCCTTGGCGAATCATCTCATTGAGATCGCTGGCTGGCTGAAGAGCAGCGGCGCCGGCCAAGGTTTCCGGCTGCTGGCCAGCTTTGGCGCAAGCCTCTTCATAGGCCCGCTTCATCGCGTTGCGCACCGCCGCACCGCGCCGGATCAGAACCGACAAGCGCTGAGGATCAAAATCCACGTTGGTTACAGTAGTGAACAGCGCCTCGACCACAAACAGGTCGGCTGGATGGTTGACTACTCCGAGCGAGCGCGCCCGATGCGCGTACTGGCTGATACCCTCGGCAACATGGATCAGCAGATCCTGCAGTGCCGCTGTCTCGGGATCCTTACCGCAGACCCCGTGCGCCGTGCAGCCAGTTCCCTGAGCTGTTTGCTCGCATTGATAACAGAACATATTCATAGTGTGACCCTTTCTTGATTTGTGGTATCCTCTCAAAGACTTGCAGCCCTTTACAGTTTTAACAATACAAAAAGGATCATAGTTTTTGGCGCCATTTTTGTCAAGAGGCTAAATTGTAATATGAAATGCGATATTATTATGAACTGGCATGGCAACATGACAAGTTGTGTGATAAACTAGCGGGCATAGTTGTTTGTAAGGGCCTAGATTCGCACTGGGCGCGGAGTGGAGCAGGGCACGAGTGCGTGAGTGCGCGAATGATCAGGTTACGCAGTCTGGTCAGCCGCACCTCCGGTTTACAATAGCGGCGACGATGATGGTTGCGAAACAAGCCGCAATAAGGCCCGATAGACAACTTTTCGGGAAGAACAATTAATTATTCTTTCCAGCCGCGTAAACTGCTGGAGACCGATTCGCTGGCCATTATGACTACTGAATCCTGAATTTTGACTCCTGACTCCTGACTTCTGACTTCTGACTTCTGACTTCTGAATACTGAATACTGACTTCTGAATACTGAATACTGTTTCACATGATGCCACAACAACATAGCTTTTTTCTGAACTCTGATGGCGAGCAACTGGCAGCCACCGTGCTGCTGCCAAAGACTGTATTAGGCGCAGTTCTCTTTCTGCTGCCCTTTGCGGAAGAACGCAAAGGGTGTCTCCCTTTTTACATGAGCATCGCCCGTACGCTCTGCGACAAACAGATTGCCTCGCTGATCTTTGACTGGCACGGCTCCGGCGACTCAACCGGTGACTTTGAATCCTCCGATCCTCAAGGCTTTCTCCGTGATGCCGCAACCGCCGTGCGCTGGATTCAGGAGCATCTTCCAAGAATCCCGATCACAGCTCTAGGAACCCGCCTCGCGGCACTGCTGCTAACCGAACTTGCCGCTGATCATAAAGCAATTCAGCGCACGGTTTTAATCGCGCCAGCTTCAGGCGCGGAGTTCATCCATCAGTTGCTGCAACGCCGCATGGTCAATGATATGGTGGCCTACGGCCAGGCAGTTGAGAGTCGCGCTTCGCTGCTGGAGCAGGTACAGAGCGGAGGAGCCATTGACCTGGATGGATATATATTCTCAGCCCGGGTGTATGCGTGGATTACAGAAGTCGGAGGGCAGAGGTCAAAGGAACATCCAACGTCCAACATTCAACATCCAGCGTCCAACAAGCACCTACTCCTGATACCCGGCGGGCACAGCCCCAAGACGTTCAAGGTAATTAAGGAGCAGAACGCAGCGGCGCAATTCTCCGAGCTTCGCTTCCCCCCCTTCTGGAATACGGTCGGCCATGTTGACCTGAGCCAACTGCGCGCTGAGATCAAGGATTGGATCACGGCGGACTTTTCCGCGAGCCTTCTGTCAGCGCAGTTGCCAGAATTTAAAAATGCAACAACGCGTACAAGGTTGATCGACATAACCCTCAATGGCGCGACGATCCGGGCTGCCATGGATCAGCCGCAAGGAGTGGCAACAGCTGGTGTCCTTTTTTTGGCGGGTTGGTCCGGCGACCGCACTGGTCCACACCGTATGTTCACAGAACTCTCACGCCAACTCACACAATCCGGTCACCTCTGCATGCGTCCGGATTTCCGTGGTCGAGGGCTGAGTGATGGCTCGCATGATGAAGCCTCGATTGACTCAATGGCCGAAGACGCGGCTGCGGCATTGGCTGAACTCCAGAAGCAGCTGTCTCAGGGCACCCCGGTTTATGTGGCTGCCATCTGCTCAGGCTGCAAGGTGGCCATAAAATTGGTGGCCGCCAACCTTGATATTAGCAAGTTGCTGCTACTCTCCGCCGAGTCGATGGGATCTCTACGCAGTGCAAAAACCGATGCTCATAAAACTCAAAAGGCGCTTCTGACCTACCTCAAAAAACTGACCCAGCTTGAGACCTGGAAAAAAATTCTGACTGGTCGAGTGCAGACCAAGATGGTCACCAAAGCGCTGATTAAACACGAGAGCCGCTCAAACGAAGAGGCAAAGAGCGAGAATCAGACGCTCCAGTTATTCATACAATACTGCAACCCAGTACACTTTGTCTTCGGCGGCTCCGACCCAGATGCACCCGGCTCCATGCAGGCCTACACCGAGTATTGCGCCAAACACAGCATCCCCAGCTCATTCCGCTTGATTCCCCATGCAGGCCACAGCTACTACAGCGCGGCATGGACTGCCGAGGTTTTTGCGACCAGCATTAAATTCCTGACGCACATGCCACCTGAAGGTTGAAAAAGCGCGATTTTACTGGCTGAAACTGTAACGATCCGGCATTATATAACCTCCTTGCTGAGTAAAAAAACGCACCTCGCAGAACTCTTCACATTTATCCCACTTTGCCGCTTTTAACAGAGTACGTTTTTTGTTAAACTTTTTAGTAAATTATTATTCAAAGAATCAAGGAAACGCATGACTGTTAACGCCTTTGAAACCTTTTCTGTCATTTTTAGGGTTACCGACGAACTCGGGCTCTTTTTACTAGACATGAAGCAACTCTCAGAGGGGCTCCAAGCCATGGCAGGTAACAAATTGCGCAAAATGGTGGGAAATAATGACATTTGAACAAATCTTAGAGATAGCCTCGGGAATCATTGGCGGCTTATGTATTTTTCTGCTGGGAATGCGCTACATGTCGGACGGAATGCAGGCTGTGGCTGGCAACCGTCTCAGACGGATGATCGCTACTGTCACGGACAACCGATTTAAAGCCTGTGCCACCGGAGCGGCAGTTACCTGTTTGATCCAGTCCAGTTCCGTGACAGCGGTCATGGCCATCTCAATGGTCAATATTGGAGTGATGACCCTTAAACAGTCGATCGGGGTTCTTCTTGGTGCCGACATTGGCACCACGATTACCGCCTGGATTGTGGCACTGCACGTAACGCAGCACGGTCTTATTATTCTAGGAGTTTCAGGGTTCTTATATCTCTTTTCTGGTAACGAACGGATCAAATTCACCGCTATGTTCTTTTTGGGAATTGGCATGATCTTCTTTGGGCTAACGCTCATGAAAAACGGCATGGATCCGCTCAGCACCAGCGAGGGATTTCGAGCATGGTTCTGCAGGTTTTCGGCTGACGACTACAGCGGGTTGTTCAAATGTGTGCTGGTTGGCTCGGTCACGACCGCCCTCATGCAGTCGAGCTCCGCGACCATCGCCATCACCATTCTTTTAGCCACTTCAAAGGTCATCGGATTTCACACGGCGGTCGCACTGGTTCTCGGGCAGAACATTGGCACAACCATCACGGCCTACCTTGCCGCGCTGGGCACTTCCACCGCCTCCAAGCGCACTGCGTTTGCCCACATATTAATCAAAGTCTTTGGTGTGGCAATTGTTTTTCCGTTCTTCTATCTCTTTCTGGATCTACTGGAGAATATCATGCCAACCGCGATCGAGGGTGACGTAGGCAAACAGATCGCATTCTCGCACACGATCTTCAATGCCATCATTGTGCTGCTTTTCCTGCCGGTTACCGGCGTGCTCGTCAAGCTGCTGGTGCTCATCATCCCCACACGGCAAAAAAAGGAGGTGCAACGTCTGATCTATCTGGATGCCGGGCGCACGGA
This sequence comes from Kiritimatiellia bacterium, assembly GCA_041673345.1. Taxonomy (GTDB): domain Bacteria; phylum Verrucomicrobiota; class Kiritimatiellia; order RFP12; family UBA1067; genus M55B167. The sequence goes on from JBAYXX010000041.1 coordinate 23,537, forward strand.
AACTCCCTCCATTGCCATTCAAGAGTCTGGCAACGCGATTTTAAAGATGCGTGACAGTGTCGATCAAATGATGGTCTGGCTGGGCAGTGAGCTGGAGAAGCCCAACGAGAACCAAGAGCAGCGCGAAAGGCTGATACGCCGAGAGGAGATCCTGGATGTGATGCAGAAAGAGATTGTAGAGTTTATCACCAGAATCCTGCAAAAAAATCTGCCCTTGAAAGTCATTACTGAAGCGCGTCAACAGTTACGAATCGCCGATGAATACGAATCAATCAGCGATTATGCAGTCACTCTTCTCAAGTTGAACGACCGTCTGGCCGCTCTCAATCCCTGCATCTGCCCCCAAGATATGGCGAATATCAAAACCATACATGCCAAAGTCTGTAATTACCTGAAATCCGTCGGCGAGGCACTCGCGGCGGACGATGCCCACATGTTGATTGCGACGCACTCCGAGGGCAGCCGGATTACCGACCGTGCTAAACAGTTCCGAGAGGAGCACCTCAGCCGGATTGAACACGCTGGCACCTCTCCCTTGCAGACGCTGGTGATCATTGATATCCTGCAATCCTACCGCAAGATCCGAGCGCACGCGCTGAACATCGCGGAAGCCGCAGCGGGCGAAAAATAAAAACGCTGCGCATTTGAAGAAATAGAATGAATCAGGATGAGTCAGTTCCAGCCATCCAATACCGCCTAACAACTATCATGCGGCCAACATTTTGCAATTCGCCCTGCGAAGCACTGTCTGTAGACAACGCCCATGACCTCAATGGGTTTTCTACTATCCATTTTTTAGAGCTGTTTTAAATACAGCTTTAAGTTCTTCCAACCTTTGGCAAGCGACCAGATCCGCGTTGGGCGCGGAGTGGAGAAGTTCTAAAGTGAAAAGGTCGCGTCTCTGGCGCGGGAGCAACGTAGGTCCAATTTCCAATCGGACATGTCCGGTTGGAAACCGGACCTACTGGAGTTCGGCTTCGCCTTCGGTTCACGATAGCGGCGACGATGCTGGTCGACGATTTTAAGGGGCGGAGTTTTTAATCGTAATCCGCTATCGCATGCCACACCGAACGACTGGAAGGCGGGTCGCCCGCCATCGTCGGCCAGCATCAGTGTAGTAGCCGCTCTATGAGCGGCATGTGTCGCTCATAGAGCGACTACTACATTAACCTATGTGTCGCTCATAGAGCGACTACTACACCAAACTCCTATAAACGTTCGATAAACAAATTTTCGCAAAGAACAATTAATTGTTCTTTGTTCTTTGCGCCCCATAAGGGGATAAAAGTATGTCTCTTATCGACAGCATCTCATCTACTGGACGGCCTTCACACGGTAGAAGACCGCACCAGTGGAGTCGTCGTCAACGTAGACCGTATTGGCTGGCGCCGAACCACGTGGAGCGGCATCGTAGTCTGTGAAACCACTGCCCAGATTCATGCTGCGTTCAATGACATAAGGAGTGGTAGCACCCGAGTCGTTGCCCGTGATCGTTAACACCGTTTCAGTCCCGTTCCGCACGATGCTCAGGATCTGGAAGATACTGGCATCATCATTTGGATCAGTGCCGGCCAGATATTCCTCGGCGTTCGACAGGCCGTCGGAGTCTGCATCGCCGTACGGATCCACCAGCCCCTTATCGGCCAGCCAGGTGTGCGGAACGCCGTTAGTCGTGGCTGAGATCGAACCGAAGTCCATAATTTCCTTCGCATCGGCCCATCCGTTGCCATTGCTGTCGCCTGTCAGATCAACTGGATAGCTCGTAGAAATCCAGACGTTATCCAGATACGCATTGGTTTCGCTTGTGTTCTGCACCGCTAACTTCTGATAGCTGGCCGGTGCACCGCCGATCATCGCCAGGCCTTCGCGCACCAGCACGTCGTTAACAAACACCGCTACGGTTTTGGCAACATAGTCCTGATACAGAGTGATCCGCACAAAGGTATCGTCAGTGATCGGTGTCACGGCCGCATTTACGACGTTGTTTGAACAGACGGCCCACGCCGTCGTGTCCGGGTCGTACACCACAGCATAACCATCGGCGTTCACATATAGCATCACACTGGCGCTTGAGCCCACCTCCGGGTCCCCGAGCATTTTCACCGGTTTGAGTTGCATGTCTGTCCAGGCCTTGGTGAGGGGCACCGACGCATAAAGGGTGTTTGTGAGTGATGTTTCACCCGGAAGATAGGCGGCCTTGCTGCCTGACACGCCCGTACCCGACTTCACGATCACACTATTAGACGACGCACTCCAGCCCCGGTATCCCAAGCTATTCAACGAAACATTGACCTTATCATAGCCCTCAAAGTCGTCCGTGTAAGGAAGATTCTGAACCAATTCGATAGCCGAAATACCGGCCACTCCCAGCACCATCCGCTGCCCGTCGTCCACCACATCAAAACCATAGGAAGGTTGTGCCGACCCCATAAGCGCATCAAGCTGAGCCTTGGTGTGATGCGTGGCCAGCGAGCCAAGCGTGATCGCATCAATCATATTGTACACATGGATGCCGTCCTTGACTGTCTGCAGGTAAAGATAGCCGCCTGATTCCTTCATTGTCCAGGATCCATAGCTGTCACCAGTAACGCGCTCATAGGAACCTATTTCCTTCACCACACCAGATGCCAGATCAATGGCGCATAATTTATTGGTGAGACTACTATTGTCGCAGAAGTAGGCGTACCCGCTATAGACATCCCCCACCGTGACGCTGCGAATGCGTTTTTCAACGGGGGTTTCGACATAGCCATTGGAGTTCCACGTTGTGTTCAGTGCCACGGCGAAGGGCTCGGCCGTAATGTCCAGTAGATACAACCTGTTCTGTATATTAGTCATGTAACTAGATGCGATGATCGTATCGTCATCCACCCAGGCGAAAGTGTTCACGCGAATGCCTAAAACCGTATCGTGGACACTGTTGCTGAGCGTTGCGTAGTCGAAGCGTGTCAAGTAGTCATTGTTGTTGCCACCCGCTCCGATGACGTATGTCTTGTTCGTTCCTCCGCCCATCGGGCTGGCCATGCGCACATCGAATGCATTAGTCCAAATTGCATCAGGTGTTGTAGAACCGTCAAAAAATCGCCCAACAGCATAGGGAGCGCCAATCCTAACGGCGAATACTTCACCGTCATATATCCTCGGATTGTAGTAACTTCCACCGCCAGACACTGTCATCGTCCGGCTCTTCATCAGTTGACCGGCCGGTATAGGCGCAGCCTGCGCGACTGTGACCGCCAACAAGGCGGTTACACTGGTTAATCCAACTATCCATCTGCGTTGCATGATTACTCCTTAATTTAATTTAAAACACCCTGCTGAACAGCCCACGTCTCTTACACAGGATACTCAGCTAAGATAAAACAAACATCTCAATAATGGTAGGGTAGCAGTCTGCGCATCTGGTGTCAACCGCAAAAGTAAATAAAATCACAATGGCTTCACCAGCCAATCACGACGCTCCCCCGTGGCTGGGAAGAGAGGGGGACTGTGGCCTTGAGTATTACTTCGTCATCATACGCACGCCGTTCGAAACTGATAACATTGCCGCTGCTGTCCATCAGCGGGAAGGCGTAAGCTGGAGTCAGAACCGCCTCCCAGCCACCGTGTGCGTCCATCTGGACGTTGACCTCCAGGTGCCCATAGTGCTTGCCACCACTGACCAGCCTTGCCCCCAACCAGGTCTCTGGAGCATCGCTATGCGCCAGAAAAACCTGCTTGTCATTGACCACGCCCGATGTGGGCCCCCGCAGCCCGTCGCCACCCATGCCCAAGTCGTAGACATGAAGCGTGGCGGCACACGTGCCACCACCGGGCAGTTGCTCCACCCCTGCCACCACGGAGTGTTCGTACATCTCGTCATGTCCACACAGCAGGGCATCCACGCCGTACTGCAGAAAGAGCGGCGTTAGGACGCGCACAGGGACGCCCGACTGCGACTCGGTGGCGGCGCCATGCGGCCCGACGGAGTACGGTGCCTGATGAAAGGCGACGAACGTGAACCGGCTGTTAAGCTGGGCCAATGCCAACTGGGCCTCCAGCCAGACGTACTGGGGCGTGCCAGGGTTGAAGTCCGGGGCTTGGCAGCCGTCGGAAGTCTTCAGGTACGTGCTGGTGTCCGCAGCAGGTGTCGTGTCGTCTCCGTTGCACAGATCGAGCACCACCAGTGTAATGGGACCGTAATCCATGCGATAGTAGCGTTTCTCATGGGCGGGATTCGCGGCGTTGTTTGGTGGCATCTCGAAGTAAGTGAGATACTTGGCAACGCTCTGCTCCGAGGACGGTTGGTTGTAGCTGCCGCGCGTTCCCCCGTAGTACTCATGGTTGCCCAGCGCGGGCATGATGGGCACAGTGCTGGCCAGCGTGCCAAGATCACCGGCGTTATGCCGCCAGAACTCGTCCCAGTCCCGCTGCTCACCGCCAGCCTGGGCAAGATCGCCCGCGATCACGATGAAGTCCGGCGCACGGGCCTTCATGACCAGAAGGTTTTCCTGATAGCCGCACGTCTGGTCAACCACATACAAACGACTGGAGCTGCCACCAAGCTGTGGCCATGTCACTTTAGCCCCCGTCGATTCAGGCTCCGTCTCACTGTCGGCATAGACGACAAAGCGTACGGAGCGATTCGGCAGTGGAGCGGTGCGAAAGGTGTTGGTGACTGACACGCCATCCTGCGTGACCGCGTAGGTGTAGGATGTGCCAGCGGACAATCCGGTCAGGCGTGCGCAATGGGAATAGGGAATGGACGGCGCAATGTTGCCGGGGAACTTCTGGTTCTCGGTCGAATGGTAATCCAGTACACTGGCCAACACAGCTGGAACATCAACCGTCATCCAGTTCCCCATCAAGCCGTAGGCAAGCTGGCCGGTCGTGTCAGCTTCCGAAAACCATATGACAGTAACCGCGTTTGTCGCGGGGTTCTGTAGATACGGCAACACGCGGAATGGCCCCATTGCCCAAGCCCGGCCAGGAAAGAACAGCAGCAGCAGCAGCAAGCCGATCACGCAAGGAAGACAGGAGCCAGACAACCTTATCTTCGAGACTGTCTCATCTTCCAGGCAAGCGCGGATTGACTCAAAAAAAAGCGCCAAATGTGAGTTTGTGTCCTGCATAGTTGCCTCCTCTCAAAAAATCTTCGGTCAGCATCGTTGCCGCTATCGTCAACCGGAGGCGTAGCCTAGCCTCAATAGGTCCCGATTGCATCGGGAGTTGTCTGATTGGAAATCAGACCTGCATTTATAGTAGAATACTGCAACCAGTCAGCAATGTCCAGCGCGTTGTTTCGACAAAATCTCTGATCTCGGCGCATTATGATTGGAAATGCTGCTGCAATCAATGGAGCTCCGGTAACAACGTTGGATGTCGATTTCATGCTGGAGACGACCCTGGATGAAAAACGAAAACAGTGATTTGAAAAACAATTAACCATACTTACAGGACTTTGAAGCCAGCTTGATTCGAGGTTTTCAACATCATTATGTACGTTCAACATTATGCCAAATATACAGACCGGATCAGTAAGTCTGAACTTCACTAAAAATTTCATCTGCAAGCAGGGTTGCCGGTGAGTGCTTCGTAGAAACAGAGCCCCCAGTGCGTAAATATCTGACTGCGGCGAGCTTGCGGGTCTCGCGCACATAGACATCCGCTTATAATCAAAGACCCGAATTTCACGGCTCCGGCAACGTTTTCAGCGCAACCAAGGCCTGCGCTGGATTGACATAATACATCCGGTCATTGAGCAACTCTTTCCAGCCGGCAGATTCAACGATATCTCGCACCCTCGCTTTCATACCGGAAAACACGAATTGCACCCCGGTTAAAGCGCAATCACGCATCAACTCTGTCAGCATGGCGACTGCCACGCCGTCTATGTCGTTAACCCCTGACATCTCCAGCAGGACCCAGCGAACCGAGGGTTGTTGAACCAGCTGCGCCCGGATCCACCCTTCCACAAAACCGGCGTTGGCAAAATATAGGCTGGCCTCAACCCTCAAAACGAGCACCGTCGGATCGGTCCTGGCTTTTGGATAACGGCTAAGGTCGCGAAATTCGTGTTCATCGACCTGACCCAGGATTGCCAAACATGGTCGGGCACTGCGCAGAATGAACAGCCCCAGCGAAAATATGATTCCAGCCAACAGCCCCTTGTCCATTCCAAAGCTTAGGGTTACCAGAAAGGTCACTACATAGACCCACCCGTCAGCTTTCTTGACCTTGAACAGCTGACGTGCTTCCCTGAAATCAATCAAACCAATGACAGCGACCATGATGATGGCCGCAAGCACAGCATTGGGCAGGTGCGTGAAGAGCGGAGTCAGAAATAACAGTGTCAGCAGCACCAGCGCGGCTGTAAAGAGTGAAGCCAGTTGTGTTCGCGCGCCAGCCTGATAATTCACTGCTGTGCGCGAAAAACCGCCGGTCACTGGGTAACCGGAAAACAACCCCGCCACCAGACTCGCCATGCCCAAACCAATCATCTCACGATTGGCATCAATGCGGTATTTTTCCCGGGTCGCAATCCACTTGGCCACGGCAATTGATTCCATGACACCAATAAAGACAATCACAAGGGCTGAGGGCAACATCGAGCGCACACTGGAAACAGAGAAAGAGGGTAGACGCCAAACTGGCAGCCCGCCTGGAACTACGCCGACGGCCCGCATCCCCTGCGCCTCCAAATCAAAGTACCAGACCAGTAAAATCGAGACGACAATCACCGGCAACGTAGCCGGTAAGCGCCAGCGCTGCTGCCGCGCCAGCAGCAAAACCGCCGTTGTTGTCAGGCCGATCGTCAGAGTCAAAGTGTGCGCCTCACCAAGATGTCGCCATGCTTCCAGCAACAGAGCCACAGCCGAGTGTCCACCCGACATTTTGATACCCAGCAGATGCTGTAGCTGACTGAGACCGATCATGATCGCTCCAGCGGCAGTAAAACCGCTGACAACAGCATGTGAAACAAAATTAATCAGAAAACCCGCCCGGCACAAACCCAGGCCAATTTGAATGAGACCGATCAGCACGGCCAGGCTAGCAACAAAACTGAGAATAACCGCACCATCAGCACCAGCGCTGACCAGCCCGGAACAGGCGTCAGCCACAAGCAGAGAGACAATCGCCACTGGCCCAACCGCAAGTTGCCTCGAACTTCCGAACATTGCGTAAGCCACCAATGGCAGCGTCGCGGCATAAAGGCCATAAACCGGTGGCAAGCCAGCCAGCATGGCATATGCCATAGCCTGAGGAACCAGCATGACAGCGACAACCAGACCAGCCAGAAAATCACCCTGCAGATCCTGGCGCTTGTAACTCCGTAACCAGGATCCAGCTGAAAAGATGTGCTCTCCCATCTTCACTCCTATTTAGTTGCTATTCTCTCAACTCCTGTCGCACAAAACAAGAAGTTCAGACAGTCATCTTCATAAGTTATGAAGTGAAAGAACTTAAAGTGGTGTTTAAAACAACCACCAACTATCAACCTTAGAGAGTCAAACAATGCAGCATTGCTTTGATGCTCGGTTTTTTAGAAGTGTGAAAAAGTAGCACAGCCGTCTCGGCTGTGAATTACGTGCCAAACACAGGCGGGACGCCCGTGCTACTTTAAAAACAACAAACTTCGTTTCTCCCAGCGCGCGCAGCGTTTGTTACTAAAGCAGCGGGCACTCAAACGTTAGTTGACCGCGATGCCTTCCAGGCGGCCATACCACCAATAAGACTGAATACCCTTGAATAGCCCAGTGATTTCAGTATGCTGCCTGCAATGTTGGCGCGGTATCCGGAACCACAAATGATGGTGACGTGCCGATCTTTGTCCAGCGTAAAATCGCCCGCCATGATCTTATCAATCGGAATATGCACAGCTTCTTCAAGGTGGCCTGCTTCCCACTCCAAATCAGAGCGCACATCAAGCGCGAGGTGATCGGGATATTTGACAAGCACATGCTTCAGGCTCTCTGGAGTCAGTTGCGGCAGATGATCTAGCGGCTTGGCTTGCGCTGCCCAACTGCTGATGCCGTCACCAAGATAACCGATTAGGCGGTCATAACCGGCGCGGCGATATATATAAGCTGCTTCTTCAGCCCGCGCTTTGGTGTCGGCAACAATGATAATCTCCGTCTCAGCGGCAATGGTCATGCCGAGCCAGTTGACCGACAATGGGGTCAGGCCGATGTTGACAGAGCCGCGAATATACGCCGCTCCAAACGCGCTCGGAACACGCGTATCAACGATTGTTGCACCTTTGCTAATTGCGCTTTCCACCTGCTCTACTGTCATTAAACCAAATGGCGCGGCCTTTGCCAGCGGCTGTGGGCCATGCTGGTTCTTGTTTACCATCACGGCAAAATTGTCCGGTCTGACCTGGAAGCCAGTGGTCATGATCTCGTGGAATTTCTCGAACGGCATCTTGTTCAGAAGTAGATTGTTGCGACGCTCAAAACCCAGGGTGCTGACAGGTTTGGCACTCATGCCGCGGCCACACAGAGATCCCTCGCCATGCGCTGGATAGACCTCAGTCCAGTCTGGAAAACGGGCCAGTTTCTGGTACAGACTGTCGTACAAGTTCTTGACTTGTTCCTCCAGCAGATCGGAGCCAGCCAGATCCGGACGGCCAATATCGCCGACAAACAGAAGATCGCCGGTCAGCAGCGCGAAAATATCTTCTGAACGGGCATGATCCGTAACCGCAAAGCTGACCGAATTCGGGGTGTGGCCAAAAGTCTCAATCACCTCCAACTCCGCCGCGCCGAATTTAAAACGATCACCTTCATGCAGCTCCTGATGGGGATACGCCGCCTTGACACCCGGATGAACGTAGACCGTCGCGCCAGTGCGGGCCGCCAGTTCAATGCTGCCGGTAATGTGGTCAGCATGCAGGTGGGTGTCAAAAATATGCGTGATGCGCACACCTTGGTCCTGAGCAGCCTGCAGATAGCGGTCGACGTGTCGTTCTGGGTCGACCACACAGGCAACCCCTGCCCCCGGACATCCTAAAAGATAAGAGAGACAGCCTAAACCCTCAACTTTAAATTGTTGAAACAACATAATTATTACTCCAAAAAAAGGCACCATTGACCATTTGGACAATGGTGCCTGATAACTTAATCTTGTAAATGATCGTATGATCAATCCAGGGACTTGTGGCAGAACCACCAGTCAAAGCACTCATATTCCTGCGCGCGTTTAGCCGCTGTTTTCATGTCGGTAGCCGGCGAAATAATGCCGTGATCCTTAATCAGCTCATTATCAGGCCAACCAGCTGGCATCGCCACTTTCTTGGCATCGGAGATCTGCAGGACTTTTACTGCCCGAACAATCTCATCAACTTGGCGTCCAATCTCCTGCGGATAATACATGATCAGACGGATTGCGCCAGCGGGATCGACGATATAAACGGCGCGGACAGTGTTACTTCCTTTTCCGGGGTGCAGCAAACCAAGTTTCATGGCAATGCTGTCATTGGCGGCAACCACCGGGAATTCGATCTCGACATCCAATTCAGATTTGATCCACTCAATCCATTTGATGTGTGAGAAGACCTGATCCACCGACATGCCGACCAGCGTGCAATCCAGTTCCTTGAATTGATCATAACGCTTTTGAAACGCCACAAATTCCGTGGTGCAGACTGGAGTGAAGTCAGCCGGATGGCTGAAGAGCACAAACCACCCACCAGCTAAATCGCCAGGCAGAGTCATAGGACCATGTGTGGTCTGGACTTTCATCTCTGGGAACGCATCACTGAGTAACGGCATTCTACTTTTTTGTTCTTCCATTGTTTTTCTTTCCTTTATTTTAGTAATAAATAATAGAGCTATGCTTGAAACTAAAAACACAACTATGACTATACCGAAAGCGAAAACTTAAAGCTATTGTTTTAAGAAAGAAGTTTCCGCTAAAGTACCCAACTCAGAAACGGTATATGGCGGCAAGCCCTGTTTTGGTTGGCATCCGTTTGGTCGGAACTACCACGACTTGACCGCCAGTCTTCAAGACAAATGCACCAAGATCGTCGAGCAGGTCATCTGCCACGGGATTGGCCAAGTCATCAAACTCGATCCCCCCAGTCGCGATGTCAACCCTCCCTGGTATGTGGCGATCGGCTTCAACAAGTAGCGTCGCCACCTGGCCAGCAACAGCGGCCCGCATGGCCTGCGCCAAGTCAGCGGTACCCAGCTCCCTGGACTGTGCCGCGCCAAACATCTCGATCATACCTTCCAGCCTGGCGATATACGCTGGCTCTATTAGCAGCCAAGCTTGCTTGCAAAGTGCCGAGAGCGACAGTGCGTCGGGATTAGCGTCAATCCCTGTAGCCAACAGCATCGGGTTGTGGCTGATCCGACGAAAACTCGCCTGGTGCTCTGGAAGAGTCACCAGCAGCAACGGCAAACCCGATGGCCGCGAATAGTGTTTAAGAATTGCGCGGTCAACAGCGTGGAAAAACCGCTCCGTACGGTTTTCCGCCTGACACTCCTCTGTATGGCCATGACGCGCCCTGGCACCGGTCTTGCCAGTGCCGAATGTCCAAGACTCAGCGCGCGGCTTATCCTGACCCTTTTCCAGCGCAGCGGCAATCGCCTGCTCAGCCTCCGGCAACAAATCAACTGGGTCAAGCGCGTCGCGGTTGCCAACGAAAAGCTTGGCATCCTGTTGGCTCAAGCCGAGAATATAATAACGGTCTGCTGACTGCATAATGCGCAAAAGTGGCTTGAGATGGAAGGTGTCAGCCGCGACTGCCAACTCAGCCACTGGGCGCTGAAGCTTATAAACCCTAAACAGACCACTCCCGCCCAGCACGGCGAGACCGTCATTCGTGTGTTTCCAAAAATCGAAATCTTCAACCAGCTTCCAGAACGGTGACAGAAGTGGCTGAATCTCCTGGGCGGAATACTCGCGTCCCAGCGATTCCTCAAGCCGCTTTACCAGGTTGCGGAAACGGATCGGATCCTGTTTGTTTTCCGGGTGACCTCGATGGGTGGGCTGATAGAGCGA
>JBAYXX010000042.1:0-34232 GCA_041673345.1 Kiritimatiellia bacterium
CCCGAAAAAACGATGGGGTAACTCGACGGTCAGCTGCATCGGAGTCGGGGTCGGTATCGGAATCGGGGTCGACCTAGTACGTTTTTCGATACCGATTCCGATAGCGACCCCGACCCCGAGTTACAGACACGAAACTGTGACAAAATGGTCGAGTTATAGGCAAGCCGACCGCGCAGTGCACTGCGAAAAAACGACGAGGTAACTTGACGGTCGGCTGCATCGGAGTCGGAGTCGGGGTCGGTATCGGAATCGGTATCGATTTTATGCGCTTTTCGATACCGATTCCGATTCCGACCCCGACCCCGAGTTACAGACACGAAACTGCGACAAAATGGCGAGTTATAGGTAAGCCCGCCGTTTACAGGCAAAATCACGGGCAAAGCCCGTGTTAGAGTAGGAGATAGATGTTGAATTTCAAGTTTTGGATCTTATTATTATGTTTGGCACTGCCGTTGGTAGGCGAGCAGCTGTATCTCTCGCCCTCGGATATTGAGGTTTCGCAGGATGGGGAGCTGCTCTATGTAAGCTGCGCCACAGCTGGCTTGATTCAAGTCTTTGATGTAGCCAAAGAAAAATCGGTCGCTCAATATAAGGTGCCGGGCATCACCGGAGTGGCGCTTGCGCCAGATGGGCGCCGGATCTTCGCTGCCTGCAATGAATTCAACGGCCGACTGGTGGAGGTGGATGCCAAAAGCGGTAAAACCTTACGCACGTTTAAGGCTGGGCACACTCCAGTTTCGCCGCTTGTAAGCGCGGATGGAGGAACAGTTTTTTATTGCAACCGTTTTTCCCGATTGGATCAGATGAATGTTCACGCGCTGGATATTGCCTCAGGTAAGATCAAAGCTTCGGCCAGAGCTATCCGCGAACCAATCACCATGCAGCTTTCGCGGGACGGAAAATTCCTTTGGGTGGTGAATCACCTGCCTTTGATGGAGGCCAACCTAGAGCATGTCTTCACATCGTTGAACATCTACAGTAGCGCTGATCTCAAGAGTGTTGCCAAGCTGGATTTGCCCCCTGGCTCTTTTGCAATACGAGGTTCAGCGATGAGCCACAATGGCAAATATATGTTTGTGTCGCACACCATCGGCCGCTTCACTGTGCCCACCACGCATCTGGACCGGGGCTGGATCAACACCAGTGCAATCTCGGTCTTTGATGCAATTGAGCAGAGATATATCAACACGGTTTTGCTAGACGATACCATGCAGGGGGCTGCCAACCCCTGGGGTGTGGCTGTGACCGAAGATGACAACTGGCTCTGTGTGAACGCCTCCGGCACACATGAGGTCATTGTTGTCAACCTCAAGGAGATGTTCAGCCGCCTTGAAGCAGCCGCTGCACCGCTGGAGGTTATGAATGACCTGGCCTTCCTGTATGGCGCGAAAAACCGGGTTAAATTGGAGGGTGAGGGCGCTCGCGCCATTGCGACTAAGGGAGCTGCAATTTATGTTCCCATGTACTTCTCCGACACTCTCAACCTGCTTGAGATGTGGGATGACGGTCCCGGCGCCGCGGTTGCGTTGCCGCTCATTGATGCGCCTGCTCAACCCAATTTAGTCCGTTTAGGGGAGATGGCTTTTAATGATGCTACGATCTGCTATCAGAATTGGCAGAGCTGCGCCAGTTGTCACCCTGATGTGCGCTCTGATGGAACCAACTGGGATCTCTTAAACGACGGCATTGGCAACCCAAAGCAGTCGCGTAGTCTTCTTTATACCCACAAAACCTCGCCTGTTATGATCACTGGGATCAGAGCCTCGGCCGAGCTTGCAGTGACCAAAGGGTTCACACACATTCAGTTTCATCAGGTCACAGAGAGGGTGACTGACAGCGTTAATGCCTATTTAAAATCACTGGAGCCTGTTCCCAGTCCGTATTTGACGCAAGACGGCAAGCTGACAAAGTCCGCGCAACGCGGTAAAAAAATCTATAATGGCAAGGCCGGGTGTGTGCAATGTCACATGCCGCCATACTATGGTGACCGCAAAAAGCACAAGTTTGGGCTGGGCTCGGACAGTGAGCGCGATCGTGAGTTTGCAACTCCGATTCTGATTGAGATTTGGCGCACAGCACCCTATATGTATGATGGCCGCGCGGTTTCGATCCACGATGTGATTACTGTTGACAACATTTACAACACTCACGGCAACACCAAAGATCTTAAGCCACAGGAGGTCGATGACCTCGCCGAATTTGTGAACTCGCTCTAAAGTTTGTTGTACAGGCCACTAATCTACTAAAGCAGCTAGTCGCCGCAACCGGCTGAGTTTGTGTGATTTGTGAAAGGTCTTCGCTCTCATTGAGAAGTTGCAATGAAGGCTATAAAAAAGTAGCACAGGCGTCCCGCCTGTGTTTGGCACGTAATTCACAGCCGAGACGGCTGTGCTACTTTTTCACTCAACAACTTATGACAACGACTGTCTGAACTTCTTGTTTTTTACGACAGGAGTTGAGAGAATAGCAACTAATGCAGATGCGCCCGCAACAATTTCGCTGTCACAATTTCGCTGTCACAATTTCGCTTGCAAACTATCAGCAAATAGATGAAAATAACGCACTATGAAAAACCAATCTATTTTCAAACATGTCGGTGGTCTTTTGGCCATTTCTTTACTGTGTTTCTCTGTGCCGATGATCTCACAGGCGGATGAGGCATCCCCATTTATCGCTCGCTGGGCACTGGTGCTGCCAGGGGGAGGAGCCGGATGGCTGGGCGTGGATCGCCAGCCGGATGGTTCTTTAAAGAGCAGCATGCTCTGGGGTGGAGGATCGCCGTTTAATTTGACAGAGACCAAGATACGTCAAAACACCCTAGTTCTGACACGCCTAAAGAAACACAAAGATCCCGATAAAACTACGACCGAGCTGTTTGAAGCCATGGTTGAAGGGGAGTTTATCAAAATCGGCCGCAGAATCATTGATGCTCAGGGCAAGCTTAAACATAACGACAAATTTAACGGCAAACGCATCCCCAACCACTCTCCAGCCCCCGATCTGAGTACGCTCCAATTTGGCGGGCCAATCCCTCTACTGAACGGGAAAGATATGACAGGCTGGATCGCAATGAATGACAAGGCCCCCAACTGTTGGAGTGTGCAGGACGGCATTCTCAGCAATCGAGTGAAAGGCCCGGACGGAAAGAACCGGCATGGCGCCAATATCAAAACTGACCGCGCCTTCACAGATTTTAAGTTAGCCACCGAGGTGCGTGTTCCCGAGAAAGGCAACAGCGGCATCTACCTGCGCGGTATTTACGAAATTCAGGTGGCGGAGAGCTACGGCAAACCGGTTAACTGTCATAACATGGGTGCCCTGTACGGGCGTATCACCCCTGCTATAGCAGCTGAAAAGCCGGCCAATGAGTGGCAGAGTTTGGAAATCACGCTCTACGACCGTTATGTGACGGTGATTCTCAACGGCAAAACCATCATCGACAATCAGCCTGCCATGGGCTGCACTGGCGGTGCGCTCACGTCAGATGAATTCGCACCGGGCCCGATTTTTCTGCAGGGCGATCATACCGATGTTGATTATCGCAATATGGTGTTGACTCCGATCATCAAACAATAAAAACCCTCCCGCACCATAGGTCCTTAGGCGACTAGAAAGAACAATTAATTGTTCTTTTTAAAAAGTTGTTTATCGGGGGTTTAGTGTAGTAGTCGCTCTATGAGCGACATCGGTTGACGATGCTGTGCGACCCGCCTTCCATTTGTCCGGCGTGGGGCATGCGATGGCGGATTACGATTAAAAACTCCGCGCTTGAAAATCGTCCACCAGCATCGTCGCCGTTATCGCAAACCGAAGGCGCAGCCGACTTTCAGTAGCTCCCCATTTCGTCGGGCCATGTCCGGCTGGAAGCCGGACCTACGTTTTTGCGAAGCACTGTATCCGCTGCCCGCGACAGCCGGTTGAAGCGTCTACACGCTCCGAATAATGAATGCGGTCGTGACGGACGCTCTTTCCGACAAAGTTTACGACAAGGTTAGCGGCAAAGTTCGAGACAAGGAGTTAGAACAAAAGATTTGATCTCATTGTTCGCCCCTGAGTTTACTGTTATTGGTCGCGGGATGGGAGCCGAGCAGCGGGGTCTTGGCGATAATAGGATTTGAACTCCTCGTACAGTTCCGGGTGGTCTTGTTTGAGCTGGACAGGCTGTTCAAAAAAAATTTCGGTAACAACTGCGAAGAATTCAGCGGGCCGAGTAGCACCGTAGGGGCGGATAACCGAGTTCCTGTTATGGGCCACATCCTCTCGCAGCTGTTCGTATTCTGTGCTCAGGATTTTGCTCCATTCGCTGTACAATGCGGCGTTGCTTAAAAGAGGTGCCCCGTTCATCACTCCGTCCAGCTGGTCCAGTTGATGGGCAAATTCATGAAAGACAACGTTTATGCCGTCGCCAGGATTCAGAGAGCCGCTGATTGTATCTGGCCAGGAAAGGACAATCACCCCTTTGCTGAAAGAAAGACCCGCAACAGGCAAATCGCTTTCGGAAATTATTCCGATGGCACTACGCTCTTTCTGCTTGAAGTTGAATCCAGAGGGATAGACCAGAATAGAGATCATTTGCCCATGCCAATGGAAATGGCAGCAAGTTGAGCGCCTGTCTGCGGCGGTCGCGAAACGGATGAAAAACACTCATAGAATATCTTGTTGTAGACCTCATGCGCGATGTGTTCCAGCTGTCATTTCTAAAGCAGTGGGCTCTTAATCACAAACCCTTCAGTGAGGGCGAAAAAATTTAGCATATTACACGAACTCATTTGGTTGCGACGACTAGCTGCTTTAGTCGCTTAGGCCCTTACCGAAAGGCAAAACAACCATGTTTGTGGTTAAAAACATCATTTACCGCTGCCGGCGGTAACCACTCGGAAATATTTGGTGGCATGCTGGCCTGAAGCTAGTTCGCACGCCTTAATCTGCCATATTCCTGGAGCATCGTTCTTCGCTATATCAAGTTGTACATCCAGAGTGCCATCTTTGGCACCGTAATAGCCGCTCCACTCCATCACTGCGCCGGACGGGTCACTTATCTCCACCCTGACAGGCACCACCGCATCCAACGGAGTGCCAGCATCATCAACTATCCTTATGCGGCATGCTAACCTTGCGTCCAGTTGGGCCGTATCCGGAACCTCAATACTCACACCTTTAATCGCCTTGTCGGTGATCATCATGACACCTCCTTCACAAGGCCCGAATCCGCGCGCTATTTTCAACACGCCCTTGTCAGACACAGCCTTAAGCTCGCGGCCCTCCACAAGGTCATACACATGCCCGCCCGCGCGCCGCACTGTCAACACCGTCTCAGTCGGCCGACCATTTTCCATCACCAGCCCGTGATGCCCCACATAATTTCCGAACTCGCGTAGGTCGTTTACAGCGAACAGATAATCGGTGGTGCCATATGTGCGGCACCTGGGCACCACATCTCTTGACGAAGAGTCAACACGCCAAACATAACGCCCTTTCAAAGCCTCACGCAGCTCCTGCGCCTTGGCGATCAAAGCCGCTCGATCCTTATCGGCCTCGCGTGTCCTTTCGTAAGAGGCGATCACAATATCCGCGCTGACAGCAGGACAGAGCCGCTCATCCGCTACAACCAAACCGCCGTTTTTTTGAAACGCTAGGATTTTGTTGACAACACCCTTTGTCAACACATCGCAGTCCATCAGAAACAGTATGCGGTAACCCTCCAACCCCTCGCACAGCACTGTCTCGTCATAAATAATCTCCGGTTGTAAACCAGCCCACAGCAATACATGATAGGCGTGCGCCGACCAACCGTTACCCCAACCATATGTGCCGCGCCGGGCGAACATCTGCGATGCGAAACTTTCAAGAAATGCCACATCGGAGTTACGGTCAGGCACCTGCAGCAGTGTCGGACCCAAGGGTTCGACAACTTTTTTTATCAGGCGGCGCAGCTCATTTTTTGTCTCAGGATGTGTGTACCGATATGCAGTCTCACCACTGTCGGGAACCAGAGCACCCCACCCGTGATACATGATTCCGCGCACGGGCCGCGCCAGCTTAGTCCAAAAAGCCTCTCGCAGATGCATCGGCGCAATCGTCGGATAAGCTGCGTCAGCATCGGAGTCCTCCCAAGGGGTTTGCGCCGCTTTGGCGACCTCATCGCCTTTGGCCGCCGGGGCAGTCTGCGAACGATACCAGATAATCTGGGTCATTTTCATCACTTGCTGCGGTTCGGAGGCACCACGAGCCATTGCGAACAACTCATCCGTAGCCAGGCCAATGCGGATAGGATCAGGATAAGAATAGGTCCATTGCGAAATAATATCTGCGGCTCCGCCACTGCCGTAAACACTCGCAACGCGCACTGCCGGATCGTGAAAAGTCCATATGTCATTACGTCCGGTTGATTTAAGCCCACGGTGCAACTCTGTGTTGAGGCGGTTCCAGCCGTCGCCCTCCTTCCAATACCAACTTAAAAACTTAAGTAGTGGGTGGTCATCAGGGACCACTCGATCTGCCGGAAAATCTTTCAGTTTGGCATATTCGACGCCCCGTTTGTTCAGTACACCCTCTGGATAATCCGCCCCCGTGGCCGCCCGGCAGGCCGCACGGTCATGCTCATGCCAGCAAATATTCGCCCCGTCACGCACCTCAGTGTGCATTAACGCTGCCTGCCATGCCGGAAAATCACCGTACGTTTGCGCCACTGAGGCTCCCACGTTGTAGCAGAGCTCCGCAAGCTCGGGATATGCGGCGCAGGTTTCCGGTTTTGCCTTGTTGACCTTGCCCTCGCGATTAACACGCAAGAACTCGTTCTTGTAGTTACCGATGCCTCTGCCAGGCGCGAGAGAGGCGATAATGCCGATATCATTGGCTAAAGCCAGGTTCAGCATGCGCTTGACTTTTTCCACTTGCTCTACTGACCCCGGTGCCACGGGTTTACCAGCCTCAAAAACCAGATTTTGATCGGCACCGAAACCGAGGCTGTGCGTAAAACCTATATCCTTTAATCGGGCGAGCTCTTTGGTGAATCGATCAGCTCCGTAAAGGCCCCACATCACCACTGGCATCCGTGCTGGATGCCGCGGAACTATCGTAAAAAGAAAGGTTTCTTCCGTCTTGTAGGGTGCCTGGCCGAAAACTTCTACGCTAGCCTTGATCTGATACTCTCCGGGCTTCAGCGTGGTGTCAACCGGAACAAGCAAGATATGCTCCGCGCCGGACGTAATCTCCGGCAATTCCGTACTTGCCCATTCTTTGCCATCTGCCGCCACCACCACGCGCCCGCCCTGGATCGGGTCAGGCCTTAGATTGGATAATCTGAACTGTAGCGGCGGCACACTCTCCATTCGCACAAACACGTCGCGGTCTGACACATGCTCCAGCTTGACAGGGCGGAACTCCAGCACGCCGTCACAGAGTCTCACCTGCGAGATAATTCCGGGAAACCCGTGATAGTAGCTGCCAATACGGTCTCCGATTGATAGTGGGTGCTTGCCTGCCGCGATACTTCCCCTGCCATGACGAGTTACGCCTCCCAGGGGCTTGCCGTCACGATAAAAACGCCCTGTACCGGCTCCATCATAGGTGAAGGCTACATGATGCCACTCACCCAGCGCATAAGTCTCACTATCAGAGACAAACGTCTCGGAGTCTTCGCCAAAGCCCAAGCGCATTACAAGAGAACGCTTGCCGCCCTTATCAGCATTACTCAGCGTAAACTGATAGTCCGTATCGGCCACATACTTCTTATCGATCAGGAAAGACTCTGGATAGTCCGCGAGTTCCGGCTTGGGTTTCAGCCACAACTCAAGCGAGAAAGCGGCTTTTGGTGTCAGTGCCGGGCTATTCTTCGCGATCACAGCATGGCACTTTTCGACGACTGGATAACCGCAGAAAGACTCCAGCCCTTGCCCGAAGCGGCCCTCGGGGGTTACCACAGCACCCTTCAGGGTAAGGTCATGGCCTTTTCCAGCGGCATCCCGCATCTCAGCGCCCGTGTTAAAATTCCACAGTCCCAGCACATGTTTCCCTGTGGCATCTTCGCCTTCATATGCCTGCCACCATGGCTGACAAAGAGTTTTCTGCGGGGGCTGCTGCGCCCAAGCAGTGGAACCAGGCAGCAGTGCAGCCGCGCAAAGTAAGAATAAGAATCGCTTGACAGGAGACATTTTTATTTCCTTCTTAAAAAACTTTTAACTACGTTATTAACGTTTGCTCAGCACATCTTTCTCGTACTGAACAACTTCATTGAACCATTTCAGTCCAACTGGCGTGCCCTGCCGCAAGCAGTAGTAATCCCACACAGCGGCCCATGGCATTGTCTTGAGTTCCTCAAACATCACTAAGCGTTTCGTAAAGTTACTATCCAGTTCAGCCTGACGCAGCTCGTCAATCGGTTCAAGCAGTGCGAACATCAGCGCTTTGATCATATTGCGAGTTCCGATCACCCAGGCCGCCACACGGTTGATACTGGCATCAAAGTAGTCCAGCCCAATATGCACCTTTCCCATATCTCCGCTGCGGATCAGCTCCTTGGCAATCTGGTATGCCCGCTGGATCTTCTCATTCCTCATGCGTCACCTTTCCTTTTCAGTTTTATTTAAATATAAATCGAATTATACATAAATTTTTAAAAACAAAAAGCCTTATTAAACGACAAAAGATCAGCGAAGTGGAGTTTCTTGCAGCAAGCAATCGAAATTTCCAGTCCCTATTTTGAAAGTCTATTTCGGGAGTTGACATTTTTCACTCCCTGCCGCATAATGCGTTTCAACCATAAGGAGTTGGTAGCTTACTGACCAAGCTTCTATAGTGGCTGGCAACTTCAAATCAATATCATATAATATTGCGAATAGAAAGGCAGTATAAAACAAAATGAAACAGACGATCTTACTTTGTGCAACTCTCCTTTGCGCGCTTCCCAAAAACAGCAGCGCCGCTCAAGACAGCAAACTAACTTCTCTTGCGGAAAACGTAGAAACGCCGTCTTCGATTCTTCCTGAAAAACATGCCGACTTGATTGAAAAAAAGGCCAAGTACGAAGCCGCCGTCCAGTTCAGCGTACACCGGCTACCCAACAACCTAAAGGATTGGGAAGCCTATAGAATTCAGTTAAAAGAGAAGATCGCTGAAAAAACAGGCGCCGTGCTGAAGCAGGATTTGCCGTTTAACATGCGGGAAACGCGTGTAACTAAGATGCAGGGGTATACAGTTAAAAATATCATATTTCAAACTCAACCAGGAATTTATGCGACTGCAAATCTTTATATTCCTGACGGCCCAGGGCCTTTCCCCGCAGCGGTGTTGATGGCAGGCCACAGCAAGGACGGGAAAATAACTTACCAGCATCATGGCTATACTTTAGCGCTTAACGGTTTTGTGGGCTTGGCCATAGACCCCTGGGGCGCAGGGGAGAGGACCACACAGCATGGCACCTATGAATATCACGGGGCGAACCTGGGCGCCTCTCTCATGAATGTAGGGAAATCCTTGATGGGCATGCAGATCACCGACAATATGCGCGCCGTGGGACTTCTGTGTTCGCTACCCTTCGTTGACCCTGAAAAGGTGGGTGCCACAGGAGCCAGCGGCGGGGGGAATCAAACCATGTGGCTGGCAGCCATGGACGAGCGTGTTAAAGCTGCCGTGCCTGTTGTCAGCGTCGGCACATTTGAATCGTATGTCATGGGACATAACTGCATCTGTGAAGTCCTCATTGACGGGTTGACCTTTACTGAAGAATCCGGGGTGCTTGCTCTGGCTGCGCCAAGGGCGCTGATGCCATCGAATGGACTGAAAGACAGCAACCAGGCTTTTAATCCCGCTGAGATGCTTAGAAGTTTCGCCAATGCGATGCCCATTTTTGAAATGTACGGTGCAAGCAATAAGTTCAGCCATCTTATTTTTAATGGTCCTCATTCTTATCCTCCAGAAACGAGGGAAGCGATGATTGAGCTGTTTAATGTACATCTCAAAGGTATCCCTGCGGGCCAAGCTAAAATCTTGATTCCTGACGCCGACCGTCATCCGCAGGAAGAAATTTCGGTCTTTCCAACAGGAAAACGTGACGCACAGGTGATCACGACCGCTGAGTTCTGCAGAAAACAGGGTCAAGAACTGCGGAAGACCCATCTGGAGGCCACCTCTTTTAATGCGGCGCAGAAAAAAAAGGAGTTGAAAGAGGTTTTGCGGATCAGTGACATCCCGACTCTGAAGAAAACAAACATAACGCCTGCTGCCTCAGGGTGGGATGCCATCACCCTCGAGACATCTGATGGCAAGTTGATTCCCCTGTGGCATCGCGCGCCCAAGAAAAGGGCCTCCGATTATGTGATCCTGTCCAGTCCTGATGGGGCAAAGTCTTGCCTGCTCTCCTTTATCAATGCGAAAAAGGAAAAAGACACAGGTGTTGTTATTGTCGATTTTTCCGGAACCGGGGAAGCGGCTTCGACCCTGTCCGCGTCCAGGGACAAACTGGCGAAACTGCATACACTGGCCCGCGCCAATCTCTGGTTGGGAAAAACAGTTATCGGAGAGTGGGTTAAGGAATTGGATGTGGTAACACAATTTCTTTTAGTGGAACAGAAAGCCCGTAAAATAAGTTTTGATGGAACCAGGGAGTCGGGACTTGCCGGATTGTTCTTTGCAACGCTGGGAGGCAAAATAGATACTATAACTCTTCGCGATGCTCCTGTTAGTTATATTTTTGATGACAGGGAGACTATCGACTTTTTCAGCATGGGGATTCATATTCCCGGCATTCTTAAATGGGGTGATATCTCACTTGCGGCAGCGTTAAGCAACAAAGATTTGACCTTTATTAATCCAGTGACAATGTCGGGGCTGTCGGTCAGTGGGGAAGCTCTTGAAAAATATAAATCAGAGTTCAAGCACATGAAAAAGGTCTGCCGTATGAAAGGCGTAACGTCTTTCGACTGATTTTGGAAAGGTTATGATCCATAGCGCACTGCTTAAAAAAGCTGTGCGTTAAAAAAAAGAGTAGCGCATGTTTTAAGGACCAATATGAATTGCCCTTCGAGTAAGGGCCTAAATCCGCGCTGGGCGCGGAGTTTTTAATCGTAATCCGCCATCGCATGCCACGCCGGACAAATGGAAGGCGGGTCGCCATCATCGTCGGCCAATATCGGGTGTTAAACGCCAGCTTTCAGCTTCTCCTGAAGCACTATCAGTTTTTCGGCATATACATAGGGAGGAAAGATCTCTTGCTCGCGGCAGATAGCTGCGGTGATACCTACGACCTCTCCCATCATCCCTGTTGTACATTGTACCCGGAACATGGCAAGAGACAAGTGACTCTGGCTGACATTACGGCCCGCCATGAATAAATTGTGAATTTTGCTAGAATACAAACAACGACAGGGAAGATATCTAACTGGATGCCTTCCGCTCAGCTTATGATGCGCAACACTGCGAAACGGCCACTCTACAAACAGTTTTTCGTTCTGGGGAGCAGGCACATGAATATCAACTCCCCATGTACAGCCCACCGCAGCGTCAGGATACATCTCGCCTGATTCAATATCCTTCTGGGTGAAGATAAGACCACCCTCTAGACGGCGGAACTCACGTTTGCCAAGGTTGTAGGCCACCCGAAAAAGCTTCCGGTTCTCTGTTCGACTGCCACTACGGATTCGATGATTTGGTTTTTCACCTGAACCCCCGTGACCTGCGTCAAAAGAAAAAGATCGATATTTTTATCAGCTTCCACCAGACCTTGCTTTCCGCGCTTGTCAGACTTGAGCGCTCGTACGGCATTTCCAATTTCAGGATAGAGCGGATGATTTGTTGCGCCGGAGATCGGGATGTTGATTTCAGAGCTGTTGTTTCCACCGAGGACAGGACGGTTGTGCACCAGTGCCACCTTGCATCCAGAGCGCGCTGCGGCAATGGCACAGCAGATCCCTGCAATCCCGCCACCAGCCACCACGAGGTCGTATTGCCTCCTGATTGCCGGCTTCATCGAAAGGCCAAGAACCTTTCTACGAAACCCCTGTAGATCCTCGCCATTTTCCGGCGGAGTGAACTCTGGATCACTCGAGAGGATGATGGCTTCACATCGGCCCTCGAAACCAGTCAGGTCATTCAGAGTCAACTTGACTTTTCCTGCGTTGAGCTGAAGGTAGCCGCCGTCTTGCCAATGCCAGTCGCTCTTTCCAACACCAAAGTTGGTTGCTAGCGTATGGTCGGCAATAATCAGGCGGAATTGGCCAGGTCCATGGGGAAATACCCGAAGGTATTTTATGCATCACCGACATAGAGGTTTTATAAATAGCATTACTTAAACCACCGCCGGGCAGTGCGTCCAAACTACTATAGTAAAAAACAGGATAAGGCTCCTCTTTAGTGGCTGCCGTCCCTTTGCTGAGGTCGATCACCATAACCTGCGGTGGCGAGTTGGTGGACCATGCGGTCACCTTGGGCTTGGCGACTTGAGTTAAGTTCTCAGACCAGTCCGCACCAACGTTCCACACAATGGAGCAATTTCCCGTCTGAACCACCTCGCACACATCGCCTAAAAGACGCGTCATCGCCCCGTCGGTATCGCCACGTTGTTGGTCTCGATTCCCAGTGTGACGATTGCCGCCTCGCCGGTGAGATCATATTCGATGTCCACAATACGCGAACCCTCACGCTGCGTCATCTTCACATTAGTCACTTCCGGCACGGCATACGCGCCCACGGTCATAAAGACCGCCGCCGCCATAAGGACTACACTGTTTGTCATAAGCCTCATTGCGTTTCCTTTCTTTGAATTTCGTGCGCAGCACGAACAATCATCCGCAGCATTTCTTATACTTTTTACCGCTGCCGCATGGACAGGGGTCATTGCGGCCTACGGCGGGCTTAGCGGTGATGGGGGTATGACGCAGCTGGCTGCCACCCTCTTCCATTGAGTGGAGCATGGCATCAAAGCCAGCCTGTGCCGCCTGTGTAACCCCGGAAACCGGCTGGTTGGGAGCGGGTGCTTGCTGTTGCTGCTGACGATCCAGTATGTTCATCCCCGCATGTATGGTTTGAACATTAGCCTGGTCCACTCCTGAGCCTGCCAGCAATGCGCTGAAATTCTGCACGGTGGTCGTTTTGAATGCCATACTGACGACCTCTGTTTTAATATTCGTCATCAGCGATTCAAACATATCAAAGGCTTCACGCTTATATTCAATCAGCGGATCACGCTGTCCATAAGCGCGCAGGTTGACGCTATGGCGCAGCTCATCCATGGCTCTCAGATAGTCCTGCCATTGTTCATCAATGCAGCGCAGAAACACCGCACGCTCCATCAGCGGCAGCACCCTTTGGTCCTCTAGGGAGCACTTGAGTTCATAGGCTTTTTGAACAATGCCATAGATCAAGACGCCGGCTTTGGCAGGTTCGCCTTTGAATCCCACGACATCCTCCAGTTTAAGAGCAACCGGAAATGTGTCGGTGACCCACTCTACCAACCCCTCAGGAGCGGCATCTTTGGCGGAAAACAGAAAGCCCTCACAGCGGGAGAGAATCAGATCATGAAAGACATCCAGGATAAGATCGTGCGCTTGATCAGAGGTGAGGATTTCACCGCGCAGTTGATAAACGACTGTGCGTTGTTTATTCATCACGTCATCATACTCAAGTGTGCGTTTGCGGATAGCGAAGTTCTGCTGTTCCACACGGCGCTGAGCAGTTTCAACCGAGCGGTTAAGCCACTTGTGCTCTAGGGCTTCGCCCTCCTCCATGCCCAGACGGGTCATGATGCCGGAAATTTTATCGGAACCAAAGAGGCGCATCAGGCTGTCTTCGAGTGATATATAAAACTGGGAGGAGCCTGGATCGCCCTGGCGTGCGCAGCGTCCGCGCAACTGGCGGTCGATACGGCGCGACTCATGCCGTTCAGAGCCCACCACATGCAGGCCGCAAGGGGTCTCGATCAAGAGCTGCTTGAGTGTTTTGGGGCCGTTGTCATACTTCTCATCCAACGTAATTTGCGACTTGATGGTTGAAACCGGCACCCACACAACATCCTGGCCCAACTTAATATCTGTGCCGCGGCCAGCCATATTGGTGGCAATCGTCACAGCCCCGGGCTGTCCGGCGAGCGACACAATCTCCGCCTCACGGGCGTGATTCTTAGCGTTCAGAACATTGTGTGGAATTTTAGCCATGCGCAACATGCGGCTGAGCACCTCTGAGGTCTCGACCGTGACTGTGCCGAGTAAAACCGGTTGTTTTTTGTTGTGACAATCGACCACCTCATTGATAATCGCCTTGTATTTCTCACGCTGGGTTTTGTAGATACGGTCATTACCATCAACGCGGCGGACCGGACGGTTGGTTGGAATCACGGTAACATCCAGGCCATAGATATCATGAAACTCGGCGGCCTCGGTCTCGGCGGTGCCGGTCATGCCAGCCAGTTTGTCATAGAGTCTGAAATAGTTCTGGATCGTAATGGTGGCAAGCGTCTGAGTTTCGCGCTCAATATGAACCTCCTCTTTGGCTTCAACTGCCTGGTGCAGGCCATCGCTCCAGCGGCGTCCGGGCAGCACACGTCCGGTGTATTCATCCACAATATAGACATGGTTTTCCTGAACAACATAGTCGACATCTTTTTCATAGAGGCAGAAAGCGCGCAGGAGCTGATCCACATTGTGAACCCTCTCGCTGCGGATCATAAAATCCGCCTGTATCTTCTGGTGCCGCCGCTGGCGCTCCTCCTCTGTCAGGGAGGCGTCTCCATCTAGCTCTGAGAGCGCACTCACCAGATCCGGCATGACAAACATCTCGGGGTCATCGGGCGAGAGCACCTCACCGCCGCGGTCAGTCAGGGAGACCTCACGCGAGCGTTCATCAATAGAGAAGAGCAGCTCTTCGAGCAGGTTGCGGGCCTGCTCTTTACGCATCTCGGTCAACATCATATTCTCCACCTGCTCGTGCAGTTTACGCACTGCAGGATCCTCGATCAGATGTAGAAACTGCTTGTGTTTTGGCATGCCATGATAGACCTGATAGAGCTTGTGCATGATCTCTTCCGTATCGCCGCCGCTCTCAAGCATTTTTTTAGCCTCGCCAATATAGCGGTTACAAATCTCTTGCTGCTCGCGAACCAGACGGTTGACCAGGGGGCGCAGCTCTATGTACTGCGAGGTGGAGGAGTGCGCGGCGGGGCCTGAAATAATCAGCGGTGTACGGGCTTCATCAATCAAAATTGAGTCAACCTCATCGATAATCGCATAGTAGTGACCAGTCTGCACAACCTGATCGGGCTCGGTTGCCATGCCGTTATCACGCAGGTAATCAAAACCGAATTCACTGTTTGTGCCATAGGTGATGTCGCAGGAGTATTGCTCGCGCCGCTCATACGGAGACATGCTGTTCTGAATACATCCAACGGTCAGCCCGAGAAACTCATAGAGCTGTCCCATCCACTCGGCATCGCGCAGCGCCAGGTAATCATTGACTGTGACCAGCCGCACATTTTTACCACTCAAGGCATTTAAGTAGAGCGGCAGAGTTGCGGCGAGGGTTTTGCCCTCGCCAGTCTGCATCTCCGCGATCTTGCCTTGATGCAGAGAGATACCACCGATCAACTGCACATCAAAAGGAATCATATCCCAGACAAGATCATGTCCGCAAACCTTACGGCTTTGTCCACAAAGCCGGCGGCAGCCGTTTTTAACAGCTGCAAAGGCTTCGCAAAGAATGTCATCCAAGGTTTCACCTTCAGCGACGCGTTGTTTAAACTCAACGGTCTTGGCTTTAAGCTGCTCATTGGAGAGTGACTGGTAGCTCTGCTCAAAATTGTTAATACGCGTAACAAAGGGCTGCAGACGCTTTATGTCACGCTCATACTTGCTGCCAAAAAACTTTCTAATTAAATTCATAATTCACCTTGTCAAAGAAATAAAAGAAATTCACTTTGGAATCAAAAAAGAGGAACTTTAGTTTATAGCACAGAGAGCGGGATTTTTCCAGCGTAAACACAGCATGCCGCGCAGAAACTGCGCATCTGTGAATTGGTGCATATTATCGATAACCTTCAAAATCATTGTTGTCCACCGCATAGCGGAGGACATACTTATATTGCAAATAAAGTAAATCCTCCGTTACACGGTGGATTATTGCACAGATGCGCCCACGCGGAAAGGACGATCATAGCGGCACGTTGGGGACTAATCTGAGGAGTTTTTCTTTGCAATACTGGTAAAGTTTAGAGGCCTCTTGCGCATACATTCCGCGCACCTCTGTCGCAAGCTGCAGCGCATCACTCCGGGTGACACAGCTGAACACCTTTTTCACCAGAGGAATCATGTTAGGAGTCATGCTGAACTCATCCACCCCCATGCCATAGAGCAATACAGCCATCACTGGATCAGAGGCCATCTCTCCGCAAACCGTGACTTTACTGTTATGGGCATGTCCGGCTTTGATCGTCATATCAATTAGTTGCAGCACCGCCGGATGAGCGGGTTGATATAAACGCGCCACACTCTCATTCAATCTATCAACCGCCAGCGTGTACTGGATCAAGTCATTAGTGCCTATGGAAAAGAAGTCACTCTCTCCGGCGAGAGAGTCAGCGATCAGGGCGGCGCCAGGCACCTCCACCATGACCCCTTGTTTGATATTTTCATTAAAGTCGCGCCCCTCGCGGCGCAGCTCATCCATGCACTCCGCAAGTATCTGGTTAGTTTCGCGCAGCTCCTCCAGCACGGTAATCATGGGGTACATAATCTGAAGTTGGCCATGCGCGCTACTGCGCAAAACAGCGCGCATCTGCCGCTTGAAAACATCGGGATTACGCAGCAGGTATCGGATTGAGCGGTTGCCCAGAAACGGGTTGGCCTCTCTGGAGTTTTTAGAGTTGGCTATGATTTTATCGCCGCCAAGATCCAGCACGCGAATTGTGATCTCCTGATCAGCTTTGAGCGCACGCACCGCGCGGGTGTAAGCTTCTGTCTGCTCATCCTCGGTTGGCTCACGATTTAGAGCGAGCCAAAGATACTCGGAGCGATACAAACCAACACCCTCCGCTCCAACAGCTTCAAGGTCGGAGATGGCAGTGCTGGAATCGATGTTTGCAATCAGCGGAACCCGGACATTGTCTTTAGTCTGCCCCAGCTTATTTTTCAACTCTTCCAGCGAGATATTGAAGATCTTATTGATCTCAGCCGCTTTGTTTAACTCATCGATCGCGCTTTGATCGGGATGCAGAATAACCGTACCGCTGGTTCCATCCACCAGCAGGTAATCGCCGTTGCTGGCAATCTCCGAGAGACTTCCAATACCGACCACAGCGGGGATTCCCAGTGCGCGTGAGATCAGCGAAGCGTGCGACGTGAGACTCCCGCGGTCGGTGGCAAACCCCAGAATCAGGTGGCGCGGCAGGGAGATTGTCTCGGATGGGCTCAGCTCATCAGCAACAATAATGCATGGTTTGGTGACTAAAGAGGTGGCCACATCACTCACTCCCTGCAGATTGCGAATCAGGCGGCTGCCAATGTCATAAATATCATTCGCACGCTCACGCAGATACTCATCCTCCATACATTCGAAAATGGCCGCATACTCTGAGATGACCTTATGGACCGCCCACTCAGCGTTGCACAGCTGCTCCCTGATTTTATTTTGACACTTATCGATCACCGCCGGATCGTCGAGAATCATGACATGTCCATCAAAGGTGGCGGACTCGGATCCGCTGACACGCTTGCAAAGCTCAGTTGAGAGTGAGCGGATCTGGTGTCGGGTTAAAGTGAAAGCCTCTTGCAGTCTCTTAATTTCAGATGAGACCAGCACTGCGCTGATATCATATTCTGGAACCTGCTCCCGCCCCCTTTTACGATAAACATATACCGTTCCCGCAACCTGGCCATGCGATGCGGGTAAGCCCTCAAAAACTCTCATAACACCGCCACTACTTATCATACGGCTGACTCTTTTCAACTGCTATTCCTGCTCTTCAGGGATATCAAATTTGCGTGAGACTAACCCAGAAAGCTCATCAATCGCCTCGATGCTCTGCTCACCGATGGCGGTTATAAGCAACTCGGTTCCACAGGCGGCTCCCAGCGTCATTAACGCCAGAATACTCTTACCAGAGACAACCGTGCCCTCCTTTTCCACATAAACATCCGCATTATAACGGCTGGCGACTTTGGTAAACAGGCTGGCGGGGCGGATATGCAGCCCGTACTTGTTCAACAGGCAAACCTTACGCTCCGCTCTACGGGTAGCTAAATCTTCCATTAACAATTCTCCTCAGTGGAATGCAGTTCCACAACTCTTTTTCCAAGCTCTTCAACAGCCACATACCCTGACAGACGAAGTTTCTGATCCTGCGCCGCAGTCTCAGCCAAATTGACCAGACTCCGGCCTGGGGCAACAGGCACAATACGCTGCGGAATCTGAACTCCAATAAACTCGCGCGTCAATAGCGCGCTGCCAGTACGGTCAAAACTGTGCTCCATCTCACTTTGCTGCGTCAGCGTGATCACAAGATCAATCTGCTTTTCACGGCGGACAGCCCCCACTCCAAAAATCTGCCGGACGTTTAATATCCCGATCCCGCGGATCTCCATGAAGTCACGTTCAACTTCTGTGGCGGTTGCAATCAGATGGTTGATTCCATGGCGCCGCACACAGGTCAAATCGTCGGCGACTAACGCATGTCCCCGTTTAATCAAACCAAGCGCAGTCTCGCTTTTTCCCACCCCTGATTTGCCCTCGATTAAAACCCCAATGCCGGATATATCCATCATGGTCGCATGAATCCGACAGCGGGGCGAAGCCAGCTCCTCAAGCAGAATCATCGCGGACATCATAAAATCCCGGCTGAGATCCCTGGCTTTAAACACCACGACATGATGCCGCTCAGCTATTTCCAGCATGGAGTGAAAAATCTCCATTTTCCCGGGAAACACAATACATGGCACCTTGCAGGCAAACAGCGTTTCAAAACACGCACAGCGTTTTTCCTCACTCATCGCCTGCAAAAAGGTGTATTCCGCCATGCCCAGAACTTGAATACGCGACGCGGCAAAATGATCATAAAAGCCCGATAGAGCCAGACCCGGCCGATGCACCATGGGTTCACCGACAATGTTGCCGAGTCCGGCTCTGCCGGCAATCAGCTCCAGATCGAACCGCCCCGCAGCATTATCCATGAAATCTTTCACGGTAATGACAGGAACGGTTGCTCTGCTCTGAGGGATCTCACTCATAAGGATATCACACTCTGGTGCCAAAGTTCTGAAAAGCTGTGATACGTTTGTCATGTTTCTTTTTCAACTGCTTTTCAGCGCGGGCGGCGGCGGTGTCAATCACGGCCTGCGGATTAGCCGCATGCTCCTTGACCCCAACCACTGTCAAACCCTTCTGATGAACGATAAATTCCGCTTCAAACAGATGGCGCTGCATATCCAAAACCACATGCACATGATCAACTTTAGGAAATTGTGAAAGGATTTTCGCAGCGCGATCCTCCGCGTATTTTTTAACATTTTGATTTACTGAATCATGTCTTAATGTCACTTCTATTGGCATAACTTAGTCCTTTCTTTGTTTAACTGCCGCAGCAGTTGTATTACATTCTAAAGTTTTCGCCCAAATAAAATTCACGCGCCATGGGGTCATTCACCAGCTCTTCGCTACTCCCCTCGCGTAACACCTTGCCTTCATAAACCAAATAAGCCCGGTCAACCACCGATAACGTTTCCCGCACGTTGTGATCTGTAATAATAATCCCCAGCCCCCTGTCGCGCAAAGCGCAGACAATCTCTTGGATGTCATTGACCGCCAGCGGGTCAACACCGCTGAAAGGCTCGTCCAACATCAGGATCGAGGGCTCACGCACCAGCGCGCGGGCGATTTCGAGCTTACGCCGTTCACCGCCGCTGAGAGTATATGCCCGCTGCCGCGCCACTTTGGTGAGGCTGAGGCTGACCATCAGCTCATCCAGCCGTCTCCGGCGTTCAGCGGCTCTCAGGTTCATGGTCTCTAAGATAGCGAGAATGTTCTCTTCCACCGTGAGTTTTCTGAAAACAGAGGCCTCCTGCGCCAGGTATCCCAGCCCCATGCGGGCTCGTTTGTAAACCGGCACCTTGGTGACCACCTTATTTTTAAAATAAACCACGCCTTCATTCGGGCGCACCAGCCCCACAACCATATAAAATGTGGTTGTCTTACCAGCTCCATTTGGTCCCAGTAATCCAACAATCTCACCGCAATCAGCGTAGAGCGATATCCCATCTACCACCGTCCGCTGGCCATACCTTTTTACCAGATTGGAAGCGATCACATCGTGCTGACCCACAATTGTATTTTCATCATCTTCAAATGTTTTTACTGGGTCTCTCATTCTGTCTCCTGTCTCCTGACTTCTGAATACTTGATTTACTAGTATTCTTTCACGGAATCAGCTTTTTGTCCACGCTTTTAAAGGTGCCCGGTGGCAGCACAACGCGGCCCGGCGAAACCTCCACCCGCTCATCATTCAGCCAGATAACAATCCGCTTGCCGTTAACAGCACTGGCTTTGTCGCCGAGCTGCTCGAGTTGCGCGTCATTTCCGGTCATTACGATCTGGCCGTCTTTGCGGGTATAGACAGCCTTTTCACAGTGGGCACTGCGATTCTCATTGGTCAAGGAGACATTGCCCATCGCCATGATCTGGTCAACATCATTGGTGCCCTCCATAAAAACAATCAGCCGATCAGAACGCATGACAAACTGCTCATCATTCACCAATACATTTTTATCAAAGAGAATAACTCCCTCTTTGTTATCAAACTCAATCTTATCGGCGGTAATCACAGACTCCTGCTTCGGGGTTGTCTGAGCCTCAGCCTTCATTTCTCCGTCCGTGTCTGTCTCAGCAACACAAACCGTCATCATCGCGCTGGCTGCGAACAGCCATGTCATCCAAAAACAATTTTTCTTCACAGCAATCTCCCTAAATTACCTTTGAACCGATTAGTTCTTACTTCACAATTTGATAGTAGTTTAATAAATTCGTTGGAAATTGAAAAGTATATACCAACTCCTTTAATCACGTCAGAGCCTTTAAGCACTTCGGCCTTGCCTTTGCAGTATCCATGCGAGGCATGCCTGTCATAAAGACAGTCCTCCGCCTTTAAATACCCATCGCGCTTGCCGGACTCGTCGTAAAGCTGAACTCTAACTCCAGTAGCGAAAACTATTCCATCCGGGAAGATCTGGGCCTGTTCGGCGTAGAGGCGGGCTTTCACCAGGCCGCTGGGATAGTACTCCAACGGAAGGCTTAGTTTCTCCACCGGAGCGTCTACTTTGGATTTCACATCACTCCATTGTTCTGCCAGGAGCCGCCAATCACTCTCTTTGTGCTTGGCAAACAGCTCTTCAACGTCCGCATCGCTCAGCTCCCGAGCCGCATAGCTCTGCCAGGGCACGGCTGCCAACAGCGGCAATAACACCGCCAAAGCGAGTACTCTGTAATCAAAGACAATCATTAATAGCCACCAGTTTTTGCCAAAGTTGCTTCAGCTTTTTAAAATCAATTGCATTGGCTTTATCCGAAAGAGCCTCAACCGGGTTGAGATGGGTTTCAATAAAGAGACCATCAACACCTGTGGCAACCGCCGCCCTGGCCAGCGCGGGAGCCCACACGCCGTCGCCCCCGCTCTCTGTGCCGCAGCCGCCCGGGCGCTGCACGCTGTGGGTCGCGTCAAATACCACAGGATAACCGAAATCGCGCATAATTAACAGGCTGCGCATATCCGCCACCAAATTACGATAGCCAAAGCTGGCGCCACGCTCTGTCACGATGATCCTCTCATTGCCGCTGCGCCGAACCTTCTCAATCACATTGATCATATCCTCAGGGGCCATAAATTGCCCTTTTTTGATATTCACCACCCGCCCAGTGCGCGCAGCCGCCACAACCAGATCGGTCTGTCGGCTGAGAAAGGCCGGTATCTGCAGAATATCCGCTACCTCGGCCACAGCCTCGGCCTGACCAGCCTCGTGAATGTCAGTTAAAATCGGAAGGTTAAAGCGCGCCTTGACCTCTTTCAAGATCGCCACACCCTCCTTAAGACCAGGACCACGATAGGAATCCAGGGAGCTGCGGTTGGCTTTGTCAAAGGATGCCTTGAAAACCAACGGAATTTCAATGGAGGCTGCCAGGGCTGCCAGTCGGGCAGCCAATGTCATCACCCCGTCCACCGACTCAATCACACACGGCCCGGCAATCAACGCCAGCTTTTTTGAGCCAAAAATGACCCCTCCAACCTTGATCTTTTTCACTGTTGTTTTAGACACACTTAATCTCCTTGCTCCGTAAAATTCTCTCCACCCGAGGCACATCCTCCGGACAGTCAACACCAACGCCCTCATCATCGCATTGAATCACCGCGATCCGCCCACCAATATAAAGCGCGCGCAACTGCTCCAACGACTCCGTCTTTTCCAGCTGGCAGGGCGGCTCCGCCACCAGCCGCCGCAAAAAACCGCCGCGGTAAGCGTAGATCCCAAGGTGGCGCAGATAGAGTCCACCCGCCAGATCAGGGCTTCCGTCACGCTGGCAGGGTATCGCCAGTCGCGAAAAATAGAGCGCGCCTTCATCTGCTGCCAGCACCACTTTGACAACTGTGGATGACTGCAGGATGGCCATGGATTTGATCGGCGTGGCAGCAGTAGCCATGGCCCATCCTGGATCCGCTTTCATCCGCAGCACTAAGGTGTCAATTAAAGCAGGGTCAATCAGCGGCTCATCCCCTTGGATGTTAATTACAATATCCTCATCCGCAGCACCAGCTGCCTCGGCCACGCGATCCGTGCCTGTGGGATGATCAACGCTGGTCATCACAACCTTGACCTTACCCTGGAGCGCGTCAGCGATCCGCTGATCATCGGTCGCCACCCGCACCTCGTCCAGCTCTTTCGAGTGTTGCGCGGCTTCAACCACCCACTCCACCAGCGGTTTGCCAAGAATCGGATACAGACTCTTACCTGGAAAACGCGTTGATCCCCACCGCGAGGGTATAACCCCTATCACCTTCATAAAGAGATCCTAACCTTAATTAACTCTGCCGCGCTCCTGGCTCACAGCCCTTGCTGTCAACCACCCGCGCCAGCTCAGGGCGCTGCCGCACGATCTCATCCACCACAGGTGTAACTCCGGCAAAGTGCCATCCATCCAGCGTGTAGCATACGCCATCTTTTAAAGTGAGTCTTATTATACCCTTTTTATCCCACTGTTTCCAATCTATACTCTCGATATCCGCATAATTTATCATTCCCTCTCCAAAGCCGCTGCCAGTCAAACCGCTGTTATCCGCAATGTAGCGCTTGGAGAGCTTGCCAACAAACGAGAAAAACACTGCCAGGGCTGCCAGAGCAGTGATCGCCGCCATCACAAATTGACTCTGTAAATCGCGTTGGCTGTACACATCGCCCTCGAATATTTTTTTAAGCGACTGCTCCTCCTGCTCTCTGGCCTGCGCAATCACACCCTCTGGCAGAGATGAGGAAATCTTGGCCTCATTAATACTCTTGATCACACGCGCCGGTGGTTTCAGGTTGTAGCTGTTAAAACGGCGTTCAAGCTCCGAAAGTCCCTCCCCGCCGATTCGCGAGAGCCATATCTTGGCCGTCAGATTGGTCGCCAAAAGCGCGGGGCGCACGCGTTCAAACTCCTGGTTGGTCTTGGGCCAGGCCACCAGACCATCATAGATTGACCAGAGGCAGATCCCCAGCATCAGAAGTGTCACCCCCGCCATCCGCAGGGCATACTCTTTATTGATCTTCGCCACTATCATGCTAAATCCCTCTTCCGTAATTTCGCGCTATGCTCCTAACAAAATAACCGCAGACAGGCAACTTTTCGGAAAGAACAGTTAATTATTTTTTGTACTACTCTCATTCATTTTCGTGTTTTTTGTGCACGTTTTTTATCTCTCACAGAGGCACAGAGTTCTCAGAGTAATATACTTTTGCTCTCTGTGTTCTCTGCGACTCTGTGAGAGATGATTTATCAAGTAAATCCGGTTATCCTGCCGTGCCACTGCGTAGCCTTGGCGGAGACGGGTTATCCTGTTAAAATTGGTTGCGGCTATGCTGCGCTAGGCCCCGTATGGGGCTAAACCCATGCAATTCTACCAGAGCCCATATTGTCCCGTAAAAACCACATAAATTCCAAGCACAAAATTCGTGACCCCGTGTGCCAAGGCTGCTGCCCAAATATCGCCGCGCCAGATGACAAACAATCCGTAAGCCGCGCCTGCCACCATGCCCATGAACCAACGGTCATGCTCAACCCCGAAAACCAGCACTGTAATTAAGAAAGGGCGCAGATCAAACTCTGTCAGCGGCTGAAGCCAGAAAAGGCTGCGGCTCTGCCAGCGATACAGGAAGCCGCGAAAGAAAAACTCCTCAAGCACGGCAATCACGCACGACGAGCCGATCAGCTTCATAATGGTCAGCAACCAACCCGCCTGTTGCGGGGCGTAACTCCATGAGCTGTGGCCCGGCGGCAGGCTGGGGTAATAGACCGGAAACGCGCCTGGCGGGGCAATCAGCCAACAATGATAAAAATCCTGCCCTGCGGCAAAAGAGCGTCCAAACGCGCCCATCTCCGGCGCAATCCAGAGCACTGCCACCCCGAGGCCGATCACGAGCGCGGGCAGAATGTTGCTCGGCTTCAACGCGCTGTAAACTCGCCAAGGCTTGAGCCAGATAAAAAGCGCGGCGCAAACCACTGATTTGATAGCGTATGACCAAGGATAGATACACTGACCGCCAAGCCCCAAACGCTCAAGGCCTGGCAATAAAAAAATGACCCCGATCCAGAGCAGAAAAGGGGCGATGTGACCCATAAAAATTGTGCGCTTATCGTTTGTCAATAGCTTGCCTATAACTTCGCATGGTTTAAGATGTTCTCCATGTGGTTTTAACTTTGTCGCAAAGTTTGCTGGCCTGCAACTCGGGCTCGGTATCGCTCTCGAAATCGGTATCGAAAAGTGAAAGAGATCGACCCCTCACTCTATTCGTGTGATCCTTTAGGGAGGATAAACCGAACGTAACTGATTGGTGGCTATTCTCTCAACTCCCGTCACAAAAAACAAGCAGGAATAACCTGTTGTTACCCACAAAGCGCAGACTGTCGGACTTAAAAGAAGTCCAACAAGCAGCTACTTGCAGAAAATGAAGTAGTGCAAGCGCACCCAGCCGGAATAGTACCGGACTTTGTCAGGACTAACAAGATTGCTAGACAATACATACTGTTCATAGTCAATGAGTTACATTATCAAACTTCTTAATATGATGTTATACGAACGTTCGCATAATATCAGTATTACCAGCTTTCACGAACTAATTTTAGCCTGAGAAAGGTGCTTTAATTCAATCTACATATCTGAATACCAGATATTACGAACACTTTTAATTGACTAATTACCAGATATATTGTGGAAAAACAAGTTTGTTTTTGACAAAATCCATAAAATCTGTAATTATTCAATTATTATAAATCAAAACGACCGTAAATTGCGAACGTTCGTACAATAACTTGTTCACAATAAAAAGGATACCAATGGTCGTACCCACAACGATAGCCGCAATAAAAGCCATCACGGATTTCACGAAATTAGTCATAGCAAGCAAAGCGGATGCTATGGTTAAAGAAAAGGCTGTAGAATTAACAGATTCCATTATTTTCCTCCAGAGCCTTATTCTCGATACTCAGTCTCAAAATCATGAACTGCTGAATGCGAATCGTGAAATCAGAGAAAAACTCATGAATCTTTTGGACTGGAAAGATACCGCAGTTCGATATGAACTTGCCGAACTTTGTCCTGGAGTTTTCGTTTATGCGATAAAGAAGGCATACCAAGACACCGAGCCTTTTCACCATATATGCCCCAATTGCTACGAGAACAAAAAAAGGTCTATACTTACGCAATCCAGAATGACTTTTAGTGGAACCCAATACACGTGCAATGAACCAACCTGCAAAACACAATACAACGATTATTCCAGAAAGCTGGATACCCCAAGAAGCAGTGACGAATGTATACTCATATAAACTCATAATTCATCTCCAATTAAAAATACGTTGTGAACAATTTGCTTCACCGTATCAGAAACCGCGCTTCGCTTGGTTACCTGAACGGTGAGCATAACGTTATGCATTTGAATAATTAATGCCCAGTATGGTACAATCTTTGCATGAAAGTAAGGGATATAATTAAACAAATCAAAGATGATGGGTGGTATTTGGTTGCCACAAGAGGAAGTCATCGTCAGTTTAAACATCCTGTCAAGCCGGGTCGAGTTACAATTTCTGGAAAAACCGGTGATGATGTCGCAATTGGCACTCTTGGAAGTATTTACAAACAAGCGAGGTTAAAATGAAAAAATATCTAGTGGTTGTTGAGGAAACAAAAAATGGGTTCTCCGCTTTCTCACCGGATTTGGATGGTTGCATGGCTACAGGCAAAACCAGAAAAGAGGTCGAAACTTTGATGAAAGAATCAATTCAATTTCATCTGGAAGGGATGAAAGAGGATGGCATTCTTGCCCCTGTCCCCCACACCTACCCCACATATTGTGAAGTATTTGCATAACAATTGAGTGCACACTATTTCGAACCGCTGTCGCGTCTCGAAAAGTGTGACTCAGGTCGTTGAAAACGAAAAAAAAGACTGTGCGTAGTGAGATTTGAAACCACAAAGGACCTAGCGCAGCATAGCCGCAACCAATTTTTTGCCACTGAGACACGGAGGGGCACAGAGGGTACGCTAGGTTGTTTTTTAGGTAGAAACATAGAGGGGTAGAAAAATCTGTTGCAGCCTGGTAGATTTAAGGTAAAAAAATTTGGGGTAAGAAAATTTGGCAGCGTGATAATTATTAACTCGTCTACGATTATTCAGAGCGCATGGTTTAATTAAGAAAGTACCGAAGACTAATCGCTATGTTTTAACTAAAAAAGGATGCAAAGTTGCCACTACGGTGTTAGCTGCCTCTAATGTTGATACTGAACAACTTATGGATATGGTGATCTAAAAAACGTGCAGAAAAAACAAGAATGTGAATGATAGTAGTACAAGGAACACAAAGCCAGAAACACACCCGAAACAGTTTAAAGAAATAAAACTGTTTCAACAACCACTTTACAAAGATGGGCGCGCCCATCTTTGAAAGTGATTCCAACGTTCGGCCAGAATGATGAAACGAATACTTATAGCTGTCGGTGTGTTGTTAGCCTTCGCAGGAATTTTTTTCATCCTCCGCTACTCCTCATACTGCGACTCGGATTGGGTGCGAACTGAGTTTGCCACCCTCGACGAAGCAAAGGCCGCAAATGCTTTCGAGAGAGGTTGGCTGCCCCCAGTGCTGCCGGACGGAACCACCAAGATCGTGGAAGTGAACGATGTAGAGGCCAATTTCGGAGAAGGCAGCTTCATCTTCCCCACAGAATCAATATCGGCTTATCTTGAGGCAATGCAGACGGCTTTCGGGGCAACTGTTGCTGAAGGCACGACGGGAATCAGGGTTCAGATCACGTTAGAAGCGACACACTGGACGATAGACCTTGACCAACAGGCTGGACTTGGCAAATACGCTGTCGAATTGAAGAGATGAAAGGAGCTGAAGGCAACGCGGCAACCCGCGCGCCTGAACGCAGACGTTCGGAATAAAAAACGGCAATAAACAAATAATCCAACTCTTTTCATAAGTAATTAAACGCCCTTATCAGGATAAATACAGCTTGTTAAATCGGCATTGTTTTGATAAATTGTTGACATGAATTATTCGAGCATCATAACTATTGAACCCGGCAAACGAAGTGGCAAG
Source organism: Kiritimatiellia bacterium (assembly GCA_041673345.1). GTDB lineage: Bacteria > Verrucomicrobiota > Kiritimatiellia > RFP12 > UBA1067 > M55B167. The sequence continues at coordinate 27,816 of JBAYXX010000042.1, forward strand.
CCGTGCATTCGCGGTATGCGTATTACTGTCTCGGATGTGCTGGAATATCTGGCATCAGGCATGACTGAGACAGAAATACTGCGAGATTTCCCCGAACTCACTCAGGATGACATCCATGCTTGTCTCGCATTTGCCGCTGATCGCGAGAAAAAGTTAGCAGTGGCATCGGCATGAAGCTGCTGCTTGATCAGAACCTTTCACGCCGACTTTTGCGTGATATTAATGTTGCGTTTCCAGGATCGCGGCACGTTGCCGATTTTAACCTGATGAGGGAAGACGATGAGGTCATTTGGAGGTTTGCGGCAAATCACGGATTTACCATTGTCTCAAAAGATTCCGATTTTTTGCATCGTGCATTTCTGCGTGGTCACCCTCCTAAAGTCATTTATATTGGAGTTGGAAATTGTCCCACGCAGCGCATCGGGAACTTGATCACTAATAACGTATCCTTGATCTGTGAGTTCGTTTCCGATCCAGTGGAGTCACTGTTGATTTTAAAATAAAAAGACGCAAAACCCGAACCAGATTTTCCAACGGATGGCGTAATGCGCCACCGCTGAAAATTACGTTGTGTCCAAAACAGGCCACTTGCAGGCGTATCTCGTTTGTGCTACATTTTCACTGGATTGAGGAGATGTTATAATGAAAAAAAGTGCCATGGTTAGAGCAAGACTGGAACCTGATTTGAAAACCAAAGCTGAACATGTGTTCCATCGCCTAGGATTGAATGCCACACAAGCTATCACGATGTTCTATAAGCAAGTCGAACTTAGGGGCGGTTTGCCTTTGTTTGAAGATTTTGACCATAACAGGCAGTACGCTGTTCCGGGTTTTCTTTTTAAAGAACAATAAACATTATCAAGGAGAGAAATTATGAGAAAAATCATTTTTATTTTTGGAGTATCAGTTTTTTGTGGAATGTATGTTTTCGCACAGACAAATTTTCACACTAATGTTACAAACCTTTGGTATCAAGGATATAAAACAAATGTACTTGCAATTGCAAACGAACGATTGTCTCAAAATACGAATGACATTGCAGGATTGATTTTGAAAGCTGAGTTTCAGCTGGATTCTTCTGAAATATACAATAGACATCTCATGCCTAGTTTGATAACTTATCTGTATGGGGAAACAAGAAAAAACATACATGCATATTATGCTCAGGATGGGCGATGCCAATGTGCCTTTTTCCGGTCTATGTTCATTGCTGAAGCATTTCGGGTTTTCATTACGAACTAGTGGTGATCATTATATCTTTATAAAAGATGGAGTTGATGAGATATTGAATTTGCAACCTAAAGGTAACAAAGCAAAATCATATCAGGTTAAGCAAGTTAGAAGTGTATTTTTGAAGTATGGGTTTAGATTGGAGATTTAATTATGAGTTCTAAATATGAAATTATAATTTTCTGGAGTGAAGAGGACTCTGCATTTATTGCTGAAGTACCTGAGTTGCCTGGTTGTATGGCAGATGGAAAAACATATAAAGAAGCACTTCAGAATGCTGAAATTATTATAGGTGAATGGATTGAAACAGCACAAAGTGTTGGCCGTTCTATTCCTTCTCCCAAAGGGCGATTGGCTTTTGCATAATTAAATGAGATTGTTTTTCGGCAAAGTAATGATATTATGATGAACAGATGTTGTAATCCTATCCCCGAATAACTGGATCACTTCTCCGGTTGAGGCGGGCAGCTTAGGGCCGCGAGGAGACGGGGGATGGCGGTAACAACGTCGAAGTCGATTTTACGAACATCAGGCGAGAGAGAGTTCCAGGGCACGATATCAGGGGAGGTGTGGGTATCGACGCTCTTGGGGCCTGGAGCATAGCCCCACCCAGCCAATTCGCGCTCCGCGCACCAGCGGGCGTGCTCCATGCGTCCAAGAATTTGGAGCTGCTCGTCGGTGAAGGCAACCGGGATTCCCCGGCGGGAGTCTGTTGCGGAATAATCGAAGGTTAGTAGTTTAAGCTCTAAATGTTCTGCCTGTTCGCGGTTGGACTCGCGAAACGCCTCGTCCAGACTCTCCCATGTCTTTCGGCTGGGCCCTGTTGTGGTGTCGCCTGCGGCTTGCCGATCAACAATGTAGGCTTCATGGAATACGCGGGCCATGCGGCTGAGCTCATCGGTCAGCACCAGTTCCCGTGTGCAGCAGGTGCCGGTCAGGCCGAAGCCGTCAATCTGTCGGGCCAGTGCCGAATCGGAGTGCTCTGCCTGCAGCAACTCGCACAGGCCAGCAGCGCGGGTTAGCCGGATAAAGATGGGTGTTGCGTGTGCCTTGAGATGGGGTGCCAGACGTAGGGCAATTGCAAAGTTTGCGTGGTCGTCGTCAAGACAAAGCACCACAGAGGTGATCTGGCCCGGTTTTGTGAGGATCTCAGTGATCTGTTTTATTGCTTGGGGACGGTCAAGGTCGGCTTGGATAAAGGCAAGATTACAGTGATGGGGTAGCGCGGGATAACGCGCCAAAAGGTGTTCTTTGCAGAGGGCGGCCTGGAGATCGATAATGGTGACTGTTGGTTTGAGACCGTTTGCATAGTGAGCACTGCGGACGAGGCGCAGCAGCACCGCCTCGCCCATCTGCCCCAAACCGCCGATCACTGTGTGCAGGGATCTGGCGTCGTCTGGCGCAAGCGGGCCGCATACCTGCAGGCGCTCGCGCCAGAGCAGGCGCGCCGCGTTATCGTATACGTTAAAGGTGTGCATGTCGATCTGGGCCGCGGCATCTTTGAAGATGCGGTGCCGCTTGAACAGTTCTTCAGTTTGCCGGTCAACCAGATGGATGTGGCAGGCAACGCGTCCAGCTCGGCTGGCAGAGGCCTTGCAGTGACGCATCAGGCTGGCCGCAATCTCGATGTTGACGCTGTCGTTACCGGTAGTGATGAAAACCCGCTCCGCACGCTCCGCCCGGGCCTGTCTGAGCGTCTCCCCGTCTGTGGCATCACCGCGAATCGCAAAAACGTCCGCCTGCGCAGGCACATCTTGCAGAACTTGCGAAGCCTTGCTGTCGATAATGATGACGCGCTGTTGTCCGCAGCAGTAATCGCGGATAAGGGCCGATGCTTTGGTTCCCGCGCCGCAGATGACAATGTGGCCACGACTGCGGCTCAGCCGGAAGTTTCGCACCTCTGAGTGGAAAATAACTGCGAGCGCTTGGGCAACAGCCGTGAAAGTCAAGACAGGCGCAAGAAAGCGGGCAATTTTAAGAGGCCAGGGGATAGGGTGGGGGATCACTCCTGATTCAAGGGTAAAAAGCTGGAGGCTCTGGTAGAACGCATCCGCCAGGGAATAGGGGCTTGCTGAAACAGCTTGATACTGGGTAAATCCAAGGGTGCCGATGGCGCAGGTCGCAACAGCCAGCAACGCTAAAACGAGCAGGCCGAAGCGTTGACGCAGAGTTCTTCCGGCTGGATGGACAGGATCGAGCATGATCATAGCAAGTGTTCCTTTGTAACAGTTGTTTTTGCGTAAGAGGCTCCGGCAGCCCGTAAAAAATCCATTGCGCTGAGGTTGTCGAGTTCGAGCAGGTTGCCCAATGCTGGGTGGATGATCTCTTCCCGTGTGAAGAGAGGGTTGTAGCGCAGGTAGGTAAAGAGTTTGTTTGGAATCAGGTTGTTGTGCTTGAGGTCGCCGATCTCTGAGTCGAGCTGATCGCCGACAAGGCAGCGACCCCAGAGCCGGCACAGCAGATCCTCGTGCGCGGTCACAGAGTCGATCAGTAGGTTAAACGAGAACTTCACCTGGTCGAGCAGGTGCATGCTCTCGATTGCCATGGGCATGGGGTATTTGCGCGTCATGCCTGTGCCGACTGAGACCAGCAGCAACCGCTCTTCACCAGTTTCAAAATTAATGCGGTACTCGGGCAGCGTGGCGAAGAGGAAGGCGATCTGTGACGGGTTGTTATAGGGTGAAACCGCGCCGTCGATAAAGTGAAACCGCTGGTCACCCAAAGCCAGCCGCTCGGGTTCAAAGTAGGTGGGCGCGGCGGTGCTGGCCCGCACGATCTGCCAGAGGGGCAGGTCGAGATTGCAGTCCGAGAGTGAGCGGTCGTTGTAGAGGGCGGCGGGGTTGTTGCAGATCGGCCACGATGAGCCAGTTGTTGCATTGCGCATCACCACCAGCAGTAGGGTTTTCAGGCACTGCGTACCCAGCGTGGCGGGCGAGCCATCCGCCTCGACCAGCGTTTTGCGCAGGAAGGCGTCGAAGCGGTCGTTGCGAAAGCGGCTTTTATGGCGACGGTGCCAGAGGTTAGGCGCGAAGATATCCGACGCACGTTCGTGATAGAGCGTGGCGACCTGCTCGACTGTCATGCCCCAGGCGAGGCAGGTGGCGATAATCGCCCCGGTGCTGGTGCCTGCGATCAAATCAAAGTACTGGTGCAGGGCCACGCCGTGCCGTAGCCGGATGGACGCTTCGATCTCCCGCAGGATCTCGAGTGCCAGTACGCCCCGTATCCCGCCGCCGTCGATGGTGAGTAGTCTTTTCATAATACCTCCTTCAGCAGGAGCGCAGCTCCCGCTGGATTGTTTCCCGTTACAGCAGTTCCTGCGCACCTGCTACTCTCTGTTCCCATAAACTTTTCCGCATTCATTTGCTCCCTGCTTCCAGCAGCGCCTCGATTGTCCTGTTTGCTCATTTATGTTCTCACCTCAGAGGAATAGATAAGTTGGGCATGGCGGCTTCGCCTGTGTCCGAGATCGCGTTATAGAGGATCGAGAGCAGCGAGATGGTGGTCTTTGAGTTTTCGTCGGCATACGCGACCCAATACAAGGTGCCACGATACTTTGTGGCACAATAAGCATCTTGCGGATGGCTGCCGGATAGGATCTTCAGATAGGGATTGGTGTTGTCGGTAGCTGCTGAGAGGTCGTAAAGCACGCCGAGCAGCGAGCGGTAAATCAGCACCACATCGCCGGTCAGATAGTTGGAGCGGAACGCCATCTGCTGCTCTTTGCTATATTGTGCGGCAAAACGTTTCAGCAAAATCTCCGCCATCACGCTGGCATTGCGTTTGCGTAGCGACTCTGTCTCCGCTCCTGGCATGGCACGCATCTGCCGCGACTTGAATGGATCGCGATACATAAAATCATTCTCATCGCCGATCTGCAACAACAGTTGGCCAAAGTGTTCAACATCTACTTCATCTGCAAACGGAGAGTCTGCCAGTGGCCGGGCGAGAGGCGGCGGGCTCTGCGTATGGAAGCTTTCTGTGAATAGCTCCCAGATAGTTAGAAAATCGAAGCCTGAGATACCGAGAAACATCATGGTTTCCAGCTTGATCGGGCGCGTCAGCCGCTGAGAGAATTCCACACCCTGGAGTGGACGGTAGCTGATAGTGGGCATCTGCGAGTAGCCGATCTGCCCGCCAAATGTCTTGGTTTTACTCTCAGTTCCCAACGGATTTATATCAGTCACAGCCAGACCGGCCGAACTGCCCATTGAAAGGCTTTCGCTCGCCATAATGCTGGCTACCGACATAAAGGCCGGCGAATCTTTAAACCGCAATCGCACGAGGTTATTCAGCAACTGCTCATCTGTAGCCAGTGCCATCGCCTCGTTAAACCCCGGCATATCCCGCTGCACGCTCTTCGTGCCAATATGCGTACAACCCGCCATCAAGGCTGGAATCAACAACCATGCTAATCTTTTCATCTCTTCTCCTTGTTAACAGTTTCACCCACTGATTTTCACTAATTGCCTTGCTGCTCATGCGCATTTAACAGAGCTTCGATCTTCTTCATCTCAGGATGGTCGCGACCTGCTTCGCGCAGAGCTTTGAAATCATTCCTCAACTCGTCGTTCCATTTGCGGCCATCTTCGAAAGCGGTGGTCATACTTTTCATAACCCCGCTTTCTTCTTCGTGAACTCGATGAACTTTTCATCCGTCGGTTGCAGTATCCCGTGCTGCTTCATGCCGAGAAGTTGTTCATGCGCCTTGCGCCACCAAACGCGTGCTTTTTCGGCATCTTGCTGTTCTTCAAAGCCTGCCATCTTGGCATAACTGACAAACAGGTCGCGCTGCCAGTCGGCGTTGCCGGGGTCGCGCGCGGCGAGGGTTTCCCGTATCTCCAGCGCCTTGCGGTAGTGTTTCTCGGCCTCGGGCAGGTTGCCGGTAGCCGTCATGAAATCGCCCAGCTTGTCGTGGCTGACAGAGAGGTCGCGCTGCCAGCCGGCGTTGCCGGGGTCGCGCGCGGCGAGGGTTTCGGCGATCTCCAGCGCCTTGCGGTAGTGTTTCTCGGCCTCGGTCAGGTTGCCGGTGGCCTTCATGAAATCGCCCAGTTTGTTGTGGCTGACGGAGAGGTCACGCTGCCAGTCGGCGCTGCCGGGGTCGCGCGCGGCGAGGGTTTCCCGTATGTCCAGCGCGTTGCGGTAGTGTTTCTCGGCCTCGGTCAGGTTGCCTGTGGCTTTCATAAA
>JBAYXX010000043.1:0-33887 GCA_041673345.1 Kiritimatiellia bacterium
TGAAGGTGATGACAACCGCGCACTCGCATTGCTGGAGCGCGCGGTGCGGCAGGAAAAGGAGCGCGGCATCCAGCCCGAGGGGTATGCTTTGATCTCGCATGGGTACTTCTTTTTCCTGCGTGAGGCGCAGGCAGCTGCATTTGCGGCGCGCGCCTTGGCCGCTGTTGACCGCATTCCAGCAGCTGATCTCAATCCAATGATGATTGAGCTGGCGCTGGGCGTTCAGCAGGTGGGTGAGCAGTATGAGCTGGCAGAGAGCTGCTTTCGAGTTATTCTCGACAAAGTGAAAGAGCCGCAGGCACTCGCTTTTGCAGCCCTGCACTGCGGCGGCATGCTGAACCTCTGCCTCAATCGTCCTGAGGATGCTCGGCAACTGCTCTCCTCCATCAACCGCGCTGAGCTGGATAGCGGCGGGCAGCGTCTGCTCGACATCTACCTGGCCGACACTGCGCTGATCCTGGATAACTTTGCCACTGCCCAGAAGCTCTACCTGGCCATTCCAAAGTCCTTTGCTCTGATTGCGGATGGCAAACTGGACCGCGCAGTGATGTTCGAATACAACAGCCGTTATTTCCGTCTGCAGAACCTGTTGAGCCAGGGACTTTATCGCGAGAGCCTCGCAGAACTGGATATGATTGAGTGGGATATCCCGGAAGAACGCGCCTCGCCCCGTATGAACCTGCTGAAAGTGCAGGCACTGGTCGGCAACAATCAGCCGCGCAAAGCCGTTGTATGTATCCAGCGGACGCTGCTGGCCGAGGCCGACGAAACCTACACCCCTAAGCTGCGTCTTGAACTGGCCAAGCTTTACCTCAAGATGGGTCGCCTAGCCCAGGCCAAACACCAGATTGCTCTAATCCGCAAGGAGAGCCCTTGGACCCAGGAGGAGATTGAGGCACGCAGCCTGTTAAAGGTGCTGGAGGATAAATTGGCTGAGGGACAGGCTGAGTTTTAAAGTAGCACAGGCGTCCCGCCTGTGTTGGTTGCGCAAGGTTTGTTGTCCAGCCTTTAGGCTGTTCCAAAGCGAGTTGTTGAGACGTGACCCTAAAAGTGATAATGGAGTAGTGCAAGCATCCTGCTGGCAGAAAACATTTTCATTCAAGCTGGAAGCTTGAGGTACTTCATCTATAGTGAGTGAATAAAGCGTAAAATAGTGCACTTTGACTCCAAAAGATGGATGGTTGGTGGTTGCCTTAAACAAGGTTGCAACAGATCTTTTACCCCTCTATTTCTTGACCGCTAAAGCTCAGAGAGCGACAGCTGGTTTCTACTTAAAAACAACCTAGCGTATCCTTTGTACCCCTTAGTGCCTCAGTGGCAAAAATTGGTTGCGGCTACGTTGCGCTAGGTTCCTTGTGGTTTCACAAAACACATCGGACTCATTGCGCTTCACTGTCGTTCGCTGGCGCGGTCATGGTCAGCCGCCCGACAGCTGCGGGTCGCGTTGCATAAACTTTGTCGCGAACTTTGTCGATTTTTCTTTAGTGCCAGAATGGGCGCATCTGTGAATCGGTGCATATTACCGGATAACCTTCAAAGTCATTGTTGTCCACCGCATAGCGGAGGACATACTTACATTGCAACCAAAGTAAATCCGCCGTTACACGGTGGATTATTGCACCGATTCGCAGGTGCGCCCTGCCAGAATAAACCAGAACAATTACTGTTGCCTCAATGCACACTTTGTGTTAATTTTAATGCATGAAACCATACGGCTGGAATGATGACAAGAACGAATGGTTGAGAGTCGAACGCGGCATTGCATTTGAAGACATTGTTTTCCATCTTGCAGAAGAAATATTTAGGAGGAAAATAAAATGACGTTGACATAGGAAGAGAAGATCTTGCTTGAGTCGGTTGAAAAGGGGCAATGGAAGAGCATCTCTGACTTTCCAAAGCAGGCAGCACATTACCGTGAGGCAGCACTGTACCGCGGGCCGGTGACAGCCGGAGGGCTCGCGTTCCTGGTCAGCCGCCTTGCAACTTCGACTCGCAATGCACAAACTTTGTCGCGAACTTTGTCGATCGTTCGTCGGCGAAAAGTCGCATAGCCGTCTCGGCTGTGAATTTGGCGGCCAACACAGGCGGGACGCCTGTGCTACTTTCTATACATATTTATTTCACGCTACTCTGGATGAAATTTCATAGCAAGCAGGATGCTTGCTCTACTTTTAACTTGCAGCGAAAAGCTGCTTATAGGAGGTTACACTATGAAACTAAAACTGATGATGCTTGCTGCCGTCACGCTTACGCTGATGGCCGTACATGCGGGCGAGGATGATTTCCTGCGTCCAATTGGCTTGCCGCCCAAAGCTAAACCACAGATGCGTCAGGGGGGCGAAGCTCTGCCGCCGCTGCCGCTGCCTGCCACGCCCCTGCGACGTTCAGAGAAAAAACGCCCGCCCAGCCCCTCGACTTTGATCGGCAAGGTGATCTGGGGCTCTTATCTTGATTACACCTGGGAGGAAGGCCAGACCACCCGGGTTTATGACTGGAACATGGTGCCAGCTGATTGCCAGTCGCTGCTGCGCTCGGCCTACAAACACCTTAACATGGATTACAAGGTGCAGACAACCGCGCTCGATGGCTTCGATTCCACGCCAGCGGAGATCCCGGTGCTCTATTTCTCGGGCGGACGTTCGCTTAACTTCACCGATGCCAACCGCGAGGTGCTGCGGAAATATCTGCTTGCCGGCGGTATGGCCTGGTTTGATTCAGTGGTTGGTTCGCCGTATTTCTACAAGTCTGCACTGCTGGAGCTTAAGCAGAGCTTGCCGGAGCTGCAGATCCGCCGTCTGCCTGAAGATCATCCGATCTTTCACATGGTGGCCGACACGATGCAGGTCAGCACCAAAACCAAAAAAGATGTGCTGCCCGTGCTTGACGCGATTTACATTGGCTCGCGGGTCGCGGCAGTTGTCTCGGCCTACGGTATGGGGGCAGGCTGGGACAAGACCACACCAGATCTGGTGCAGCAGGCCGATTACTATGACCACCCTTCATCTGTCAGGCTCGGCTTGAATCTGGTTGCTTATGCAATGGGCTATTTCAGGGTTGGTCAGGCGCATGCCCGGGCGCAGGTCTATGGTGATGAGGATTTGCAGGACAGCAGCGATCCAGTGGTCTTTGCGCAGATCCGCACCCGTGGTGTATGGAACACCGAACCGGGCGGGGCCAACAACCTCCTGCGTTTCATGAAGAAAAACCTGAGTGTTAAAGCCAACTATCTTGTCAAGACCATCCGACTCGACACTGATCCGCTGGCGGATTACAGCTTTCTCTATCTCTCGGGGATCAGCGACTTTTCGCTGGATGAGGCGGAACGCTCCGCTCTGCGGAGTTATCTGCAAGGGGGCGGGTATCTGCTGATTGACAACTCACTTGGATTGAACGAGTTTGGCAAAGCGGTTTACCGTGAGATGAGCGGACTTTTCCCAGCCAGCGCCTTTAAAAAGCTGCCGGCCAGTCATTCGCTTTTTCAACAGGGGCCCTTTAAGGTTGATCAGGTGAATTTCACCTTGGCTGTCAGGGCCAAATATCCCGCCTTGAGCGCACCGGTTATTGAGTTCCTTCAGATCGATGGGGCGGAGCGGGTCTTTTACAGCCCCTTTGATATGGCAGCCGGGTGGCAGGGTGACGATCACCCCCTCGCTTACGGCTATGCTCCCGGCGACTCCCTCCTGCTCGGCGCCAATCTTGTGACCTACTGCCTGACGCATTGACGTGCGTTTAGTCGCTTAAGCGACTAAGAGGATAAAATGTCAACCAATGCCGAGAGTTCAAATGTTACCCCCGCAACGCGCCGTTTCAAATTGGTGATTGCCTATGATGGCACCAATTACGCCGGGTGGCAGGTGCAGCCGCATTGTCAGAGCGTGCAGCAGGAGATTGAGGAGGCTGGCGCCCGCATCACGGGCTGCACTGTAAAGCTGCACGGCAGCGGGCGCACCGACGCCGGTGTGCATGCCCGGGGGCAGGTCGCGCATTTTGATCTTGTCACCCGCCTCTCAACCCGCTCACTCTATTTCGCGTTGAACGCGCACCTGCCCGAGGACATCAGGGTGTTGCAGGTGACCGTGGCACACCCTGAGTTCCACGCCCGGCGCTCAGCGCTCTCCAAGGAGTACCGCTATTTTGTCTCCGCAGCGCCGGTTGTCCTACCTGATAAGCGACTGTATTGCAGTCACGTCCGTCATGATTTGGATCTGAAGGCCATGCGTGCTGCGGCCGCCTACTTTGTCGGGACGCATGATTTTACGTCGTTTGCCGCCAATGCCAAGCGCGAGGTTGAAACTCACGTCCGCACGATCACCCGCTTCACCATCTCCAAGCGCGGCACAGAGGTCACATTCAGCGTCAGGGGCAGCGGCTTTCTATATAAACAGGTGCGCAGCATGGTGGGCTTTCTGATCCGAGTTGGTAAAGGCGACGAGCAACCAGAGGCAGTTCACGAGCTGCTGCACGAACATTTGCCGCGCACCTCACGGGTGCCATCAGCCCCTGGCCGCGGGCTTTTCCTGTGGCAGGTGTGGTACGGGCGCAGCAAGATACGCACAAAGGTTCAGCATTGAACCTTCGTGCTTGTCTTGCTTCTCAGAGGTCAGAATTCAGAAGTCAGAATGCAGAATGGTCAGCGAAGAGAGAATTAGTCGCTTACAGGGCGCAAAAGAACAATAAATTGTTCTTTCCGAAACTTTGTCTGTCGGAAGATCTTTGGCATTCCTGTAGTAGTCGCTCTACGAGCGACATCTTCCTGTATCGGCTGGATTGCAACGTTTGATAGATGATCCGCTACATAATGTTTGATTTCATCCAAGTCGATAATTGCCTGCGGTGCAAACCGAATATCGAACATGTTTAAACTCCGAGTTTTTGTGTGGCGGGATTCATGTCAACTCAACCGGATTTGCGCATTCCGCTTTATATGATACAATTTAAGACAATGAAGAAAAACGTACAGTGCGGATTATGCCCTAAAGCGTGCATTATGGAACCGGGCCAGCGAGGTGAATGCCGGGTTCGTATCAATATAGACGGCAAATTAACAGCCGTCACCTATGGTTTTCCCTGCTCTATCCATGTTGATCCAATGGAAAAGAAGCCCATGTTTCACTTTCTGCCGGGCACACCGGTTCTCTCGCTGGCCACGGTGGGTTGCAACCTGCGTTGTAAAAACTGTCAGAACTGGGAGATTTCACAGTGTGATCCGGAAGATTCTTCAGCGGTTGAAGTTCCGCCTGAATCGGTTGTGGCATTGGCGATTAAACATAACTGCCGTTCTGTGGCCTACACCTATACTGATCCTATTGTCTACTATGAATATGCGCTCGACAGCGCAATCAGAGTTCACGAGGCGGGACTGAAAAACGTGCTGGTTACAGCCGGCTATATCAACAAGGCGCCCTGGCGTGAGTTGTGTCGTTATGTGGATGCTGCCAACATCGACTTGAAGGCGCTCTCTGATTCATTTTATCGTGATATGTGCGGCGCCACTCTGCAACCGGTGCTTGACGCGCTGGTACTGGCAAAGGAGAGCGGTGTGCTGGTCGAAGTGACCAATCTGCTGATTCCTACTTTGAATGACAGCGACAGCCAGTTGCAGCAGCTGGTGCGCTGGATCAGGCAATACATGGGTGCGGAGACGCCCTTGCACTTTTCACGCTTTTTTCCACAACACCGCCTGCGTAATCTGCCGCCAACCTCCCCGGCCACCCTCAATCGTGCCAGTCAGATCGCCGCGGCAGAGGGCTTGAAGCATGTTTACATAGGAAATGTTTTAAGTGAGCGGAGCGAAAACACCTACTGCCCCGCCTGCGGGAAGCTGTTGATAAAACGCAAAGGCTTTACAATTCTGGAAAACGAACTAAAACACGGCAGGTGCGACGCCTGCGGAAGAGAATTAAAGGGGGTCTGGCAATGAAACGGCGCAATTTCATCAGGGTTTCGTTTGCGGCAGTTTCCGCTGTTGTGCTAAAAATATGTGCGGCGGGGCGACGCCTACTGTACCCGGGACGGGTCGTACCTCTGAATGAAGAGAGCTTGAAAAAACCGGCGAAATGGTTGGGATGAGCTTCGTTTTACGCCGTGACAGGGAAGCGTGAACTACAAACAGCTGCCCCGTAAGGATTGTTGTCCAGCCTTTCTTGTCGCGCCGTAGCCTTGGCGAAGGAGGAAGGCTGCTCCAAAGCGGATTATTGAGACGTTACCGTAAAAGTGATAATGAAGTAGTGCAAGCATCTTGCTTGCAGAAAACATTTTCATTCAAGCTGGAAGCTTGAGGTACTTCATCTATACGGAGTGAATAAAGCGTAAAATAGTGCACTTTGACTCCCAAAGGTTAATAGTTGGTGGTTGTTTTAAACACCACTTTAAGTGCTTTCACTCAACACTTGATGCGAACGTGCGACTTAGTTTCTTGTTTTTTATTACAGGAGTTGATTGAATAGCAACTAAGAATAATTCGGCTGCGCCGAATTATATGATTCCGCCCTGCGGAATAGCAATCGCGAGAACTGATTTATGAGCCGCTTGATTTGGGAAAGTTGTGGGGCGGAGGGTGATTCATCCTAATCACAATCTTAATCACAATCCTAATCAAGCAGCAGTGACCAGGACAAACCGAAAGAGACGAGGATTGAGATTAGGATTGAGATTAAGATTGGCCCACCGACAACATGTTTTTAAGGACCAGCATGTTTGTCTTGCCCTTTGGTAAGGTCCTAGGTCCGCGCAAGGCGCGGAGTGTTAAAGTGCACGAGTAAAGAGCTCGCGTCTTTTGTGCGGGAGCAACGTAGGTCCGATTTCCAATCGGACATGTCCGGTTGGAAACCGGACCTACTGAGCTCGGACACGTCTCCGGTTTACGATGGCGGCAACGATGCTGGTGGACGATTTTCAAGAGCAGTGTTTTTAATCGTAGTGGTTGTTCTGGGAGCGCCGACGTCCTCGTCGGCTTTGGTCTCAGCAATGCCGACGAGGACGTCGGCGCTCCCAGGGACGTGCGCGTTAGCGAATCTAGCCGCCTAAGCGACTAAGAATCAATGTGTTTGCCCTGCCCTTCGGCCAAGGGCTGAAACTTAAATGGCGGATGGAAATATGAAGCTTACAAATATTTTACTGATGATGGCAGCCTTGAACTTAACCATCTCTGGCTGCTGCGAAAAAAAGAAAGAACCGGAGAAACAAGCTATGAAAATAGAGAAAAAGGTTATGCACTCAGCGCTGGCGGGAACCTGGTACGATGCCGACCCCAAGCGGCTTGCATCAGAGCTGGACGGCTATCTGACAAGGGTGAAGCAGGAGAAACTCGATAATGTGATGGCTCTGCTGCTTCCCCATGCGGGCTACCGATTTTCCGGGCAGGTGGCGGCATACGGCCTGGAGCAGATCGAAGATACCTCGTTTAAACGCGTGATTGTGCTGGGGCCGAGCCATCAGTTGGCCATGCCCGGGATCGTGAGTATTCCCGACATCACCCACCTTGCCACCCCGCTTGGTGAGGTGGAGCTTGATTTTGAATTCATCTCCAGACTTAGGAAACATCCTGAATTTCAGTCAATTATGCAGGCGCACGAGCGCGAGCACAGCGTGCAGATCGAAGTGCCGATGCTACAGCATGTCCTGGGCGACTTCAAGCTGGTGCCTGTTGTTGTCGGACAGTTGAGTGTAAATTCCGCCCAGAAAATTGCCAAGATTCTTTTGCAATATATCGACTCCGACACACTCGTGGTGGTCAGTTCGGATTTCACGCATTACGGAGCAAATTTTAGCTACATGCCATTTGAAAATGATATCCAACAGAACCTGCGAGAGCTGGATATGGGCGCTTTCGATAAAATCCGACAGAAAGATCCAGCTGGATTTTTCAGCTATTGCGAATCTACCAGTGCAACCATTTGCGGGCGCTGCCCGGTCTTGATCCTGCTTGCCATGCTGCCTGAGGATGCCGGGGTGCATCTGCTTAAATATGACACATCCGGCGGCCTGACCGGTGACTGGTCCCACTGTGTCTCTTATATTTCGGCCGCATTTACCGGTGTGTGGCGGACTAAAGAGTCTGTGGTTGAGCAGGGTGCATCGCAGCTCTCCGATGCAGACAAGAACAACCTGCTCAGATTGGCCCGACAAGCGATTGAGTTTTACATGAAATACGGCAAAAAACCCGTGCCTGCTGATATCGGTGTGGAAATCACCGCCAACATGAAAAATGTTATGGGTGCGTTTGTCACCCTGCATGAGAACGGGCGGTTGCGCGGCTGCATAGGCGAAATAATTCCAGAACGGGAGCTTTACAAAGCGGTTATTGACCGGGCAGTGGATTCCGCGGTTAATGATCATCGGTTTAAAGCGGTTAAAGCCGATGAAGTCTCGAAATTACATATCGAAATTTCCGCGCTCAGCCCTCCCGTAGCAGTCTCTTCATGGAAGGATATCGTAATCGGGAAACATGGAATCACGTTATCAAAACATGGGCGCGGCGCTGTTTTTCTGCCGCAGGTCGCACCGGAACAGGGCTGGGGGATCGAGGAAACCTTGACCCAGCTTTGCGTGAAGGCCGGACTGCCGCCCGATGCATGGCGCGCGGATTGCCAGTTCCAGGTTTTTGAAGCGATTGTTTTCAGCGAGAAAAAATAGAAGTTACTAGCGATGCTGTGTCGCTACTCTCCGAACCCATGTCAGGGTAAGCTGAAATTGCAGAGTTAAGAATTGATAAATGCAGAATACCACATACAGAAATTTCACCTCTATGTTGACCGCCGCCATGCTGGGGTTTTTCCCGCTGGTGGCCCAGACGCTTTTATTTCGCGATTTTCTGTCAGTCTATGAAGGCAGCGAACTGGGCATTGGTGTGTTTTTCAGCTCCTGGCTGTTATGGGTTGCTTTGGGTGCTATGGCCGCCCGGAAAACCCCGCCATTGCCGCATGTGGACCTGCTCTTTTTGTTGTACATTCCGGCGTATATTCTTCAGCATTTTCTGTTTCGGAACTCCCGCGAACTGGCTGGAATCAGAAGCTGGGAACTGTTTCCGCTGTTTAAAATGCTTCCAGTTTCTTTTCTGGTAAATTCAGCGGTCAGTTTTGTGACGGGAATGCTCTTTCCGCTGAGCTGCCGCTGGTTCGAACAGCAAAAAAGAGCTCTTCCTGTATCACGGGTTTATATTGCTGAGGCGCTGGGCAGCTTTGCCGGCGGTGTGGCGGTTACAGCTCTTCTGATGGCGGGAGTATGGTCGGAGTTTATTTTCCTGGTCAGCGCCCTGATGCTGACCACAGCCGTATTCCTTTCGTGCCGAAAAAAAATTGTTTTGGCGGGTGTGGCTGTGCTTTTGGCCGCCTTGGCCTTTTCCGGGTTCTGGAACAGATTTGAGAATCACAAGGCCTGGGAGCGTCTGTTGCCTTCCGAACAGTATCAAGGGACGTTCACCACAGCACAGGCGCGTTATCTCTACGGTTTACAAGGCGATCAGTTCAATGTGATTTCGTTTGAGAGCGTCAGTGAAACCATACCTCAGACAGAGTACGTATCGCAATTGGCGGCGCTGCACCTAGCGCAGAAACCGGACGCCAGCCGTATTCTGGTGTTGGGAACCGATGCCTATTCGCTTTGCCGTCGTCTGGCGCAGCTGCCGTCGATCACTCATATAACATGGCTGCACCCTGATCTCCGCTATCCCGACCGCCTAATTGAAGTTCTGCCGTCCGATATGAAAACCGGTCTCGACAAAATAGAGATGCCGGCAATGGATGCGCGCCGTTTTTTGCAGGACAGCCGGAGCTTCGACCTCGTGATTCTCAAGCAGCCGGATATAGCGACACTTGCCGGCAACCGTTACTATACAGAAGAGTTTTTTCATCTTATAAGGGGCGCTCTGGCTCCCGGCGGTGTGGTCGGGGTGCGTGTGCCCGGTGGTGAAAATTTTATGGGTGGCGAACTTGTGCGGATCGGCGCCTCTGTTTTTCAGACCCTGAGAGGTGTCTTTGCGGATATGGCCGTCAAACCAGGTGATGAAACGTGGTTGCTGGCATCCGGCGCGGATAATGTCCTCACTCAGAGTGCCGACCAACTGGTTGCCCGCTTTGCTGCAATTGATGGCGCGGCAGATATTTTCCCGCCGTCAGGTTTGCGCTCGCTCTATCCTATCGACCGCGTTGAGTTTCAGCTGCAAGCTTACAATAAGATAAAAAATGAAAAGCTGATTAACCGCGACCGCCATCCGCAGGCTCTGTTTCATGCGTTACTGCTGGCCGCACGGCAAGGAGGCGCCGGTGAAAAAAGCGTGCAGGCTGTTGTCAAGTTTTCCAGGCATGGATTTGTGCTCTTTTTGTCGTTGTTTTTGATTTACGGTTTCCTGCGGGCGATCTATCTGGGACGACCCAGACGGAATAAACCAGCCGTTTTTGATAGCGTCTTTCTGGTGGCTTCCACCGGCTTTGTCGGACTGGCATTGAATGTTGTCCTGATGTTTCTTTTTCAATCGCGCTTCGGCTCTATTTTTCTTTACATCGGGCTTATTTCAGCATTTTTTATGCTGGGACTTTTTTGTGGTGCCCTGCTGGCACGGCGCAAAAATATATTGCACCTGATATTGCCTGTGCATGTGCTAAGTACCGCGGCGATCATTCTGCTGCCTGACGCTCTGCCCATGGCCGCCTATTTCGCGGCGCTGTTCCTGTTCGGCTTGTTCAGCGGCGTTTACTTTCCCGCAGCTGCGCTGCTGCTGCCGCCAACCGCCCTGCGTACAGCTTCGACTGTGGAAATGTATGATCACTTTGGCGGCGCCATCGGCGGAGTGCTGATCGGCATGCTGTTTCTGCCCGTGTTTGGAATAACACAAACTCTGTTTCTGGTTGCTGTGCTTCTGGCCGTAAATATTTATCCGGTTCTTTTCGCCCCTGCAATTCGTGCGGCACTCTCCGGTGCTCGCCAGACCGACCGCTTACGTGTTGCCGGCTATCTCCTCTTTGGAATGGCGGCTCTGTTGCTTATAGGCTATCACGCCTCCTCAAGCCGAGATGCCACTGAACTTGGTTACGAGGAAGCGACTGAGATGTTGAAGAAACAGGCGGGAGGGAAGAATATCCGTATCTTCGATTCACGGGAACATGCACCAGATGTTTTCGGCTATGGCGGGCCGCTTTGGATGGCGGTGGCTGTCGACAATGGAAACCGCTTGGTTGATTACAAGATTTACAGGCATCGGGAAACACCGGATTATCTGCGCATGACAGAACAATGGATGAAGCAGTTCATCGGAGATGACCTATCCAGCCACCATCTGCAGAGTATCGATGCTCTCAGCGGAGCAACTCTCACCTGTAATGCATTTAAGCAGACTCTTGTATCCGGTGCCGCCAGTTTTGAGGGAAAATCAAGTGCGCAACCGCGTTCGATACCGATAGCGGATTACGGCTCCCTCTTATTTTTCGCACTGCTGTGCGCATCAGCGTTGTTTCTCAGGAAAAGGGCAGTTCGCATGGAACGCCGGTTGTTTCTGTTCCTGGTGCTTCTGCTGGCAGGGGTGCATTTGAATATGCAGTATTCGACCGATCATCTCTTGCGCCTGCTGGCACTGGAGTTGCCTCCGCTCCACTCCCTTGTGCCGTTAGTGCTGACTGTGGCTGTGCCTCTGCTCGTTGTGCTCTTCGGCAATATCTACTGCGGCTGGCTCTGTCCGTTTGGCGCACTGCAGGAACTGGCCGGCTGCGGTATTCGCCACACACCCGACAAAAAAATCTGGCACTATGCCAGGTTTGTTAAATATATCCTGCTGTTTGCTCTGGTGATCTTCTTCGGGTGCGGCGGGGGAGGCGCGATATTTACAGCAGATCCGCTCGTTTCCTTCTTCAGTTCCTCCCGTTCGACTGTGATTCTCTGTTTCGGTACAGCCGCGGTTTTACTGTCAGTGTTTTTTGGACGCTTCTGGTGCCGCAATCTCTGTCCTGCCGGCGCGTTTTTGGCGCTGCTAAATCGTATTCGTTTATTGCGGCAATGGATTCCGAATGTGCCATTCGCACGCTGCGACTACGGCGTGATTCACAGGGATGAGCTGGA
This sequence comes from Kiritimatiellia bacterium, assembly GCA_041673345.1. Taxonomy (GTDB): domain Bacteria; phylum Verrucomicrobiota; class Kiritimatiellia; order RFP12; family UBA1067; genus M55B167. The sequence continues at coordinate 12,049 of JBAYXX010000043.1, forward strand.
CTGCATTTGTTGTGATCGCTGCCGCTATCAGCAAAGTAAGAGCACACAGGATAATAACCGCGAATCTTCAAAATCCGGTAAAAATTTGTCTGCGCGCTGCTCGTTTCGCGAAATCATCCTGCTGATTTCAGTGATTGCAGCAGCCGTGCTGTGGCTGAGTCAGCTACGCTACACTCGGGAAAAACGCGGAATTCTGACTTATGCCTCGCGAGTTCTCCCGACAACGGGGAAAGTCCGCAATGCGGATATGGAGCTTATACACAGAAAAATCAGACGCGGTCAATTGTCTGATCGCGAAGCGCTTTACTACGATGGTTTGTAACTTTTCAATAATCGGTCAGAGAACTAAGGCACCCTAAAGGGTGAACAACAAACGGCTGCTGCGTAAGGTTTGTTGTCCAGCCTTTAGGCTGTCCCAAAGCGGGTTATTGAGAAGTTACGATGATTTCAGGTAAAATATGGGTGCCTGCCTGTGCGTCGCACGCAGACAGGCAGCGTGATAGGTTGTTTGTGAGGTAGAAATATAGAGGGGTAGAAATATAAGAGTTCTAAAATTCTAGAGATCTAAAGTTTTTATTGTCTCAGAGCGAAACGACAATCAGTATGTCAAGCACTACTGCGTCCGGTGTCGTTCGCAGAACGAAGAGGTATGAGCCTGACAGTGTAGCAAAGCCAGTATGTCCTTCGTTACACGATGGACGCAGCGACACGTCACACCGTAAACTCACAACGCGGAAGCAATGAAGGCCGGTCGTGTGCTACGAGCGCAACACCCCGTACTACTACCATTCGTTTTTTTATCTCTCACATCAGGCACCCTCCTACGCCAAGGCTACGGCGTGCCATACAGAGTTCACAGAGTTTTTTTACCCGCGAATCTCCGCGAATGGATAAGGGTATTTCATCCCCACTTCGTGGGGTCGCTAATCGCTTGAAATACCCTTATCATATGATCACTCTTAAAACATGACTTGCAATTTTAACACAGGACTCTGCGCTTTAAATTTTTATCCATTAACGACTCCACCGTTCGTCACGGCGTAAAAGCGAAGCTCGAAGCCGGAAGTAGAGGGAAAATCTAAAGTGCAATATTCGCGGAGATTAGCGGGAAAAAATTGTTTGCGGCTATGCTGCGTCAAGTTCCTTTGCTGTGCCATGGCGTAGCCGTAGGCGAAGAATGGTGGTTTCAATAAACGCTACCAATATTTTTCACCTCAACATTTTTCACCTTAAAATTATCACGCTACCCTGTTTTTCTACCCCTCTGTTTACCTCAAAAAATAACCTAACCTAGAGCACCCTTTTCGTGTGTTTAGTGTGTTTCGTAGTCCCTAACATCCTTTTTTGCTATCAGTTTTTCCTCTTCTCATACCCATTGCCGCAATACCTAATACGAGTAATGCCATAGAAGTTGGTTCTGGAGCTGGTTCAAAATCTAATTCTCCATGATCTTTAAATCCAAAGGTATTCATAGCATAACTATTCGCTAAGGATTCTGGAGTTGCTTCTCCTAATGTGATTGGACCGATTGCTGTCCAAGTTTGTGGGTCGATTGCTGTGTTATCTACTATGAATCTTAAATACATGTTATCGCCTGGGTTGAATTGTGCTGCATTCAACATTCCGGCTAACCCCAGGGCAACTCCTGTTGCGACTTTACGCTTTAATCCTGACACATCAAATAATACGCTTCCCCCCCTTGATGAACATTTTCCTTGCATCACTGCCGTAGAGAGAGATACTTTTCGCCCGATTCCAGAAACGTGTGATTAAACCTGTGGATATTTTATCTAAACTCTTGATATTCATAATCCTGCCTCAATCCCAGTGCATTTTCGTGGGTTTACAAAAAAGTGACACTTCGCGTTGCATAGAATAACTGACATAATGTCCGATTGGAAATCGGACTTACGTGTTTACTCCGGCTCTTAAACACAAACATACTAGCACTTTCAGTTCCCTCTTTCTAGCGTTTAATCCATCGAAAATACCGCTGCGGAAACTTTTTTCATGAGGCACACCCATTAACCCTAACGCAGCAGAGCCGCAACCAAACTTTTTTAAGTGATGTGCGCTATCATATCACATTCATTGATAGTTTGTGTTATAGTCATTGCTGCGTTAGTCAACAACGCTTCGCGATGCATAGAAAAAATGAAAAAGTTTTAAAGTAAAAATTTTTCACCTTAAACAATGAAGTTCCTGTTTTGCGTTTTTTGTGCGTTTTTGTGGCTATTATTTCTCTCTTTTGCTTCGCTGTGTTGAGCCCCGTCGAAGTAGCATGTCGAAGAGCTGTCCTAAGTGTCTTTGCGCTCTCTGATGTATTCTGCTGGTGTGAATATACGAACATTCTGAAGCAGGGATTTCGGGAAATCAGCCGTGTTACCCGTAACCAGAGGCACGCCGGCTGTGAGAGCTAACTCCGCAAATGGCACATCATCCGGGTCAGGAAGACCATTGATGGTTTTTACCGGAACCATATAGGTTGTGTTATGTTCGAGGAAGTTCAGTATGTCGCAGACTGCCTGATTGTCAAAATAGCGCTTAAACTTGGGCCTGTTGAGTACCATGCGATATTCTGACAGCACACGATCATCCACGACCAACTCAATCAGCCCTTCGCGAAGCAGATCCACAATGCGCCCTGGAGGGCCGTGGGCGTTGATCATTCCGGAAACAAGAACATTAGTGTCCAGCACGATCCTGGTCATTTCACACGGTCCTCGCGTGCAGCTTTGATCTCAGCTTCGATATCTTCCGTAGAGATCGGCACCTGATCCGCCTTGCGCCGCGCACGCAGAGCAGCGGTGGAAAACATGGCACGCCGCACTTCACGCATTGTGTCGTCTGCTGCATCGGGTTCAACTCCAACCATAATGGCGAATGGCTGTCCGTCCTTTGTTACTATTACCTGTCGCTCACGCGCTAGTGTTTCTCGCAGTTCGCGAGGCTTTTTAAGGTCCTTAACCGCAATTGAGGTCATAATTATCTCCTTTTTATATTTTAATTATATCATGTGTATAGAGGGGCTGCAAGTGGCATTTTGTTTGAGAAAACGAGCGGTGAGAAAATTTACCTTAAAAATCTACCACGCCCGTCCTGACCTGAGCATGTAGAAGGATTTTTCACCTCTTAGATTTTTACCTCAAAATAATGAAGTTCCACTTTTGCGTTTTTTGTGCCTTTTTGCGGCTATTATTTCTCTTTTTTGCTTCGCTATGTTTAGCCGCAAAAAAACGCAAAAGTCGCAAAATAATTCGCAAACATGATAGGATTTAAGAAGAGAGGTACTAAACCAGCTTTTCGCCGCCTGCCTATGCGTCGTACGCAGACAGCGTGGTAAGTTTTTTTGAGGTAGAAATATAGAGGGGTAGAAAAATGGATGCTTGGCCAGTATGTCCTTCGTTACACGATGGACGCAACGGAAGCAAAGACAGTATGTCCTCCGGTACCCGTTGGACGCAGCGACACGTCACGCCGTACTGCAGAAGGCAGAAGCAAAGCCAGTATGTCCTTCGTTATACGATGGACGCAGCGACATGTCACGCCGTACTGCGCGGAGGCGGAAACCTCTTCAACTTTAGAACTCCCGCATTTTAGAACTTTAGAACTTCCTCATGTCACACCGTACTGCGCGGAGGCGGAAACAATTTGAACCACAGAGGTGTCGCATTGAATTAATGTATGTTGCAAATCGGCAGTTTTTTATGATATTTTACATTAAAGGAGTAAAAAAATGTCAACTACACTTGATATAATTGATGAAGCAAAACAATTGCCTGTCGAACAGCGGGCAATGGTTATAGATTCATTGTTGCGAACTCTTAACCGCCCTGATTCACATGTTGACCGGCAATGGGCTGATGTTGCTAAACGTCGGCTTGATGAGTTACGCTCAGGCAAAGTCAAGCCTGTGCCAGGTGATGAGGTGTTTGGTTCATCGCTTTCCGTACGGAGTTCTTTACAGTATTGAACCGGAAGGCATATATGTTCTTGCTGTGATGCCCGAGTGCTAATATCATGAAACCCGTGCGATTTCTTAAACCCGCAGAGGATGAAATGCTTTGCTTTACCAATTTCGCTACGCACAATTGACGGTTATTTGTATTACTGGCCAGGAACCCACTCTTCGCTGAAACGGGGACCTTTGGTCACAATCTTGCCTGGAACCGTTGTTCTGTTATTCTCAGTAACGTTCGGGTCACGAAGACGCCTCGGTGGCGCAGGAGCACGCTCGGATGAAGCAGCTCGGGCTGGACGTGGTGTGCCCCGACCGCGCGGCCTTCTTTGGCTAAAATCCCTTTTAGCACCGCCCCCGGTCTTGTCTTCAATCGCCTCTTCCGCTGGTGGCATTTTTTTAGGTTCAGTCGCCTCATCCGGTTTCGACACTTTTTTAGATTCAGCCCCCTTTTCAATCTCCGGTGCCTTTTTCGATTCCGGTGTTTTTTGGGCTGGGTCACTCGTATCTGTTTCTGACCGCCGCGTCTCCACCGCGTGCGGGCTGTCTTTCGTAGGCGCGGAAGCTGGCGCAGTTGTTACAGCGGCACTCTTCTGCTCCGCACTGATCGTAGCCGATTTTTCGCTCGTCTTTAAAGTATCGGACTCTTTGACAGCTTTCAAGGTTTTGCCGTCCTGCCGCGGTTGCTGCGCACACGGTGGACGCGCACGTCCAAATTTCGGAATATCGGCCATCAGCGGATCATCCCCCAGCAGCAGAGTGCATTTCAGCGGCTGCTTGATAAAAGCCTCGATCTCGGGGATAATGAAAGATTCATCTTCGTCCGCAAAAGAGATGGCTGTACCCTCCTGGCCAGCCCGTCCTGTGCGCCCAATACGGTGTACATAGTCCTCCGCCTCGTACGGGAAGTCGTAGTTCACCACAAAGCCAACATCATCAACGTGAATCCCGCGACCAGCGACATCGGTGGCGATCACCACCCGCACCTTGCCATCACGGAAATCCTCCAGCACCCGCAGGCGCTTGTTTTGATTGACATCCCCGCTGAGCATGTCACAGGAGACATTCAAGCGCTGCAGCTTTCTAACAATCCCCTCGGTAGTTGACTTGCGGTTGCAGAATACAAGAATCCGTGTATCAGGATATTGCTGCAGAAGATTATACAGCACGGTGAACTTTTCGCTGGCAGTCACAACATAAACCACCTGATTCACTGTGTCTGTTGTCATATTCTCTGATTCAATCTCGATATGAACCGGTTTGTCCATCCACTGGGCTGCCAGACGCATCACATCTTCGGAGAGCGTGGCACTGTAAAGCATGGTCCCGCGTTTGTCCTTGCTGGGCAGACGGTTCATAATCACCCGCACATCTGGTATGAAGCCCATGTCGAGCATCCGGTCGGCCTCATCGATTACCAGCGTATCCACCTTAGAGAGATCTATTACGCGCTGCCGCGAGTAGTCCAGCAGGCGGCCGGGCGTTGCCACCAGCAGGTCGATCGGCGCCGCAAGCAGCTCTTTCTTCTGACGTTCATAATCCATGCCGCCATAAATCGCCAGTGTGCGCAACCCGCAATACTTGCCGAGGTCGGCGGCATCCTTGCAAATCTGGATCACCAGCTCGCGGGTCGGAGCGATCACAAGCGCGCGCGGCACCCCAGGTTTCTCCATCTGTTTCTCAGGGGAGCGCAGATAGCGGGTTAAGATGGCAATCAGAAACGCGGCGGTCTTGCCGGTTCCGGTCTGCGCCTTGCCAGCCACATTCTTACCAGCCAAAGCATGTTCAAGGCTCAGCGCCTGAATCGGGGTGCAATACTCAAATCCAAGATCAGAGACTGCGTGCATGATCTCTGACGGAAGGTCAAAATCCTGAAAACGTTTTTTTCCTTCTGTTGGTTCAACGGCGAAACTTTTTTTGTCCCAGTCGACATGCGTAGCCTGCAGCCGGGCACTCTCCTCAGCTGAAACAGCACCGCCCGGCCGTGTTCCACTAGAGTTGCGCGCGCGTGGACCCCTGCCCTCCTGTGACCGTGGGCGGGCCACCCCGCCGGTACGCGCGCTCACCTGTCCGCTGACCTCCTCAGAGTCAGGACGTTTTCTCTGATCACGCCTGCTTCTTGGCGGCCGGTCAGAGCTGCCCTGGCGGTCACGATCACCGCGACGGCGACCGCGTTCCTCCTGGCCCTCCTGACGGATTTGTGATGCAGTTTTGCCGCCCTCAGCTTGGGAGCGACTGGGATTTTGACCATCCTCTTGGCTGCGCGGCTGAGTGTTGCCACTGTTCTGGCGCGGGTTTCGGCTACGATCCTGTTTTTTTGGGTTCTTTGACCGACTTTGATTGCTACGGCGGCTTTTTCCGGCAGGAGTGGACGATTTGGACTTTGACGTGACCTCGTTTTCGCTGCTTTTTTTACGTGTTCCGCTCTTCGTACGGGAATTTTTGGCAGCACTCTTCGAGGCGCTGGCTTGCGCGGAAGATTTTCCGCCCAACAATTTACTTACAAAATCTTTTATTAATTTCATTTAAAATACTGTTTTCAGGTCATAGATTGGCATAGTTGATATGCACAAATAAGGGCGCCCTGTAAAGAGGCGCCCGCATGCATAAAATTGTATGCGCAGAGTAACAATTGTTTAACGTTTCGAAAACTGGAAACGTTTGCGAGCACCAGGCTGACCAGGTTTCTTACGCTCTTTCATACGCGGATCGCGAGTCAGACATCCGGCTTTCTTCAAAACCTCACGCAGATTAGCGTCGGCTTCAACCAAAGCACGAGAGAGCCCGTGACGGATCGCTCCTGTCTGGCCGCTGATACCGCCGCCATTTGCTGAAACCTTGATGTCGTATTTGCCATCCAAGCCAGCCAGCAATAACGGCTGACGCAAATACTGGCGCAGTGCCTCACTGGGGATATACTGCTCAATCTCCACATTGTTAATGAGCCATTTACCGCTGCCAGGGTATAAACGTACGCGGGCCACCGCTGTCTTGCGACGCCCTGTGCCTGCTGAAAGTTCTTTTACCATTCTTATTTTCCTTATCTTTTAAAACAACGCGGGTTTAGTACGTTGCGACGGCCGGTTGCTGAGCTGCATGCGGATGCTCGGTGCCACGATACACCTTGATACGGGTCATCATTTTACGGGCTATCTTGTTTTTGGGCAACATCCCCCACACCGCCTGCTTGATCACGCGGTCGGGATGGTTTTCCATCATGATCTTGGCGGTGAACACCTTGCGGCCACCGCGCCAGCCAGAGTAATAATCATACTCTTTCTGCTCCAGCTTACGGCCTGTCATACGAACTTTGCCGGCGTTAATAACAATCACAAAATCGCCTTGATCCACACTCGGATCATACGTGGGACGATCTTTCCCACGCAGTGCGTTAGCGATATTCACAGCTAAACGGCCAAGCGGCCGATCTGTGGCGTCTACGATGTGCCAATTACGGGCTTCATCTGAACTTTTGGGTCTGAATGACTTCATAATATAACTGTCTTTCCTATTCGAAAAAATTTGATTTATAAATATATCCTATCCTTTTGAAAATGTCAACCGTACTATTTTAAAGAAAATAATTTTTTGAATTATTATTTTTGGTTACTACTCGCATAGTCAGGATTCAAAAGTCAGCCAGCCGCGCAACGCGCTGCGAAAAAACAAGGGGGTAACTCGACGGTCACGACAAAGATAAAAATACATGGAAAATACCCTGAATCATTTGAAGTTACAGGCAAGCCCGCCGCGCGGCGCGCCGCGAAAAAACGATGGGGTAACTCGACGGTCAAACGCATCGGAGTCGGGGTCGGGGTCGGTATCGGGGTCGACCTCGTACGCTTTTCGATACCGATACCGATACCGACCCCGACTCCGACCCCAAGTTACAGGCACGAAACTGTGACAAAATGGCCGAGTTATAGGCAAGAGATGACCGGAGTGACTGTAATGTAAGATTAGATCACCAAAAAAATGCCACCCGCACTGCGGATGGCATCTGCTTAAATCAATGGTTGGTTTGGATCACTCATCAGGCTTTGTCTTGCGAAGACCCAGACCACGGTCGCCGTCTTTCCACAACCCGCGATTTTTGAGAACGTTAACACGCTCGTAACGCTTCAAAACATTACGCTTGGCGCTTATTTTACCTGAACCTTTTAAACTGCTATGCTGACTCATTATTCAAATGCTCCTCTTCGACTTTGAACTACCTCGATGAACAAAGAAATATCAATATATCATAACCAACGGGGTTTTCAACCCCAAAATAAAAAAATTATAAATTTTTCTTGGCCTTTTTCTTGGCGCAACGCACACACACGTATGGTGGGCCCAGCTGGACTCGAACCAGCGACCTAAGGATTATGAGTCCTCAGCTCTGACCAACTGAGCTATGGGCCCGTGCGGCTAAACAAATGTAAGTTATCACAACCTGTCCCATGACTCAATCACAAACCAATTGCAACCCAAAAAAATAAATCTCAGTTCCAAACAAGCTTCAGCTCCAAACAAACCAGATAACCGCGCAGCCAGCCACCACTGCCATGATCGTGAAGGGCACTCCAATCCGCATAAACTCTCCGAAGCTCACTGGATATCCCTCTTTGCGCAGAATACCAATTGCCACCACATTGGCAGCGGCCCCGATTGGAGTGATATTTCCTCCCAAACAAGCACCAGCCAAGAGCCCGAACATCATCAGCGGAACCTTTTCGAATCCGCCATCCAATGAGAACCCGCGCGCCACACTGTCGGCCACCGGTATCATCGCCACTAAAAACGGCACATTATCAACTAATCCGGAGACCAAAACGGAAACCACCACCACCAAAGCAAAGGCAAAAAACAGGCTGCCGCCAGCTGCGTCGGCAATTCCCACGGCAACTTTTTGCAGCCATCCGGCATCCGAGAGCGACTGCACCATAATAAACATACCGGTCAGAAAAAGTATGCTCTCCCAGTCAACTGATTTCAGCAGACTTTTCCATTCCCCCCAGCCAGCTACTTTGACATACCAGAGCGCGGCGCAGGCAGCTGCCAGCATGGCCACGGTGCCAGCAAACCAGGTGAAATCTTTGTCAATCGAAGAGGCGCCGGCCAAGACCAGAACCAGCCCGCCAATGAGAATGGCTGGCACCCAGGAGCGCGGCTTAACTTTATGGTGACCATCAATCTTCTTGGAAAAGGGGTGCAGGACGATGTAAACCACGACCATGGATGCGGCCGCCCCGGCCTGAACCACCCAGAAAATACTGGGCTTCCCTTGATAAAAGAAAAAGTCATTAAAGGTCAGCTTCATGTGTCCAGCCATCAGCATGCTGGGCGGGTCACCGATCAGCGTGGCCACGCCCTGCAGGTTGGAGACGATTGCCAGGCAGATCAAGGGCTTGACCGGGCTCATCTTGAGTTTGCGCGTTAAGCTCAACGCCACTGGAGCAACCAGCAGAACGCAGCTCACGTTACACAGGAAGATTGAGAAGAAGCCAGTCAGCATCATAACCCAGAAGAGAGCCATCTGCGCGTTCCTGGATTTCTCCACCAGCCTCTCCGCCAGCACAGCGGGCAGGCGCGACTCCTCCAAAATAAATGAGAGTACCATCATGCCGAACATCAGTCCCAGCACATTCCACTGTATAACTCGACTGAATATAAATGCCATTGGAGCGCCGCCGGCATCGGGCGAGGCGAGTACCCCGGTGATGTAAAGCAGAATTAAAATGATACCGGCAATGGATGCGACCAGCGGCTTAGAACGTCCTTTAAAAATAAAGAGCGCATAGGCGGTCACAAAAATTATCAGCGGCAGATATTCCATTTAAGATTACCTTGTTTTAACATAAAAATTGCCTGTTGAACGTTTTATAGGAGTTTAGTGTAGTAGTCGCTCTATGAGCGACAAGTTTAGTGTAGTAGTCACTCTATGAGCGACATATGCCGCTCATAGAGCGGCTACTACAATTTCATCTGCGCGCAGGATGTTTGCACTACTAGGATTGACCAAAGCCAAAATAACGCACGGCATTGTGATAGCAGATGTCCTGGACAATCCCGCCGATCCACTTAAGATCCGAGGGAATTCGCCCAGCCTCCACATCCGCACCCAGCAGATTACAGAGAATGCGGCGGAAATATTCGTGGCGGGTGTAACTGAGGAACGAGCGGCTATCGGTCAACATCCCTACAAAGCGACTCAGCAAACCCAACTGCGAAAGTGCCTCAATCTGACGCAGCATACCGTCGCGCTGATCATTAAACCACCAACCACTGCCAAACTGCATCCGCCCAGCCTCCGGGCCGCGCTGGAAATTGCCCAGCATGGAACCGACCAGCTCATTGTCGCGCGGGTTGAGGGTGTAGATCACGATCCGCGGCAGGGTATTGTTCAGTTCCAGACGGTTGAAGAGGCGCGCCATATCCTCAGCCACGTTCCAGTCACCCATGCTGTCGAATCCTACATCCGCCCCCAATCGGTTAAACATCTTGGTGTTGTTGTTGCGCAGCGCGCCGTAGTGAATCTGCACGCTCCAATCCGAGCAGTAGTCCATTGCGATGCACTCGAAGAGCAGCGCCGATCGGAATTTCGCCCGCTCTTCAGTGCTAACCGCCCTGCCGCCGCGCGCTTTGGCAAAGATCGCCGCGATCTCCCCCTCGGTATAGTTAGCGGCGTAGAACCGGTCCAGGCCGTAATCAGAGAGCTTGCAGCCCTGGCTGGCAAAGAAGTCATGCCGCCTCCGCAGCGCATCCAGCAACTCCGCCCAGCTACCCACCTCGATCCCTGCCGCCGCACTCAATCTATCAAGCCAGCCGTTCCAAAACTCGGTGCGCTCAATTGCCAGCGCCTTATCAGGACGCCAGGTCGGCAGCATTTGCACCCTAAAACCGGAGTTGGCAACTGCGGCGTGGTGCTCCAGCGTATCAGTGGGATCATCGGTGGTACAGACCAGCCTGACATTACTCTGTTGCATAAAGCCGCGGGCACTGCACTCTGGCTGGGCGAGTTTCTCACGGGTCACATTCCAAATGCTCTCCGCCGTGGCAGGTGTGAGCAGCTCCTCGATCCCAAAATAGCGTTTCAACTCCAGGTGCGACCAATCAAAGAGCGGGTTACGTAGCAGGTAGGGCATGGTCTCGGCAAACTTCTGAAACTTCTCGCGCGCTGGGGCGTCGCCGGTAATGTACCGCTCGTCAACCCCGTTCGAGCGCATGGCGCGCCACTTGTAATGATCGCCTCCGAGCCAGAGCTGACTCATATTCTCCCAGCGCTGATCTGCGGCCACCTCGATTGGCGGTAGGTGGCAGTGATAATCGATGATCGGCATATTCGATGCGTACTCATAATAGAGAGTCTTAGCAGCCGCGCTCTGCAATAAAAAATCGGGGTATATAAATGGTTTCATGTTCTTTTCTTTCTTTTTAACCACGGAAGGCTCGACTGCATTGTCAGGCGTTTATTTTCCTTTTTCTTCTAAGCTCGTTGCCTCCAAATAGGTATATTTCATCGTTTTTAAATGTGCCTATATACAAAAACCCTTCTGACTCGAGGTGGTGCCGAATCGAAGATGTGAAGTAATTATTTTCTACCGCAATACCACTCCATCCGAAATCGCGCTCCAACATCAACGTATTACTTATAGTAACACCATCATTTGCTCCGATATCAACAAAAACGCCGCTGAGCTTTCTTCCGATAAAATCAACGCGATTGTCTCACAATCATTTGAGGAGCGCAATCAAATCCTGTTTTTTGAAACCAGCATAGCCGCAACCAATTTATCTCTCACGGAGGCACAGAGTCATGGTTGTTGTGCCCGCGAATCTCCGCGAAAGGATAAGGTTCTTTCACCCCTGCTACGCAGGTCGCTAATCGCTTGAAATACCCTTATCACGGGAATACTTACGATCCAGGGGTGGGTTGCTTTGTAGCCAGAAACTCTCCGCGAGCTCTACGACTCTGTGGGAGCTAATTTATCAAACTGTAATATCTGCGGTCAACTGGGGCTGGCGGCGAGACTGGGCATCGAAAAAACCGCAGAGATTTTTGAACGGGGGAAGATTGACGTACCAGATAGACTATGCCATAATTTACCTCGTTACGTCATAATGACATTGATTAATATGACAAATAGATGTATACACAACGATCGAAAGCCCAGTTGATTGCGCCAGTGCATAATTGGCGGGGCAGTTGCATACTCGGATTCAGTGAAAAAAGTTCCCGCGCAGAGGACAGGACACACTGAGTCTGCTAAGAGATCGCAAAAGATTGATGGGAGGCGGTGTCTGGCTGTGTGGTTTGGGTGCTACGACAAAAAAGGTAAGGCAGGGATGATTACAGTAATTGCGGAATGTTGCGGGATGCCCATGTCGGACATTTTGAGGACAGGCTTATGACAAGTTCGCTCTTTACGCATCAACGGGCCGAGTTCAACAACCAGTTTCGGGGGTCTTTCGGCAATGCCTTTCAGCACTGGTTTGAGGGCATTGCCCGCAAACTCCACCCGGATGGCGATGTGCAGGCGATTCGTATTACACAAGGAGATGGCAAGCTCGATTTAGTGGTACTGAATCAGCAGCTTGTGTATCAGTGTTACGGGCCTTCTGCCTTCAAGACATCCGTTGCCAAAAAGAAAATAACTGAGGATTTCTGGGGTGCCTATAAACACCTCAATGGCAAGTTACGCAAATGGGTCTTTGTTCACAATCATCCAACTGGGCAGATCGACAAGGATTGCTGCAAGGCACTAAGTGATATTATCGGCGAGTGCCGGGCACAAGGCACCGAGATCGAGATATTGGCTTGGGGGATCGAAGAAGTATGGGAGGCTGTCGAAAAAAGCCTGTCTGTAGCCAGCTTGCGCGAACTCTTCGGCTCTCCCGACCCCGTCACAATCAGTTTTGCGTGCATCGAACAACTCCTGCACACTCTGGAACGTGCTGCCTACCCCGAGGATGTTGCGGCTATCCCACAGCCAAGTGTGGACAAACTCAATTTCAATGACTTGGGGCCTGCTTATCGCAGAGAGATCCGGGAGGGTCGTAACGGCTTGCGTATCATTGGAGGGTACTTGGTGTCGCGCGCATCCAGCGACCCCGAGTTCGCGGAAAGCCTGGCTCAGCGCTTCCGTGACCGCTATCTATACTTGAAGAACTTGGGCACGCTCGTTTCGAATGAGATATACGAAAATCTAAGAATGGATGCCGGGTGGAAGGCATCGCCTGATGCAGCAAGAGAGATGGCGACCCGGGCCATTCTCGCCTATTTTTTCGAAACATGTGATATCTTCGAAAACCAACTGGAAGAGCTATGATACTGCCTACAAAGCACATACCTGAGAACTGTTCCCTTCTCGGAGTTGGCGGGACGATCCTCGCCCTACTCTCTGAGCGTGAGGCAACGGTGTCATCCCTGTGGGAAGGCGTACAGGAAGCACGTCCAGCGGGCGGACGCCTTTCCTTCGATTGGTTCATTCTGAGCCTTGATCTTCTTTTTGCGTTGGGATCAATTCGGTTGGACCGCGGGGTACTCAAGAAAAGGGCTCGCCCATGATCCATCGCATTTACAGTACAGACCCCCGCTTCAAGGAATTGAATTTCCATCCCGGCTTCAATGTAGTGGTTGCCGAAAAAACATCCGATGCCAGGAAGGACCAGACGCGCAACGCTGCCGGGAAGTCGAGCATCCTTGAATGTATTCATTACTGCCTCGGCAGCAGAAGTCGCAAAAGTGACACGTTTGCCAAGAGTGCTCTCGACGGGCAGGCATTTGGTCTAGAGTTTAACTTGGATGGCGAACGAGTCCGCGTCAACCGGCAGGCGGGACCCGATGCCGCCCGCAATCAGGTCTTCTTTGATGAACCGATACCCAATCTTATTAACAAAGAGCTCTCGCAAGGGCAATTGCTTGCAGACCAAACCATCAAGCTCAAGAGATGGACCGACCTGCTCGGACGGGAAGCCTTTGGCGTACCGATTGGCGCAAAACATACGCCTAGTTTCCGCATGGCTTTCTCATATTTCTGCCGTCAGGACTCAGATGGCGGTATGCACGATCCTTTTAAATCATCAAATGAGCAACTACCCTGGCAACGCGATGTGACGCTCGCCTTCCTGCTTGATCTCGACTGGCATATTCTGTCCAGGATGGAAACGCTTCGAGGCGAAGAAAAACATCTCGACCATTTGCGGAAGGAGCTCAAGGGCTCGGGCATCGTCGGGCAGATCATCGGCAGGACCTCTGGTTTGCGGGCGCAGTTGGCTGTCGCTGAGCAGCGCGTGCGCGAATTGGAACAGCAAATTACCGGCTATCGTGTCCTCCCTGAGTATAGCGAAATTGAGAAAGAAGCGTCTCAGCTTTCTCGCACCATTGGTGATCTATCAGATCGCAACACAGCCGACCGCATTCTAATCAATGACCTCAGGACTTCGCTCCAAGGTGAGACGGAGCCTCCGCTTTCTGACCTCGAAAGACTCTATGCTTCCGCCGGAATCCAGTTGCCCGGCGTTACGCTTGAGCGACTGGAATCCGTCAAAGCCTTTCACCGGACAGTGATTCGCAATCGCAAAACCCATCTGGAAGGCGAAATAGTCGCTGCGGAACGCCGCATTCAAGATCGCGAAGGCCAGGCGCAACGCCATTCCAAGCGACAGCAGGAACTTATGGGTTTGCTTCAGACTCATGGAGCCCTTGACCAATTCAACAAACTCCAGGAAGAACTCAGCCGTTTACGCTCGCACAGCGAACTCCTGAAAAAGCAGTTTGACATCGCGCAGAAAATTGAAAAGGGCGGCGCGGACCTTGAGGTTCAGCGTGCCACCCTCCACCAATCTCTTATACGCGACATGGAAGAAAGGGCCGAACGTCTGAACGAGGCCGCCTTAATCTATGCTGATTTATCCAAAGCAGTCTCCGAGCGTTCGTCCATTCTCGAAATCGAACCGACCAACAAAGGCCTGCGGCTGGCCATCACTGGCGGCCCGGACAAAAGCAAGGGTATCCGCGAACAACAAATATTCTGCCTCGACATGCTCCTGACGGTCATGCAGTCCAAACGCGAAAAATCTCTGGGCTTTCTGGTACATGACAGCCACCTATTTGATGCCATGGACGAACGACAAATCGCCAACGCCATCGAAGTCGGCGCACGACTCAGCCAACAGTACGGATTCCAATACATCATCACCATGAACTCCGACCGGATTCCATACCACGATTTTTCGGCTGACTTTGATTTCGATAGCCACGTCATTCAACCGCACCTGACCGACGAAACTGAAACTGGCGGACTTTTCGGATTTAGATTCCTGCAATGATTAATATTCGCACAGGTATCTTGACAAATTGGCGCAATGTACTAGTATTTAAAATATTTGCAAAAGATTTGGTATACTTCGGACTCCTCAGGCATGGGGCCGATAATGCACAGCATGGCATGGCATGGCATGACTTGCATTGAAGAAAACCGGGGACTTGACTGTGTCACTTGCCTCGGTATCGGAGACAAGGACAGTGATTTATGGCACGAGAGAAAAAGACGGAAAATAAACGGGTGATCGAATCCTATGATCATCGGGACAAGCAGAGGATGAATAATCCGCCGGTGGGGCTGGTTACGCCTGATACGGACCCGGATGCGGGGTCGCGGAAGGTCTATGCCTATGACCCGCATCTGGACCCGCAGTTGCAGTGGGCCGGGAAGGCGGAGCACACGTCGTTCGAGGTTCCGACGGTCTCTCTGCATGTCCATGAGCGGATTGACCCGCGCTCAATTATCGAAGCGGTGAAGAAAAGGGATGTCGCCTCCAAAACCCAGATGGATTTCTTCGGACAGTTGGAGCAGAATCTTCCGCTGCGTGAAGCGGTGGAGTTCTATAAACATGCGCATGGCTGGAGCAACCGGTTTATCGCGGGTGACAGTACGCTGGTGATGAATTCGATGCTTGAAAAGGAGGGGCTGGCTGGCAAGGTCCAGATGTTTTATTTCGACCCGCCCTACGGCATCAAGTATGGCTCGAACTTCCAGCCTTTTGTAAACAAGCGCGATGTTAAGGACGGCAAGGACGATGACCTGACCTCAGAACCGGAGCAGATCCGCGCCTTCCGCGATACCTGGGAACTGGGTATCCACTCCTATCTGACCTACCTGCGCGACCGGCTATTACTGGCCCGTGAACTGTTGACCGAGAGCGGCAGCGTCTTTGTCCAGATCAGCGACGAGAACGTCCACCATGTGCGCGAGATCATGGATGAGGTGTTCGGGGCACGAAATTTTGTTTCGCAGATTTACTTTGCGACGACCGGAGGGTTCGCGTCAGGTACGCTCAGCCGAATCGGTGACTACATTGTGTGGTATGCAAAAGACAAGTCGCAGCTCAAGTACAAACAGCTGTATACGCCGAAGACAAACTTAAATCGAGGTGACAATTTTTACCGCCATGTCGAGTTGCACGATGGAAGCCGCCGTCCTCTTTCAGCTGAAGAACGCGATGGTGTAATGCCGATCCCTGAACAGGCTAGACTCTTGGGATATGACAATACCGCAAGTCAGGGCTCAGCAAACCAGCAAACTCCCTTTGAGTTCGAAGGGAAACTGTTTCACCCGCCGCGTAACAGCCATTGGAAAGCGCAGTATCCAGATGGAATGGAGCGCCTCAGAATTGCCAATCGTCTTGCTGTGGTGGGCCGTACGCTGCGGTACGTCCGGTTTCTTGATAACAATCCCTTTGACCCTCTACGTAACTCCTGGATGGATACGAGTTTCGCAGGATACGCAACAGACAAACGCTACGTGGTGGAAACGAACACAAAGGTAATCGAACGCTGCCTGCTCATGACCACCGACCCCGGCGACCTAGTCTTTGACCCAACCTGCGGAAGCGGAACGACCGCGTATGTCGCCGAGCAGTGGGGACGGCGTTGGATCACATGCGATACGTCGCGGGTGGCGTTGACCTTGGCGAAGCAGCGGTTGATGACGGCACTGTTCGACTACTACGAGTTGGCCCATCCCCACGAGGGTGTGGGCAGTGGGTTCAAGTACAAGACCGTGCCGCACGTGACGCTGAAATCCATCGCAAACAATCCGGATATCAGGGAAGGGATGACGCGGGCGCAGATTGCCGCGGCGATTGCCCGCCATGCCCCACAGGAAACCCTCTACGACCAGCCACTGCTGGACAGCAAACGCAAGCGAGTAAGCGGCCCCTTTACGGTCGAAGCGGTGCCTGCGCCAGCGGTGAAGTCAGTGGAGGATATTCTCCAAAGTGGCACGGGCATCCCGCCCGTGAATCACGGCCAGGATGACCGTGCTACCATGCCGGCGGATACCTCCGTGGCGAGGTCGGGCGAGACCTTGCGGCAGAACGAGTGGCGCGACGAATTGCTGCGCACGGGGATTCGTGGGAAGGCTGGCCAGCATATCCGCTTCGCCCGGTTGGAACCGTTACCCGGCTGCCGCTGGCTGCACGTCGACGGTGAGAGCCGTCCGAGCGACGAGGGCGGAATGTCGATTAAGGAGGGCGGCACGGCGTATGTGCCGCAGCGGATCGTTGTATCGTTCGGCCCGGAGCACGCGCCTCTGGAGCAAAAGCAGGTTGAACTTGCGTGGGAGGAGGCGCGGACACTGGTGCCCAGGCCGAAGATCATCATTTTCGCCGCCTTCCAGTTCGACCCGGAGGCGGCCAAGGATGTTGACGAGATGAAGACTGAACTGGCGGGAATGCAGTTTTTAAAGGTACAGATGAATGCCGATATGCTGACCGACGACCTGAAGAAGAACCGCTCCAGCAACGAGAGCTTCTGGCTGATCGGCCAGCCGGATGTAGTCGTGAATAGTGAACAGTGGTTAGTGAATAGCAGGAAGGAGCCGTTGGCGGCTTATGACATCGTTACAAAGTTATCAGGATCTCATAGTTTGGCAGAAATCAATGGTTCTGGCCGAGGCGATCTATCGCTTATCCTCGCAATTGCCCAAAGAAGAGACCTATGGACTGCGGTCGCAACTGACGCGGGCGGCCGTGTCGATTCCGGCAAACATTGCCGAGGGCCAGGCACGGCACGGGACGGGGGAGTTCCTGCATTTTCTGGGCATCTCACGGGGATCACTGGCCGAATTGGTGACGCTGCTGATTTTGTGCGGGAACTTGGACTTCTTTCCGAAAAAGTCCGTCGAGAGCGCATTAAACGATTGCGTGGAAATCGGGAAATTGCTGACCGGGCTCGTCAAATCGCTACGCTGCTGACCGGCCCGCTATCCACTATCCACTATTCACAAGTCACTGTCTTCGGCTTCGACTATTATAACACCAAGACTGGCGACATCGAATCCGGCAGCGAGTCGCAAATCGCCGTCTGGATGCTCGATATCGACTATGATGGGCGCAGCCTGTATCCGCGCCAGGTCTTTTTCCCGATGGCCGGGGACAAAGAGGGCTGGGCACGGCTGGCGAAGAACCTCAGGGCTGAGATTGACGAAGAGCTGATTGAAGCCTACCGGGGCTCGGTGTCGCTGCCGTTCGAGTTGGAGGAGCATTCGCGGGTAGCGGTCAAGATTGTGGATGATCGAGGGGTGGAGAGTTTAAAAGTGGTGGAGGTAAAATAATGAAAATCAGTAACTGCACAATCGACAATTTCACGGTTTTCGACAATGAGAAGATCGCATTCTGTGCCGGCGTGAACGTCATTATCGGTGCCAACGGAACGGGGAAGTCGCATCTGCTGAAGTTGCTGTATGCATTGACCCAGGGGATGACCGGGGGAAACGGAACCGAGAACAAGAATCACAAAGACACCAGTGTGCGCCACCTGCTGAACGGCCTGTTTAAACCGGAGAACGGCGACCTTTCCTTGTTACTGCGAAAGCGCACTGATAATGCTGTAGCCTCTGTTACTCTTGAATCAAAGACCCGGCATTACGGGGTCATAATACATGAGGGCAAAGCATCACAGATGTACGACCCATCGATCATCGCCCAGATGCCTAACGCCAAGGGTGTTTTCATTCCACCTAACGAAGTGCTTGCCATTTACCCCGGATTCGCAGCCTCGTATGAAAAGCGGGAACTGGCATTCGACCAGACTTACTATGACATCTGCAAGGCGTTGTCGGCGGCACCGCTGAAGACGAAAAATACGCTCCTGTCGCGCCTCATTCCAGGCTTGGAAGATATTCTGGAAGGCAGCGTTGTCCAAAAAGGCGAACGCTTTTATGTGAAAAGCAAGAAAGGTGAGCGAGCGTTTGAGGCACACCTTCTCGCCGAAGGCCACCGCAAGCTCGCGGCCTTGGTGCATCTCATCAACAACGGGAGCATCGACAAAGACACCATCCTCTTCTGGGATGAACCGGAAGCCAATCTCAATCCCCGCCTGATCCGCCATGTCGCACTTTTTCTGCGAGAATTGGCCTCGCTTGGCATCCAGGTGTTCGTCACGACACACGACTACCTGCTGATCGGAGAACTCTCTCTCGCTGCGGAATACCAGACCGTTCCCCAGGTGCCTATACGATTCTTGGCACTGAGTCGGCAGGACGACAGGCCCGTGCATGTGCAGACCGGGGACACGCTGGCCGATCTGCAAGATAATCCGATTCTGGATGAGTTCGCGGAGCATTATCAGCGCGAACAGGACGCCTCCCTGCAGTTCGTGAGAGAGGAGGGCGGGCGATGAGGGAAGGTAATTTGGGCTTCGATTTCGGTGGGTCATGGGCGGTCTTAAAATACGACGTGGACGGTGGGTTCTATAAGACAAAGATAGATAAAAATGTCAAACCCACGAAAGGCGTTGATTTTCTGTGTATTTCGCAGACCCAACCGCTGCTCATGATGGAGGCCAAAGACTTCAGCTTGGGAGTTCCGCATCGGGAGAAGTTCAATAACGTGCCAATGGCGGTTGCCATCAAGGCGCGGGATACCTTAGCCGGGATCATCGGTGGATCACACTGCGCCTCCGCTGCCAGCGATCTGGCGTTTTTTACGAGTTCGCGACGAAAGCTGGATGCTCCGCCCCGTGTAGTGTTTTTCTTTTCAGACCTGGGCACGCATCTGAGAAGAGAGCCGCGTCGTGCAAAGCAGGCACGAGATGTGTTGTTGAAGCAACTTAAACGGCATCTGTCCTGGCTGACAAGAGATGTCGCGGTTGTCGGGCTGGATGATTATCAGTCATTTGTCGCCGACCTGACCATTCGCAATGTCTGAAGGGAAACATAATGCCGAGTACGACTATAGACCGCCTGATTATCAATTCACCCTATGAAGAGCCACTGAGGCATTGGCGCTACGAGCGGGAATCACGTTTGTTCGATCTGACAGACGGGCGGCGTCCGGCTGGATATGTGGTGGCATCGGGTGACTCCAAGGCATTCGACGATCCTGGCGTTTTCGTGGAGATTCCTTTAGTAAATCAGATTCGCCCGCGCGTGGAGGCGTGGCGTGCAGCGGGTTATCCAGGCGTCTCGAGCATTACGAAGCGACTGCTTGATCACTGGAACGACCCTGAAACATACGAGACGCGGCGGTTTTTCTTTTGTCAGCTGGAAGCAATAGAGACGCTGATCTGGCTCACTGAGGGGCCTGCCGCGGAGCGGGTAGGCATCGAAAATCGTGGCGATGGCGGCGCGTTCACGCGGCAGTGCTGCAAGATGGCAACGGGCTCAGGCAAGACCATCGTCATGGCGATGGCGATTGCTTGGCATATTCTGAATAAGGTGGCCTATCCGCAGGATGCCCGCTTTGCGAAGAACGTGCTTGTGATGGCACCGGGACTGACAGTGAGGAGCCGATTGGCGGTACTGGAACCGGCGGGCACAGGGAACTATTATGAAGAGTTCGACATCGTGCCCTCGGCACTGTTTGATAATTTACGACAGGGTAAGGTGCTGATTCGCAACTGGCACGCGCTGGCCTGGTGTTGAATGCGTACTACCTGCTGGGCTATGACTGGAGGGGAGCATGGAAAGCTTGGAAGGCTGTGGGCCAACCGACCCCGCCGGTGATGATCACAATCTGCAACCGGACGGAGACGGCCGCACGGGTGAAGCACGCCTTTGATACCCGGCGTATCCACAGTGACGCACATTATGGGGCTGCGCGCGTTTTCGTCGCAGTTGTTGTGCGAGCAGGTGGTGGGGCGCGGTCTGCGGCGCACAAGTTACGAGACTAACCCGGAAACGGGGCTGTTCGAGGCCGAATACGTCAACATCTTCGGTGTACCCTTCACCTTCCTGCCGCACGAAGGGGGCTCTGATGGTCCGCCCCCGCCCCCGACGCCCAAGACGGCGATCGAACCCGACCCGGCCAAGAGCGGGTTCGAAATCCGCTGGCCGAACGTGGTGCGTATTGAACGCGTGTTTGTTCCGACCTTGGTGCTGGATTGGTCGAAGACACGGAGGCTGGAACTGGATGCGGGGCACACAGCGCAGGTGGCGGAGCTCGCGCCCGTCCTCGAAGGCAAGCCGGATGTGACCAAGGTCAGCCGGATCGAACTGGAACGGTTGGCGCGTGAGTTTAGGAGCCAGCGCATTGTCTTCGAGACGGCGCGGGACGTATTCGACCAAATGAAGAACACCTGGCAGGGCAGCCGCGAGATTTTGCTGGCGCAGTTGGTGCGTATCGTTGAACAGTTCATCCGCTCTGACCGGATCGACATTTCCCCTCCACTGTTCTACCAGGACGAGTTGCGTCGGCGACTGATCATTACGCTTAACATGTCGCGGGTGGTGCAGCATGTGTGGGAGGCGGTGCGGCAGGAGAACACCGAGCGGCTAGCACTGCCCTTTACCCTTAATTTATAACTGGACAATATCATGTATCCTCCAGCAACGCAAATCCCATACACATAAACTGAAACTCAGTATATCCCTGCCAGAGCACTTGGTGGCCGGGA
>JBAYXX010000044.1:0-33732 GCA_041673345.1 Kiritimatiellia bacterium
GTATTATATCACGCGCGCGCGTAAAACGCAACTACATTTTGAACAATATTGTGAAAAAAAAGGCCGAAAACGTTAAGGTTTTCGCGCCTATGTCCAGTGGTCTGAATCCTCTTAATAATTACTTGTATTATATTATATCATATCATATCATATCAT
This sequence comes from Kiritimatiellia bacterium, assembly GCA_041673345.1. Taxonomy (GTDB): domain Bacteria; phylum Verrucomicrobiota; class Kiritimatiellia; order RFP12; family UBA1067; genus M55B167. The sequence continues at coordinate 157 of JBAYXX010000044.1, forward strand.
ATTATATCATATCATATTAGATATTAAAACAACATTAAGAGGTATTTCTTTTTTATCTAGCAGTTTTTCGGACTTCAAAGAAGTCCGATAAACTGCTAGGCGCGGGATTCACAGCCGAGACGGCTGTGCTACTTTTTCATCTTCCTGAAATAATTCAGCGAAAAATATTTTTTATGATGGACTTTATTGCCGCGATAATATATACTTTAGATATTAAGTGTGGTTGTTTTTGCCTTGATAGTGCGAGACTAAGCATAAAGTTGGATTAAACCAATGAGCTATGAAATCAAAGCACAGTGTACGTCAAAAGTGCCGACAGCGTCTCTTTACCACCTTTTTTCCTTTTCTTTGACTTTATCCGCCGAACCGGTGGATTTTTTTCAGGAGGGTTTGTTATGAAAGCATCATATCGAATACTGCGAGCATTATTTGTCTCGTTTTTTGTTGCAACACAGGTTGTTTCAGCTAAAACAAACTATGTTGACGCCGTCGGTGGATCGGATCTCAACGACGGGTTGTCACTCGCTACCGCTAAGCAGACACTGCAGGCGGCCGTGGATATTGCCGAGGCAGGCGATGTGGTGCTGGCAGCACCGGGTGCCTACAATCAGGGTGGGCGACCGGAGACGGACAGCAACCCTGATAGTGGGGATGCGCTGACCAACCGCGTCCACATCACCCAGCCTCTGACCCTGCGCTCCAGCGCTGGCCCAGCGACGACATTTATTGTCGGTCGGAGCGGCAGCTCAGAAAATGGGCTGGCACCGGATGCGGTACGTTGCGTGCTGGCTACCGTGGCGGGAACCGTGATCGAAGGGTTTACGATCACCAATGGTCATACCATGGCCAACGAGTGGGGCGATAACAGTTCCGGCGGTGGTGCCCGCAGCGTTTATTGGGCCAATGTGATCGTATCGAACTGTGTTGTGACCGGCAATGCCGCTGTCAATGGTGGTGGTCTCTACTACGGCAAAAGCTTGGCGTGCCGCTTCCTTGGTAACCGGGCCGAGAGGGATGGTGGCGGTGCTCAGAGTGGCGACTACGAGAACTGCCTCTTTATCGCCAATAGTGCAGGTAATTCCGGCGGTGCCGTCGCGTCTGCCTACCAGCTCGTTAATTGCACCGTCGTAGGCAACAGCGCGGGCAACGGCGGCGGCGGAACCGCCGGGACTGATTTTTACAATTCGATCGTCTATTACAACACCGCTCCCCGCAATGCCAACTATCAGTGGGGCTGGGGCTTTGATGGTTCCTGCACCTTTCCCATGCCTGAAGAGGGCGGGAGTGTGCTGACGCATGAACCGCGTTTCGCCAACACCAATGGCTGGAGCGACCTGCGCCTGACGATCGGTTCGCTTTGCATCGATGCCGGATCCGACATGTATCCCTCTGCCGACACGGATCTGGATGGCAACCCGCGCGTCTCTGGGCTATTGCCCGACGCAGGTGCTTACGAATGGCAGGGGGCGGTTCTGCCGATTGTCAGCTTTGATGTGGCAGATGCAAACGTCACGGAAGATGCCGGCACGCTGCTGATCGGAGTGAAGCTAGCGGCACCTCTGTCAGGGGATGTTTCGCTTGGCTTGACCTACAGTGGCAGCGCTGTCGCGGGGGTTGACTATGCGGCTGCGCCGGTAGCCATAACTTTTCTGGCAGGCGTTACAACAACTAATGTTGCGGTTAGCGTTATAGATGACACCCTGCCCGAGTACCCCGAGACGATTGTGTTGACGTTGGCGCAGACCAACACCTTCCGCTACGGCTTTGCCGCGCACACGGTGACGATTCTTGACAACGACGGCATGCCGGAGGTTACCCGCTTTCTGCTGGAGCAGGGACGCGCTGGCTGCGACACCAATGTGTTGACCGATTTTGCTGTTGAACTGGTTAATGATCCCGATCAATATCAGATCAGTGAGACCGCCGATTTCTCCGGGGCGCTCTGGACGGCGCTGGGCGGCGATCTGACCTATACCCTTGCCGGCGGTTACGGTGACAAAACCCTCTGGTTCCGGGTACGCAAGAGCGACGGCGCGAGCGGCTATCTCGTTTCGCTGCCAGCCTCCGACACCATCTATTACGGCCCGCCGTTGGCGGTGGCTATTGACCACCCCAATGCGCTGGTCTTCAGTGACGGTGCCAACGGCGAGGCGTGGTACAGTGTTATTAACGCCGCAGCGCAGGGCGGGTCATTGGCACGCAGCGCACCGCCTTTGCCAGGCAGTTCCGAGCTGAACAGTTGGCTGGGATTTACGGCAACTGTCACCCGCGCGAGTCAGGTCAGCTTCACTGTCGAACAGTTTGGCAACGGAAACATCGGCTTCTGGATCGACGGAATGTATCAAAATCTTGAGGATATCTACACCCCAGGGCCCCATTCCTACTCCTTCGAGCTTGAGACGGGTACGAATGTGTTGCAATGGAATGCGAACGCCTGGAACGCCGCTCCCAGCGATTACTGCACACTTGATGCAGTTTCGATTACCCCGCTGCCGCCGCGTGTCTGGTTCGAGACCAATCGCGCGACGGTGGCCGAGGGTGCGGTGCTCGAGGTCGGCGTGCTGCTGGAGTGGCCGTTGGCGGGGCCGCTGACTGTGAATTATGGTGCGGCAGGCAGTGCCACATACAGCGCCGATTACACCGTTGGTGGAACCTACGGTGGTTGCGTGATCGCCGCCGGGGCGACGCGCGGCGTGATCACAGTTACAGCCGTCGATGACTCCGAACCTGAACATGGTGAGGATGCCATCTTGACGCTTGCCGCAGGTACCGGCTATCGCGTCGGTGCTGTCACAGAGTACACCATGACGATCCTGGCCAACGACGGTCTGATCGATTTACTGGCACTCTCTCTGGAGAGTGGCGCGGTTGAGACAACCAACCGCATCATTCGCATTGGCGCTACAGCCTCAACGACCCCCAGTCATATAATGCTCTCCGAGAACTCAGATTTCGCGGGTGCTAATTGGATCGTCTTCACCGAAAATCCACCGATGACGTTTGCGCTCTCCGACGGGTTTGGCGATAAGACCCTCTATGCCAAGGTTCGCATTCCGAAGACCGGGGGAGGGTGGGAAGAGTCTCCTGCTGCAATCTCCGCCACAATCCGAGTACTAGCCTGCACACTGCAGGGTGCGCTTGATACGGGATTTACGATCACTACAACAGAGCCCTATCCCTGGTTCGGCCAGACCAATGTGACGCATGACGGCATTGACGCCGCCCGCAGCGGGCTCCTGCCACAGAGCGGACAATATGCTAATTCCTACATGAACATGACGGTCGATGGCCCGTCAATTGTCTCATTCTGGTGGAAGATATCCTCCTATTGGGGCTACTCCTCTTACTATGGCACGCTCAGCCTGCTGGTGGATGGTGTCGTTGTCCAGACGATTTCAGGGGTTAAAGAGTGGAGCTATGTTTCGCTGACAATTCCGGGCGAAGGGCAACACGCATTGCAGTGGCGCTTCTACCAGAACTGGTACTTCGACTATGAGAACTGCGGTTGGGTTGATCAGCTCAAGATTACACCTGATTGGCCTGAGGTCTTTTTCAACTCGGCGCAGCAAAACGTTGCCGAAGGGGTCGGCGCGATTTTAGTTCTACTGCACATGAACCGGGTTGAAACCAATGCCGTGACAGTGCCTTATACATTAGGCGGTACCGCGGTTTACGGCGCGGATTACACCTGCGCGCCCTCGGGTAGCGTGACCTTCGCGGCAGGGGAGACAACGCAATACGTCGCTGTGACAGTTGTCGACGACACTATCCCCGAACGCGCGGAGAGCATCGCACTCGCATTGACTCCCTCCGATGGCGCTCTGATCGGCGAACCCTCAACGCACACAGTGTTGATCGCAGTGAATGACGGTACTCCCATTATCACCGCCTTTGGCTTGCAGAGCGGCGGCACGACCACCACCAGTCGCGAGATCAACCTAGCGGTGGGCGCGACGGGCACTCCGGGGGAGTATCGGATCAGCGAAGAGCCGCAATTCGGCGCTGCGCCGTGGCTGGCCTACAGCGCGACACCGCCATTTACGCTTTCCCAGGGGCTAGGCAACAAAACCCTCTGGATTCAGGTTCGGACAACTATCGACGGCTTTGGCCAAGTCGAATCCGACCCCGTGTCAGCCATCATCACCCTGAATCCGACCTTGGCGGAAGCTCTGGGTGTCGCAACGGCCGCGACCGGCGGAGCGGCCAACTGGTTCGGTCAGATGGGAACCTCTCTTGACGGCGCGGCGGCACAGAGCGGGCCAACATACAGTTACAATCAGACATCGTGGGTCAGAACCACGCTCGAGGGTTCAGGAACCGTCTCATTCCAGTGGTTCTATAAGACCGGATACAATTCCAGTATTTCGCTCAGGTGCCTGACTAATGGAGTGGTTGCAGCTACAATCAACTCGCCGGGAACCTGGGCAACCAAATCGCTAGCCTTCAATACGCCGGGTACACACACGATCGAGTGGCAGTTGTACTCCTACTATCCGACAGCAAGCTATAACACGATCGCGTACGTTGATCGGGTCGAACTGAGCAACTGGACGTATTTGCCGGTCGCCACACCGCAACTCTCGCCGACCGACGGAACTGGCTTCGAAGTTTCGCTGGCGGTCAGCCTCAGCTGCGCCACGACCGGCGCTGAAATCCGCTACACGCTTGATGGCAGTGAACCGACACAATCCAGCCCGCTGTATGCAACACCCTTTACCGTGACCGAGACCACGACTGTTAAAGCGCGCGGCTTCAAGGCCGATCGTCCGGATAGCGCGATCAGCACCGCAACCTACCGCAAAACCATATCGCGGCCGACTTTCAACCCGCCGCCCGATACCGCTTTTTATCCCGAGCTAACCGTCGCCCTCGCTCACCCCCGCCCCGGTGTGGAGATTCGCTACACCGTTGACGGATCCGAACCGGGTGAGAGTTCGCCGCTTTACACTGCGCCGCTCGCTGTAACGGGTACGACGCGCATCCGGGCGCGGGCTTATGCAGCAGGGTTTGACCCGAGCATTGTCGCTGCCGCCGATTACACGCTCTCGGACATTCCACGCGCGCTCGATCTGCCGCACATGGTGCTGCGCATGAGCGAAACCAATGCCTGGTATTACCAAGCTGAACATACGCAGGACGGAGAAGATGCCGCCCGCAGTAAACACATTGAGCGTTACCAGCAGGTCTGGATGGAAACCGATATTGTCACACCAGCCCGCGTTTTGTTCTGGTGGAAAGTTTCCTCTTATTACGAATATTTGACGCTATACACGAACGGCGTAATGCACAGTAGAATCTATAGCAACACTGATTGGAGCGAGGTGGACCAGGTTTTTGAAACAGAGGGGAGTGTTACCCTGCGCTGGGGCTACAGCAGAAATTACAGCTCCACCTCCGGACTGGATGCCGGATTCGTTGACCGCTTGCGCATCATCTCTACTACAGCGCGTATCGCCGAGTTCGAGACAACGGAGCGCACTGTACGCGAATCCGATGGCACTGTGCAGGTCAAAGTAACACTCGATCAGCCGGTGGATGCGGATCTGGAAATTCCCTTCACCCTCAGCGGAACAGCGACGGGCGGCAGCGATTATTCAATCACCGGTAACTCTCTCACCGTGCCCGCTGGAACCAACTCAGCGTACATCAGCATCACGCTCATTGATGACGCCCAAGCAGAGATGAATGAAACGATCATCCTGACCCTCGCTGAAATCGCTGGCATTAGCCCGGGTAATCTTTCGGTGTGTACGATTAACATTCTGCCAAACGATTTCGCCGTGACCCAGCCCGGGTTGATCGGCTGGTGGCGCGCCGATCTCGGCGTGGAAACCAACTCATCCGGGAGTGTCACCAACTGGCTCGACTGCTCAGGCTACCGCAACAACTTCTGGCAGAGCCAGCTTGACCGCGCTCCGCAGTTGACGACCGATACCATGAATGGCAATCCGGCAGTGCGCTTCGACGCAATCGACGACAGCATGGCATCCGCGCTCTCGCTTCCAGTGCCTTATACGGTTTACCTGATTTTCGCCTCCCGCTCCAGCGCGACAGGCAACCGTAGCGCACTGCAGGGTAGCTCCCCCTGGTATGTGGGGGTTGAGAACAATGTTATCCGGCATAGGGCCGGCTGGAATTATGCCAGTAACGCGGCTGTTCAGGCTCAGACCAATCGCCTCTATCTTTGCGCTGTGCGCAACAATGGAACGAACAATCTCTTTGCCGTCGATGGCGCGGATATAACGCAGAACAGCACTCTGACCGCCGCACCAGGGACGCTCTATCTGGGTGCAGCAGGGTATTATCCGTCGAACCCGTTTGGCGGCGATCTGGTTGAGATACTGGTTTACAACCGCGCCCTGACCGGCAACGAAATAACGGTTGCGGGGGTCGCGCTGGCACATGAACATGCGATTGAAACGCTCTACAATCCGGCATCCGTCACCATCAGCACGCCTTCGCAGAGCCTGCCGGATGGGACGCTCTCTCAGAGGGTACAGGGCAGTGTCAGCGGCATGGCCACGGTGCTGCTCTGGAGCAACACGGTTTCCGGCGAGAGCGGCTCGCTGGCTATCGGCACCAACGGACTCTGGCAGGTTGATCTGCCGCTTACCAGGCGCATCAATACATTTGAGTTCCGCACGCTCTACTCCGCTCCCGCATCGGTCACGCTGAGTGTGCAGGAAGGGGCGAACTCGGTGGTTAATCTGGTGATTGTGGGCAAGACCCAGGTTATGGGCGAGTCAACGACCCGCTACGTCGCGCGGGCCACGCTTCGAGATGGCACAACCACGAATGTAAGTGCGACGGCGAGTTGGGTGAGCAGTGACAGCACTATTTCGGTTGTGAACGGCGTGGTGACGGTTGGTGCGATCCCGACGGGTTCGTCGAAAAACTTTGTTTTGCGCGCTAGTTATGATTACCAGATGGCGCAGGTCAGCGTCACAGCTAGGAGCTTGGGAACGGAGTATCTGGTTAACACGCTGGTTGACAGCGAGGCGGCTGATGGAAAGCTCTCGCTGCGCGAGGCGATCCACGCGGCGAATGATAATGTCGCGGTGCATGAGGCGGCGGCGGGCGGCAGTGTTTCAATTGATCTGATTCGCTTTGATCTGGCCGCATTGCAGGCTGAGGCTGGCTCGACCAGCAATGTCGTGCTGACGCTGAATGGAACGCAGCTGGAAATCAGGGATAAACTGGTGATTGAGGGGCCTGGCTCCCATCTGCTGGCGATTGATGGCGACAGTTTAAGCCGGGTTTTTTACGCAAATACTGCGCAGGTCGGACTCTCCGGGTTTACCGTCAGCGGCGGATCAACGACCAGTAACGGGGGCGGACTCTACAGCTACTACACGGATCTGACCATGACTGGGATGGTTCTCAAAAACAACCGGGCAGGTTATGGTGGCGGAACTTACCTCTATTATGGAAGTTTCGCGATCTCGGATACCATCTTCCGGCAGAATACAACGACCTATAACGGAACCGTGTATATATATGGCAGCAGTGCCGCCTCGACGATTTGCAATACCGAGATCTCTGAAAACACAGCCAATTACGGCGGTGGACTTTACGTTTCGGGCGCCACTCTGACGCTGGTGAACTCGGCGGTGATCAACAATACCGCAACACAATCTGGCGGCGGAATTTTCAGCGGCGGTTCGGCTGATGCGATTACGCTGCGCGGTTCAACGATCGCCGGCAATGTTTCCAAAGCGAGTTCCGGCGGCGGAATTTACCTCTCTTATGCGAGTGCTTCCCTGACGATGATGAACACTCTGGTGGCGGAGAATATCGGCGGGGCGCTGCGCTATGACGGCATTGTTAGAGGTGGAAATTATCTGGCGGCGGATGGCGTGGTTGATTTTGTGGGGCTACGCAGTGCGGGAGCGGACGCTGTGTGGGGCAGCGCGGATGATATTTTCGGTGATTTCCATCTGCAACCAGGGAGTGTCGGTGTCAACATGGGCAACCAGCAGTTCCTGCTGGCTGAGGATATGCTGAACGATGTTCATCTGGATCTGGACGGCAACCCGCGTAGCGTTGGGTCAGCACCTGATCTTGGAGCCTATGAGCAGCAGAGTCCGGCAACGTTTGAAACGCCATCGGCAGTGGTGACCACGCTGGATGATGTAGTTGATTTAACCGACGGCGAAGTCTCGCTGCGCGAAGCGATTTATTATGCCTCGTTCTTCGGCCTGAACAGCAACATCGTGACCTTTGCGCAAGATCTGGCTGGCGGGACAAATCTGCTGAGCGGAACCGCACTGCTGATCGGCGGCGAGCTGACGATCCGCGCCCCGCAAGCGGGCGTTGTTATTGATGCGCAGGGCGCATCTCGCGTTGCGACGATTTCGAGTGCGATAGCCGGAGTGCCGGCAGTGATGCTGGAAAACCTGACCCTGCAGCGTGGCCTTGAGCTCAATGGCGGCGGTCTCTATATCACGGATGGTGAAGTAAACCTGGTGAATGTGACGTTACGGGATAACGCAGCGCAGAACAGCGGCAAAGGGGCGGGAATTTATGTTGCGGCGCGCGCCACGGTTTCCATCACTGGTTCTGAACTGCGCCGCAACTCGAAGGCGGCTGGGGCCAGTGTGGAGGGCGGCGGAATTTACAACGCCGGAGTATTGTCGATCCATGACTCTATTATCGCTGAATCGGACGTAAGACGTGGCGGCGGTATATACAACTCAGGAACATTAACGGTTTTTAACAGCGCAATTCATGATAATACTCTGAGCGAGGGGTACAGCGATGCCCAAGGAGCAGCACTTTTCACAAGCGGTTCGGCTGAGCTGGTCAACGTCTCCATTCGTGGTAATAAAACAGCTTATACCGGAATTGTTTTTCAATCCGGTGCCAACCCATTGGTGCTGGTGAATGTGGAGTTATCGGCGAATGAGTCGGCTTACGATCTCGTGGCTGGTACCTCAATCGCAAACTCGCGATTGATCAATGTGACGATGGCCGGCAACCTGGGGCGCTCCGCACTTGTCTCCCCGGCCACGCTGGTCAACTGCATTTTGTTTAACGGTTTTGGAGCAGAACTCTATGATGACAGCGTATTTGTTGTCAACAACTCTCTGGTTGGAATCGACCCCAGATTCCTTGATCCATCGGCAGGCGATTATTCGCTCCGCCTGGACAGTGCCGCGGTTGACGCAGGCACGACAAATGGAATTCCAGTAGGGGTCACAACCGATCTGGCTGGCAATCCCCGTCTCTTTGGTGAGCGCCCCGATCTCGGTGCCTATGAGCAGCAAACGGCCTATACCGGTGAAGCACGTTCGGCAACGGTTACCTCGCTGACCGACGAAATCAATGGCACGAATGGTGTGACTTCACTGCGGGAGGCGATCCTCTATGCCCAGGCGAGTGGGCAGCCGGTTAGCTTTGATCCGGCCTTGAATGGGCAGACCATCACTATGACTGGCGAACTCTTTTTGAGCGGCAGCCTGACGATCTCTGGTGGCGGTATAAGGCTGGATGCCGGCGGGAACCATCGGGTTGTGCGGATTGACGGTGTCGCGACCGATATTGTGCTGGAAAACATTACGCTGACTGGTGGCCAGGTATCGGCCAATGGTGGCGGCATTTATCTGCGAAATGGACGATTGACAATGCGCGGCTGCACGGTTACCAACAACGCAAGCATCGGGGGTTATAGTGGTGGCGGACTCTGTGTGGTGGATGGCGAGCTGCTGCTGGAGCGTACCGCGGTTGTCGGGAACTCCGGGTACCACGGCGGCGGCATTCGTCTGTACAGAAGCACCGCAACGCTGACAGGGTGTAATATTTCCAGGAACACCGGAAACAGCGGGGGTGGTTTTAATATAGATTGCTCCGGTCTGGAAATACGGATTAAAGATTCGGTTATTCGCGAAAATGAAGCCGTGAATTACGCCGGCCTCTATTGCTATAACGGCATTACTCTGCTGCAGCAGACAGAGATCAGCAGGAATCATGCGAGTAATAACATCGGAGGCTTATACCGTTATTATGGCAATGTTACACTGCGTCAGTGTACGATCGCCGGAAACACAAGCAGTGCCGGGCTGGGAGCGGTTTACGGTGAGAATACCGGCGGAAACTTTACCATTGAAAATTGTATTATCGCCAATAACCCCGGTGATGATTTTGAGATGCGTTATCTCAATCCGACGCTATCGGTCTCCGCATCATTGATCGTTAAGGATGCCGGTTTTGTTGATCCGGTAAACGGTGACTACCGGCTGGCCGCACATAGTCCGGCGATTGATCGCGGCACTGCGGCACTACTTGACAGCGCGGTTACCAATGATCTCTCCGGCGCGGTGCGAATCGTCGGGAGCACGCTCGACGTCGGCGCCTATGAGTTCCAGGGCGCGCCACTCTGGATCGATACTCCATCCGCGCAGGTCACCACGCTCAGCAATACGGTTGATTGGGCCGACGGCAAGACCTCGCTGCGCGAAGCGATTATTGCCGCCACACTTGGTGACCTCAATAATGGAACAGTCACATTTGATGAAGCGCTGAGCGGTAAAACGATTGCGCTTGACAGCGTCCTCGAAGTCTATGATGACCTGCGCATTGTCGCCCCCTCCGGCGGCATTGTGATCGATGCCGGTGGGCGCGGCCGGATTATCGATAGTCTCTCCTCCGGGACGGTGTTGGAGCTTGATGGCGTTAGTATCATCAACGGACGCTCGCAATATGAGGGCGGAGCAATCCGGGCACTACGCAATGCGCTGAAGATCACGCATTGTGTTGTCAGCAATAACATGGCCGGGCCGACTAAAAATTATAACGGCGGCGCCATTCACGCGCTCGAGGCGGTGGTGGAGTTCGACGAGGTTGATTTTATCGGCAACAGCGGGTATTACGGCGGGGCGGTCTCTCTCGAGCGGGGTACGCTCTCTGCTGAAAACGCGCGGTTTACCAGCAATTATGCCGCGCACTCTGGCGGCGCGATTTATGGCTACAGCGGTGCTTCGGCGCTCTTTTCAAAGCTGCTCTTCGAATCCAATGTGGCCCAAAACTATGGCGGTGCTGTTTACTTTCCAAGTGCATCCATCAACGTGAGCGACTCTGACTTTATCGCAAACATGGCTTCCGTTTATTATGGCGGCGCCATTTACGCTACAACTCTGAGCATGAACCGTTCGCGGGTTGAGTCTAACCGCACGGGGAGATACGGTGGCGGAATTTATAATGATGGCAGCGGCAGTTATACTAACACTCTGATCTCCGGCAACGCAGCCGGGCAGCACGGCGGCGGATTGTATCTGGGCGGTTATACTCAACGCTGGATGGTCAATTCCACGGTGGCCGGAAATTTGGTTGCCAGTGGATATGATGGCGGCGGTATCTATTGTTCGGCAAATAATTATCTCAACCTGATTAACAGTGTGGTGGCGGAAAATCGCAAACTGCCGACAGCCCCAAATGATCTATACGGCACACTCAAATCCAGCCTCTCATCCTTTGTCGGCACAACCGATGGCGATCCTCTGTTTGTGCAGAACCCGACCGCAGGCATTGACGGGGTCTGGAATACCGCGGATGACCTGCCCGGCGACTATCACTTTACAACTGGTTCGCCGCTGCACAATGCCGGCAATACGAATTATGTTGCAGCTGGCTCGATTGATCTCGATGGCTTCCAGCGCATACGCGGCGCATCGGTTGATATCGGCGCCTTTGAGTGGACGCATCTGACAGTGATCGACATGGCCGAACAGTACGCTGAAGCTGGTACGCTGGTTGAGGTGCAGTGCTCCGCTGATGATGTTGACTTCACCTCAAACTCCACTTTTTCCGTTACCTGGTCGCTCAGCGTTGACGCGCCTGAGGGCGTGGAAATCGGAGCGAATTCCGGGTTGCTGACTTGGACTCCCCCCGCGGCGGGAACCAACGTCATCACAGTCGTTGCAACCGATGGACAGGTGGTCGCCTCCAACACCGTTACGATTTATGTGACCGCCAGCACACAGAACTATCCGCCGGTGATTCAGCCGATTCCCGCGCAGAACGCGCCGGAAAATGAGCTATTCTCCTTTGTGGTCAGAGCCGCTGATCCCAACAACCCGCCAGTACCGCTCGCATTCGAGCTGACCGTCAACCCGGTGGTGGGCGAGGCGACACTCGATTCCGCAAGCGGACTCTTTGCATGGACGCCCTCTGAGGCGCAGGGCCCGGGCAGTTACGTGTTTACCGTCGAAGTGACCGAGGTGCGCGGCGACGCCGAACCGCCGCTCAGCTCGTCGCGCAGCTTCACCGTCAATGTGCTTGAGGTTAACTCGTTGCCAATCCTGACGCTGCCGGCCCTGCCGACTGCGATCAACGAGTTGGCGGCATTCGGATTTACCGCGCAGGGAAGCGACAGCGACCTGCCCGGCAATCCGCTCACCTTCTGGCTGGATAACGCGCCGGCTGGCGCGAGCATTGATCCGCACAGCGGTCTCTTCTCCTGGACGCCGACCGAACGCCAGGGGCCGGGCAGCTACACCTTCAACGTGCGGCTTTATGACGGGCGCGATAGTGTCGTGCAGCCAGTTACTATCAGTGTGCTGGAGGTCAACCAGCCGCCGACGATCGGCGTAATTTCTGATAAAACCGTACAGGGGCAGGCCGTGCTTTCGTTCTGGGTCTCTGCCACCGATCCCGACCTTTCAGCTGGGGACATTCAGCAGAGCCTGACCTATCGGCTCGAAGGCAATGTGCCGACAGGCGCGACTATCACGCCCTCCGGCTACTTCATCTGGACGCCGAACGCGTCACAGACCCCCGGCGAATATACGCTCGATGTGGTTGTCAGCGACGGTGCTTTGGAGTTCCGCCGCACGTTCACCATTTTTGCAATTGACCGTTCGGATCTGACTGTCACGCAGTTTGAACTGCCGACAGCCGCGCCTATGGAAGGCGAGGCCATGCGGCTGCGCGCCAGGGTTGATAACGTTGGCAGCGGCAACTTGCTGCAGGCCTGTTACGCCGGATTTTATATGGATGGGGTGTATATCGGTCGGCAGTGGATTGCCGACGCCACGCTGCCGAAAGGGCAGTACTGCTGGGTGGAGTTGCTCTGGACAGCGGTGCCCGGCAACCATACAGTTGAGGTGTGGATTGATTATCAGAACTCTGTGGCAGAGAGCAATGAGAACAACAACCGCCTCAGCGAGGCGCTGCCGGAGATTGTTGCGCCGGATATCGCTGTGACGGATGTGAGCTGGCTGCCGTCCTCGATCGGCGAGGGCGAGAATGTGCAGTTCTCCTTCAGCGTCACCAACGCTGGCGGCGCAACCGCCCGCGACGTGGATGTGCAGCTGAAAGTGGATGGCGCCTGGGGCGACTCGGAGCGTATTCGCGGACCGATTTCGAATCAGACCGCAGCGGTCACACTGGAGTGGACCGCCACCCCCGGGCCGCATGAAATCGAAATCGTAGCTGACCGTTACGCGTATATCTCCGAACTCAACCGCTCTAACAATGTGGCGAAAATTTCGCTGGGTTCGATTCAGGACACCTTTGCGCCTAAGTTCACAAAACTTGTTCCAGGCAATGGACAGCGCATCGGCGGGAACTTCGCCCTCGATGTCGCGGCAACGGATAACTCCGGCATCAGCCGCTATCTGATAGAGTACTCGACGGATGAAATTTTCTGGACTACGCTGCATGATGCTGCGACCGGCGCAGGCAGTTGGAATACCACATTGCTCCCGGACGGCGAGTATAAAGTTCGTTTCAACGCCGAGGATACGCAAGGCAATATCGGGCAGATCACGCATACGGTGACGCTCGACAATACGCCGTTGCCAGCGGTCACGCTCGCGGCACAGCAGATTGAGTTTGGTGCGGTCATCAGCTGGGCCAAGCCAGCAGCGAGCGACTACTCCTTCTGCCGCATCTTCCGTGCAACATCGCCAGCCGGCCCGTTCACGCAGATCAATGGCACAATGTACTCGCAAGTGAGCTATACCGACAGGCAGGTGGCACTTGGGAATTCGTACAGCTATAAGGTGCGGGCCTATGACATAGCTGGGAATGAGAGTGCGGACAGCAACGTTGTTACTGTCACGCCCTCTGGCGATCAATCCCCGCCTGAGATTCGGAGTCTCACTCCAGAGGAGAACAGCGCGCATAACACTACAAACCGTCTAGCTGCCGTCATCTGGGATAATGTGGGCGTTACGCTGGTGCGTTATGAATTCGCAGCCAAACCGGCCGGTGCTTATGAACTCTCCGATCTTACCTGGACCAACCTGTGCGAGGGCACTTCAGCCGCCTGTAACTGGGATGTCACCGGGCTGCCGACCGGGCGTTATCTGATTCGCCTGACCGCCTGGGATGCGGTTGGACTGAGTGCCTCGATCGTGCGCACCTATCTGGTTGACCACCTTCCGCCGGGATCGGTGGGCACGGTCAGTATCGAGCGCCGCGAGCTGGCGCTGGCAGTTGGCTGGAGATCGCCGGGCGACTCGGATCTGGTTGGTTTCCGCCTAGCGCGGCAGGCCAACGGCGGCGAATTTGTGGTGCTAAAGGAACGGCTGACCTCGACGCTGTACGTTGATGCAAACCTGCAGCCCGATGTGCAGTATGTTTACCGCGTTGAGGCGGTGGACACTCTCGGGCAGTACAGCGTTCCCGCTTACAGCACAGCTGTTACGACCCTCAGCGATACGACCGTCCCGATGCTGGTCGGCGTGCAGCCGGAGGCGTGGTCGCGGCATAAGGGTGAAGTTGAACTGGCGCTGCTGGCAACGGATAATGACGCGATCTCCACCGGTGCCTTCTGGTACCGGATGGGCGGCAGCGAGAACTGGCTGGAGTGCGGCGGCACACCGCAGGCACTGTGGCAGGCCAATCAACGCTGCTGGAAGCTCGTGCTGCTCTGGAATCCAGCCGGGTTGGCTGATGGCGAGATCGAAATCAAGGCGCGGGCATCAGACCGTTCGCAGAACAGCCTTGAAACAACTTATACGATCATTCGCGACACAACACCACCCGCCGCGCCGCAGGGTGTCGTTGCAACTGATCCGCAGACCGGCATTGCGATCGGGTTGGTGTGGACGGCCAACAGCGAGAGCGACTTTGCCGGTTACCGCATCTATCAGCGAGCGAGCGGTGAAACGCAGTGGCAATTATCCGGATCATCGGTTGTCGCGACCTACAGCGCAGGTTCGCTGCAGAGCGATCAGAGCTATCAGTTCGCGGTTTCGGCGGTTGATCTGGCTGGCAATGAGTCAGCTCAATCCGGTATCAGTGAACTCACGCCAGTAACGCGCGCTGATCTGAAGGTGCAGTCGATTGTCTTTAATCCGCTCACCCCAGCGCAGGGGCGCCTGGGCGAAATTGTGGCACGTCTGCTCAACCAAGGACCGGCGCGGGCGCGGGTTGCGGTGCGCTTCTATGTTTCGGTTGGAGGGGTCGAAACGGAGGTCGGCGTTCAGCATGTGTGGATTGACGGCCAGGCAAACTCCGATGTGAGAACGCCATGGATGCCGCAGCAAGGCGGTGCGCAGACTATCCGTGTGGTGGCCGAGGTTGTCGCTCCGGCGGTGGATCAGAATCTTGGCGACAACGCACTATCGCGTGAAACGCTGGTGAACATCGCGCCGGTTGCCGTGGCAGGAGCGGACCGTTCGGTCGATTGGTATGAACAGATCGCGTTTGACGCTTCGGGCAGCAGCGATGCTGATGGTCGCATCATGGAGTATCTCTGGAACTTCGGCGATGGCAACACCCAGCGCGGCATAAATGCGACACACCGCTATGAAGTGGTTGGCGTACACACTGCTACGCTGACGGTTACGGATGACCGCGGCATCTCCTCGACAGACTCTGTTTTGGTAACCGTGGCCGATACCCGTGCCGATCTGGTAGTCAGCAAGATTACCTGGCAGCCCGGCGAGCCGCAAGAGGGCGATCAAATTACGATCATAGCCACGATTCGGAATCAGGGCCGCGGCGCGACCAAGAAAGAGTTCTTTGCCACCTATTACATTGATGGCGTTTATAACGGCTATGTGGTTGTGGATCAGTTGATCGCCGCCGGCGAGTCGGTTGATGTCACCTTCCTGTGGACTGCCACCAAGGGGTTGCATACAGTGAAAGTTGTGGCGGATGATCTGATTAACGCCGTGATCGAGCTCTCGGAGGTGAATAACTATAACCAGGTTCACATGACCTTCCAGCAGATTCACTTCCCGGATCTGGTGATCACGAACATGACCTGTACGCTCCCTGCGATCATAAGTAGCCAGGAGGCGCTGGTCGTGACCACGGCGGTGCATAACGCCGGAACAGCGGATGCGGATGCTCCCTTTGTCTCGCTGTATCAGAACGATGTGTTGATCTCCCGTAAACAGCTGCCTGATCTGAATGCAGGCGAGACGCTGGTGACCATCTTTAACGTCATGCCGGTTGACGGCACTAATACGCTGACGGCGGTTGTCGATGATCCAGTTTCGCTGATTCTTGAAAGCGATGAAACGAACAACAGCTATACCCTGGAATTGGGCGATCTGACAGTCCTGCATCCGGATCTGGAGCTGAAGTTGACCGTTGAGCCGGATCAGGCGGAGATGGCCCACGGCAGCTGGATCGATATGAACGCGACCGTGAAAAACCTCTCCACAATTGACCTGCTGGAAACAGCGGATGTCGATTTCTATGTGGATGGCACCAAGGTCGGCACACGTAAGATCCGCCTGTTGGCAGCCGGCGCCTCTAAAACCGTAGCCTTCCAGGTGTCGGCTACCCTGGGGGTTCATCAAATCCGTGTGGCGGTCAATGATACGAAGATCATTGCGGAGAGCGACTACTCCAACAACGAGCGGCTCCATACCACAAAAGAGCTGCGCGTGTTGTACGCCGACCTGACCGTGGGCAATGTCTCCTGGTACACCCAGCACGGCGGGCCGGTAAAATACGGCGACCAGTTGATTGTGACCTTTGATCTCTCGAACCTGACGTTGGTTTCCAGCTATGACCGCAGTTCGGTGATTCTGCTGGTCGATGGTCAGCAGGTCGGTAAACTGGATATCGGTTCGATCCGCGGCTATGAAACTGTGTCAACCGGCATCATGTGGAGAAATGTCAATATCGACCCGAACCTGCCGCACACCATCGCGGTTCAGGTCGATCCTAAAAATGTCATTCCAGAGGAGAACGAGCAGAACAACATCGCCACAGCGGCGGTCCAGCTCTCGCTTGAAGACGGACTGATTTTGGTTGCGGAACTTGACCGGGAAAAGGACGAAGTATTCGGCGTGCCAGTTTATATCTCCTCCGAGAGCTGCCGTGTCAGCGCCCGCGCGAGCTATGCCTCCGCGCCGATGGCCTGGCTGGACACCAGTGCGGGGCAGACGATGACCCTCTCGTTGATCTATACCCCTGGCGTGATTTTAAATCCGGATGAGGCGCCGATTTACCCCGACCCTGTTACGCTGTATGACAATGAGCCCATGCTCTACAACCCGCTCACCGAGCAGTTCGACCTCGAGATTCCGCTGCTGTTGTTTGATGAGACCGGGAATTACAGCGTGCGGGTCACCTATGACGACGGTGCGCTAGTACGTTCGCAGACCCTGCCGTTTATGGTGATTCAGGATTGCACAATTCTGATGGATACCAGCGTTGAGCGCGTGGTGGCCGGAGAACGGATTGTGATCAGCGGCCAGGTTCTGGATCTGCTGGGCATTCCGATTGCGGAAGAGACCATGATGATTGCCATCTACGAGGGCGAAGACGGCTTCGGAATGATGGCCAGCCCAGCGCTGGCCGCATTGGCCAACATGGCCAACGATGTCACCATCGCCAAGGTCAGAACTGACCTGAACGGCGAATTCACCTATCTGCACCGCACACTGCGCGGCCAGTCTGGCATGTACACGGTTTCGGGTTATCTGATCAGCTCGGTGGTGGCCGCATCCGGCAACTGCAACTTCGAGATCCTCAACGCCGGCTTTGACTCGCCCGGAGCGAACATCACGATGCCCAAGAACTACACCTTCTCGAAAACAGTCACGTTGAAAAATAGCTCGATTCGGGCCCTGACCAATGTGCAGGTAGCCCTGAACGAGTTGACAGCTGCGGATGGCGTCACGGCGCGTCTCGTTTCGAACGTACCATCAGTATTGAGCGCCGGCCAGTCGGTGCAGCTGACGGTTGTGTTTGAAGCAGAGGAGATTGCCGGCAATGCCGCGAAATACGAGCTGGCGTTCAGCTGCGCTGAGGGCATTGCCCGCACCTTTGAAATCAATGTCACTCTGCGCGACAGCGGGCCATCAATCCAGTTTAGCAGCACCCTGCTCAAGCTGGGCATGAACCCCGGCACGACGCTCTTCCGGCGTGTTACAGCCACTAACAAAGGGCTCGGCACACTGAAGAACTTCACGGTCAGCGGCGCTCCGAACCTGCCGTGGGTCTCCGTCAACTACTCGGGCGTTAAGGACCTTGAACCCGGCGCGGCACTCGAGCTGGAGATTGTGGTCAATCCGGATGCCGCCGCAGGGTTGGGGCTTTACCGCGGTTACATCACGCTGACAGATGAAAAAGGGGTCGCCTTCAAGATGGGCATTGAGATCGAGTTGACCAGCGCGACCCGCGGCAGTGTCAGCTTTATGGTTGATAACGATGCCGGACGGCTGATTCAGGGCGCTGAGGTGCGGCTGGTCAGTAAAGCCACCACACCGGTGATCAACCCGGACGGCTCCGTGGCTGGGGTGCGCTACGAGCTGTTCACCGACCGCACCGATGCTGCGGGACGGGTCACCTTTGTCGATATACCGACGGGGGCTTACACCTACTCGATTAACAGCAGCGGACATGAAAGCGCGAAGGACGAGGTTGAAATAATGCCCTCGAGCCTGCCGATTATGATCAGCAAAACGCTGATCGCCACACCGATTACCTATACTTGGTCGGTGACGCCGATCACGATTGAAGACCGCTATGAGATCATCCTGGATATCTCCCTGCGCATCGACAACCTCAACAAACCGTCGATCGTCTCACTCCCGCCGTGGGCAACGATCGCTCAAACGGTGAGTCAGGGCTACAGCGACCGCCTGATCTTTAATAACCAGGGTGACCTGGCACTGCGCAATGTGCGCGTGGAGGTGATCGGTGACGCGCTGTTGATCAACAATATTTCGCTGGCCGGTGGTGGCGATATCGGAACGATCGAGGCTGGCGAAGCAATTCAGCTCTCCTATTACGTTACCGAAGGTTCGTATGAAAACCTGAGAGGTGCCAGCAGGTTCAAACTGAGCGGAACCTACAGAGCGCTCGATAACAAAACCGGTGAGTTTGCCGATTTCACGGTGACCAGTTTCGTGCCGATCTACAATCCGGCACCGAATCGAACTGCGACGATTCGTGTTCCCGGCTTCTCGGACGAAACGGTGCAGCTGCCCGATTTCCAACCAGGTGATAAGGACTTTGATGACCTGCCGAAGCCTCCAGGCGAAGGCGATGATACGGTCTCTGTGACTGTTAAACTGCAGATCCCGCAGGAAGCCACGCTCGAGCGCGAAGGCTTTGAGGCTATCCTCACCTTCCGCAACGGACTCAGTGACGATCTGGTCGGCTTCAGTGTGGCGCCGCGCGTCTTCGACGCTGCTAACCGCGATGTGACCAGCTTGTTCTATCTGGTGCCGCCGAGTTTGAGCGGCGGATTGAGCGCAACCGATGGATCACAGACCCTGGCCGGTGGAACCGAGTTCACCGCCAACTGGATTCTGGTGCCGGGCGAAGGGCTTGGCGGCGAAGATCCGGGTGGAAAAACATACTACGTTGAAGCGGCCGCCACCTACTCGCAGGCTGGTCAGTTTAAAGAGTTCAACACCCACAGCGAGCAGATAACCGTCCATCCGCAGCCGAAGTTGGAGCTGTTCTACTACCTGCCGGAGAAGATTCAGGCTAACACCCCGTTCCGCCTCGGTGTTTTTGTGGAAAATAACGGCTTTGGCGAAGCCAAGCGTTTCCGCATCAAATCTGGGCAGCCCGAGATTACCGAGAATGAGAGCGGTGTTCCGCTTGAAATAGAGATCGTCGGCAGCAGCTTCGGCGCTGGAAATATTGAAACCAAAGAGTGGGCGGTTGAGTTCGGCGATATCGCCGCCAACAGCTGGGCGCGCGGCTACTGGATTACGCGCTGTAATATGGATGCGACCGTGACCGAGTTTACTGCGGAGTTTGAACACCTGCCGTTCAAAGGCGTGCAGCTCAACCCGCTCATCACCGCGGTGCATACTGAGATTATCATGGGCGATTTCCTCTTTGCCGATGCGATTGATCCGAACAACTCGTTCAGCCTGATCGACCAGGATGACAACGGAATCCCCGATTATCTCATCAACCTCTACACTGGACTGCGCCAGGAAATTTTTGTTCCCAGCGCACTCTCTGTGACGCAGGTGCCGACCTTCGAGGCGCCGCAGATGAGCTTCTCGATCCCCGACACGATTGGGTTTGTCTGCATGGTACTCAACGACCCGCTCAGCTCGATCAATATCCGCGGCATTCAGCGCCATCACCTCGATGGATCAGGCGATGTTTACGAACTCTCAGGCAACAACTTCTGGCGCGACGGTGAAACGCTATATATCGTCGACCGTCTTGGTGAAATTGTCGGCGGTCAGCCCGTCGCGATTCCGGTTGAGTATGTGATCGACTATCAGTCCGCGCTCGAAGTCCGCAAACTGGAACTCGGCACGCTCGTTTTCAATACGCTGGCAATCGATGAAGGCTACATGGCTCAATTCGGTAAAACACACTGGTTTCAGGATTATCGGGACGATGACGGGTTCGGTGTGACTGAGTACGGAATACTCAATAGTGACGGAGATGCGGTGCCGCTGTATAACAGTCCGCTGCCGATCATTGCCGGCGATCAGGGGTGGGTGCGGATTGAGCTGTTTAACGGCGGCATTAGTCCTGAATCCGGTGAGATCGGCATTTATCTGATCGACGATCAGGATGGCGAAACGCTGGTTGCCACAACTCTAATCGAAGAGCTGCGCTCCTACCGCACGCAAAGTATCGAACTGCCGTTTGATACAACGCTCGATGGTCTTTATACCCTTGAAGTGCGCTTCCTCGATGGGCGCACCGAGGGCAATGCCGCGCGGCAATTCCATATTAACGCCCGCCCGATCTCCGATGCCGGAATCGACCAGAGCGTTAAACTCGGCGAGCCGGTTAAGTTCAACAGTTCGCGCAGCTATGACCAGGATGGCGTAATCGTCAATTATCAGTGGTATATGGACGATCTCAGGGTCGAAGCCGATGGAACGGAGAGCGGCGGTCGCTGGATCGCGGGGCCGACCCCCTCATACACCTTCACTGATTCGGGAACCTATGAGGTGATGCTGGTGGTCTCCGACTACGACGGTGCCATGGAAGAGGACAAGATGCTCGTGACCGTTGAGGAAACCCGCCCCGACCTCTACATTGCCTCCTTTAGCCACGGACAGCCGCAGGTGCTGGACGGTCAGCCGTTGACGATTTCGGTCGAGATCGGCAATGCCGCGGAGGATCTGCCGCCCAATATCGGCTTCTATGTTGGACTCTATGCCGACGATGGCCTGATCGCGACCCGCTTTGTAACCGGCGGAATCGTAGCTGGGCAAACTAAGACGATTACCTTTGATTACATTGCCGACATCAGCCATGAGTTCCTGACCGTTGTTCTGGACGATATGGGGAATCTGCTGGCAGAGGCCAACAAACGCAATAACACCGATTCGCTGGCGATCTTCGCCGATCAGACGACCTTCCCTGATCTGGTCTCCGGCAATGCGCGGCTGAGTGTCTCGCCCGGTGAAAAGGTTGATTGGGGTCGAACAATTCAGGTTCTGGCGGATATCCGCAACATTGGTGATCAGAACACCGACAAACCGTTCCGCGTGACGGCCTATGTTGATGGCACCTATCTGAACCATCAGGCGTTCCACTCTGGTCTCGCGACGTCTGTAACTGAAACCGTTTCGTTTGGCTGGGTCCCGACACCCGGCAGCCATCAGATCGAAGTGATTGCCGACTGGCCATACAGCCATGTGCGCGAATCGAATGAGATGAACAACCGTGCTGAGTTACCAGTTAATGCGGACAATCTCGCGTTGAATCTGCCGAATATCGTGCTGCAGCGGCTCGCTTATGAGCCGGCCAACGGCGAGTTGGCCTCCGGTGTGCCGGTACAGGTGACCGCCTCGATTCTCAACGATTCGACCTGCAGCCTGCCCTTTGGTTCGACTGTGATTATGAGCGTCAATGGGCAGGTTGTTGCCCGCCGCTCTGTTGGCGCTATAGCTGCCGGAAGATTTACCGCTGTCCAGCTCGCCTGGGTTGATCCGTGGAGCGGAAAGCATGCGATCAAGGTCACCGTTGATCCTGAGAGCAAGTGGTATGAGAGCAAGACCACGGACAATGTGATTGCCGAAGAGAAGAGCTTCACGCTGAATAAGGGTGATTTAACAATCCGTCAGGTGGTTGTCCCAGCTACGGGGCAGGTCGGTGTCAAGGCTGATCTCGGCATTAACATCGCCAACATCGGCAAAGGCTGGGTCAGCAAACCGTTTACCGTTAAGTTCTTCGCGGATAACCAGCTAGTTGCAGTTGAACGAATTGATAAGCTGCTCCTGCCTGGGCAGGCGTTCTGGTGGAGTCCCTTCTGGGCACCCGGCGAGACACTCGCCGGCAGTAATGTTACCCTGCGCGCTGAGGTCGATACTCTCGCTGAAATCGATGAAGCCGACGAAACCAACAATATGCGGGAGACCACCCTAGCGATTGGGCAAGGGGTCAAGGTCACGTTGGCGCTGCAATCACACGCAGTTGTTCCAGGCACTGAAGTTGCGGCATCGATCGCGGTGATTGATACTCAGACAAAAGCGGCGGTTGACCCATCGGCTGCAGTTGTCTCTGTGCGTCTGTTTAACACCAATGGAACAGCGGTCGCCACCTTTAACGCAACCAACTCGAACGGTTGGACCACCTCCATCCTGACAGCTGGGCAAGATCCCGGCGCCTATCAGGCCCGTGCGGAGGTGCTGTATGCTTCCAAGAGCTATCTCTCGCAGTCGCAGCCGCTGCACCTGATCCGTGAGCTGCTGGTGGAGTGCGGCGCGCCTGACTTTGTGCCGCTAGGTGCTGAGCTGGTGGTCACAGGACGCGTTACAACGGCGGTCGGCGATCCGGTGGATGGCCGCAACGTCTCGCTCCGCATCCTGCCCGATCCGAGCCGCAACGCTGATCCGCTGTTCTTCCCAGCCATGACAGACACCTCCGGCGTCTTCTCGGTCTCGATCCAGACTGATGCCGATCTGGCGGGTGAACTCACTGTAGCCGCCCAGGCGGTTGGCGCGGATCTGATGGGGCTGGAGTTTGTCTCATCCAACCTGACGACACTGGTTTCCGGCTTGAGAGTGGCGGTCGATAGACCGCTGCTCTCCGGGTTTACCGGTGCAGAGATCCCGTGTACGCTGACCTTGGAAGCGGTTGGCGTAGGGATTGAGCTGCGCTCCGTCGAATTGCTGCCGGATGCCTCCCGCCCCGACTCGGGCAGTGTGAGTACTGTACTCAACAACGCGGTGCCGCCGCAGCCGCTGACCAATGGCCAGGTCATGGCGATCGGCGCGAAAATATCCAGTGCAACGGAGGTGCTATACCTCCCGGTCGAAGCCCGTGTTTCGTTCAATGCGGGTGGGTACAGCAACCTGACCTCCTCGATCTGGCTGGTCTTCTCCGGCGCGGAGCGCAAGACGTTGTCCATCGAACTGAAGGACGCGCGGATATTCTCCGGGGCGAATCTTGAAACTTTGATTCCGGACTTTGCCGGTTCGAGCAACTTGACCGTCCGTGGGGCGCGGCAGGTGCTGATCGATGTCGTGGTGACCAACCACACTGAGCAGGCGCTTCAGGGTGTGGTGCTCTCAGCGCCCGACTATCCGTGGGCCGCTCTCTCGCCGCTGAATATCGGCACCCTACAGCCCGGTGCTGCCAAGGTGGCGCGTCTTGAGCTGCAGACCTATGAGCCACGCATGTCAACTGCGCGTTTCCCGATCGAGTTGGCCGCGACTGCTACCGGCGGAGTGACTGCCGAGCGTTCGTTCCAGCTGACCATGAAAGCGAAAAACAGCGCTGAAGATGTTGACCTGACCTGTCTGCTGCGCGACCAGTACGGGAATGCCCTGGCCAGCCAGCAGATTGTGCTGGAAGCTGTGGAGTTGTTTGACGGCAGCGAGCCGGACGATCCCCTCACCCTGATTACAGGGGGGGGCGGGAGCTGCATGGCAACGCTGCCAGCTGGTCGCTATCAATATACTGTTGTCTCCTCCGGTTCGAGCGCCTTCAGTAACAGGGCAGGCGAAATTAGGGTGGAGCCGGATCATCCTGGCAGCCCGCGCTGCGAACGCAGGGTGACCGTGAGCGTTGATCCGTTTGGTCTCTCGCTCCAGCGGGCAACCTCGCAGGATCGTGAAACGCTGGGCCAGGCTGAACTCAATCTGGTGTTGAAGGGCGACGACTCGCAGCCGTTGCAGCTCTACCGTCCGGGGCGCGAGTTTGCCATGATTATCTCTGAGCCGATTCCGGCGTCTTATGAGCAGCTTGATGCGAACTTCACGCCATCTGAGCAGAGCGGGCAGTTCTCGCTCTCCAACGCCAGCGGGAAACCGGTGGTCGGTTTGAAGCTGACATTAAGTGGTGAGTTGGCGCCTTACATCCAAATTCAGAACCGCTTTGTGCAGGACGACTATCTCCATATGCTCTTTATGGATAATGCGACAGCGGTTGTTCGCTGGTACTTTGATATTGCGGCGCTGCGCGCGGCTTATGACGCGGCAGGTGAAGACCTGCTGCTTGACGGCGAGTTTAATTTCACGACGCTTGAAGGTCATCAGGCGGTTTATCACGTGCGTCTCCGCATCTCCGAGCGGTTTGCGACCTTTAACGGCGCGGCATACCAGTATGTCAGCTACACCGACGCAATCGGACGCTACTCGCCGGTTGGTCTCAATACGCTGCCGCTCTGGCTCGGCCAGGATGCCGGCGCAGGCATGAGCGCCACCGAAAACGCGGGCCTGCTCGCCAATATCAGCCAGAAGATCCTGGCGGCAGGGCAGTCGTTCACGCTCGAGAGCGCCATTCGTAATCAGCTCGCCAATCAGTCGCTGATGATCGAAAACAGCGTGTTGCGCATCTTTGATGCGGCGGGCCAGGATGTCAGTGGCGGTTTCCGCATCGTAGTGCAGCGCGATATTGGCGGGCAATCTATCCCGCCGCTGCAGACCCTTCGGGCCGCGTGGAAGGTGACGGCAATCGACCCTGAGCTGGGCGGAACGAGTTCCGCCGGGATCGTTTACACTGCCCGTATCGAGGGGAGTACCCGCTACGGTGTCGCGCTGCTGCCGTTCAGGCAGGAGGTTGAGTTTACTGTCCAGCCTTCGCCTTCGATCCAGGTCAGCTACGAGTTTAAGCAGAGCAGTGCGCGGGTCGGAGTTTTGACCGCTCGCGTCAGCAACAACGGCGCCGGTCCGGCCTACAATGTCTTGCTCGAGCTGCCGCTGATCAAAGATGTGATCATCACTGGCGACGAAGGTTCCAGCCGCAGTGTGCAGCGGATCAACCCCGGCGATACAGCGGTCTTCAGCTGGGCGCTGGAGTTCAGTCGCGATATTCAGGCGACCGAAGTGCTCGGCCAGCTCCGCTCGCTGAACCCGATTCTTGCCGGTAAATCCGGTGAATGGAGTCAGGCACCTGTCACGCATGAATTCCGTACGGCGCACACGCTCGCTGAGGTGGCGGATCAGTTGGACGATCTCTTGAATGCGCTGGCCAATAAGGTCGAGAATGAATACGATCAGTTGCTCTATCTCTATGGTGAAACCGGCGATGTTATTGTCGAGATGAAAAGTCTTGGGCAGATTCATAAGGTGATTGAGCTGATTAACACCATCATATCCGTCACCTATGGCGCGACAGATCTGATGTTGAAAGTTAACTCTCTTGGACGCGATGTGAGCGGTTATGCCATAGACGATTCGCTTAAAAGTTCCATGACTCTGCTCTCAAAGGCGGTGACGCTTAAATTTGCCGATGCCGTGAAAAAGGATGCCCAAGCATCGAGCGGAGGCTCAGGAGATCAGCTGCCTGACAGCCCATATATCGATATGTTGAGATCGATTGATATGACCGGATTTATTGCAATCGGTGACAGTACGATCAATCTCGGCCAAGAGCTGGCTAACTTGTTGAAGTTCCAGCATTCATATGCTGAATTGCAGGCCGATGTGGCGAAAAACTTCAATGCTTTATACGAGGGCATTGAACGGGATGGAACGGTTCCTACGCTCGCAGAGGTTCGCAAGCAGCTAACTTACTCCTCGGTGGACTCGCGCGAGTTTTATCGTCGTCTGGCTGAATTTGTGGAACAGACCGGGGAACTGCCGGTCGATGCAGCTGATTACAGCCGTCTGCGGGCTTTCAGTGCGGAAGATACGGTTAACGGGATGGATATGTTCCTGATGGTTACGCGCCATATGGGAAGTATCATTCGCAGTCAGTTGACCAATCTGGATCAGAGCAAAGTATCCGCAATCTTCCCGGTGGATCTGCTCTATCAGGAGCTGCGCAGTATGACCGCCGCGCTGGTGACCTATGATATCGGCAACAGAGGAATCACCGGTTATCAGCCGAAAGTAATTAAAACGCCGCCAATGGACAATGCGGATAGTACTCAGGGTGTTTTCTGGTATGCCATGGGAACGTCGTCGCCTTATTGGCAGACGCCAATCATTGAAGAGGAGGAGTTCGGGCGGGTCAAAGAGCTGCTGCGCCGGAGTATGCTCCACCTTCAGATGCAGTGGGACAACCTCGCTTTCCACGCCGAAACCTTGGCTGAATACTCTGAGTTGAGCATGACCAAGTACCTGTACGACACCTATGCGTTGGTCAGCGGAACTATCGATGGACCGATCGGTTCAGCGATGGGCACAATCAACAACGTGCTCCAGAAAGGGATTAATGAAGAGATGGATATGTATAAGTATGCTATCCATACGATCAAAGAGGCTGAAGAGATCGGAATGAAGATTCTCTTCCGCGACATTCAGGACTATACCGCAACCCATCAGCAGGAGGGCGCAAGTGCTTGGTCGTTCCTGCGCGACTTCTCCGGTCATCTCGATTACCTGATTGTCAACCGCCCGATTGACCCAGTTCTCGCGGTCGATGTGCTCTCGTTTGAAATTGCCGATGCGGTTCTACCTGAGGAGCGCGGCATGGCACTGACTCCAGGGGTGATCTCGCTGGCCAACAACGGGACGCTGGATTGGAGTGGCACTCCTAAGCTTAACGTCTATTCCGATGGACGCAAGATCCTGGAGCTGGAGCTGCCGGCCATCTCGATGAAGGCGGGTAAAGCGGGCATGCTCTCTTTCGGCATTCCGCTGCCTGATACGCAGAACTACAGTCTCTTCGGCTTCGACTTTGAACTGACGCTCGAGCTGTGGGAGGAGGAAACTCTCTCGCGCGCCTCTTTCGGTCCGTGGGTCGCATCCAGCCAGAGCGGGACCAAGGAGCGTCTCGCGCGGCTCGGTACAACTTCGTCGCAGCACCTCTTCCAGCAGGCCGCTGGGGCTGACGATCTGTGGACAACCTCGTTCACTGCAACGCGAGATGGCGCGCTCCGCTTTATGCTCCTGCACGATCCGGCGGCCATGATGGATCTGCGTGTTGTCGATGCAGCGGGTAACATGGCTGGTTATAGCTACTCTGAGACGAATACAGTCGTCGAAATCGCTGATGCTACCTTTATCGGTGCTGACACTCGCTGCCAGCTTGTGACAATTCGTAATGTACAGGCCGGTTCACTCTGGACGGTGGAGATCGACGGACTCTCTGTGGATGCCGACGACCAGTTCGCCGTCCTTGTCAATGAGCTGCCGGATGCTCCGGCCCGGCTCTATACCCGTCATGAAGGATACACCGCCCGTTCCAATAAAAGGGAGATCTTTATCCAGGCCGACCTGATTGAGGTTAGTGGAACGCATGGCGTGGTCGATTTGGAGCTGGTTGCAACCGATCTGGCCGATGCTGGCGGCAACCTGCTGAGTACCGACGTGCTGGTCTTCTCACTTAAAGACGGCAGCACATCGATTGGCGCAGGTGAACGCGAAGCGCTGGGCGTCTCTATTACGCTGGCTGAGGATGCGGTTGATGGCTTGTACTCCATGGTCCTTATGGTTACGGGCAGGGATGCCGTAACCAGCAATAGCGTGGAATACGCCTTTGCCGTCTCGGTTGATGTCGATTTCACTCCGCCTGCAGCCCCGACTCTGGCGCTGAGAGCCGACACCAATAACGTTGACAGGATCATCCTTTATGGAACAGCGGAGACGAATACGACCGTTGAAATCCGCACTGCGGACGATGTGTTGGTGGCTACGACAGCCTGCAATGCGGATGGTCATTTTGCCACCGATTCTCTGGCGATGTTATACGGTGATTATATATTCACCGCAATCGCTATTGATGCCGCCGATAATGCCAGCCCGCCATCTGATCCAGTTGCTTATCAGGCTCGTGCCGATTGGCTCTCTCCCGTTACCGCCTATGCGATTGAAGGTACTCGCACGCCTGACGGTGCATATCTGAACACCGTCAATGTCAGCCTCATCGCGACCGATGATGCCAGCGGAGTTGATCAGACCTTCATTAGCTTCGACAACGGGAGTACCTGGACTAATTATGAGGCCTCGATTACATTCGACATGCCGGGTAGTTACACGCTGAATTATTACAGCGTCGATCTGGACGGTAACTTCGAAAAGACCAAAAAAATCTACCTCGACGTTACGGATCAAAGCATGCTGCCCGGATTTGAAGGGTGGGCACAGCAGATTGCTGATCCAACAAAACGCGGTGAAGGCGATTGTCCGATGGGCGATGGGATTCCAAACCTTGGCAAATATGCTGTCGGTCTTAGTCCGAATCAGAGATATACCTCAACTGATCTGTTCACTACCTGGGTAGAGGGTGGCTATCTGATCCTGCGCTATAAAAAATGGAAGAGCTCGACCGATGTGTTCATTATTCCTAAGTGGACAGCATCGCTGACTGCACCAACCTGGAGCCACATCGGCATCTCGCTGCACAACCTGACAGAACAAGCGACCGATGACTATGAGGTTTGGGAGGCGCGCCTGCCAATGACCGGCAGGAGCGGCTTTATGCGGCTGACCTTCTCGCGCGAGCCACCGCCGCAAGCGATGACCTTCGCGACGTGGGCCGCATCGATCACGGTTTCTAGCCTGCGGGGCGAGGGCGACTCTCCGATGGGCGATGGAATTCCGAACCTTGCCAAATACGCTGTCGGCCTTAATCAGAATCAGGCCTATACCTCTGCTGATCTCTTCAGCACTCGGATAGAGGGTGGTTATCTGATCCTGCGCTACAAAAAGTCGAGGCAGGCAACCGATGCGTTCATCATTCCAAAGTGGTCGCCATCGCTGACCTCACCAAACTGGAGTCGAACTGGCATCGAATTGCATAATATGACAGCTCAAGCGACCGATGACTATGAGGTTTGGGAGGCTTGCCTGCCGATGACCGGGAAGAGCGCCTTTATGCGGTTGACCTTCTCATTCGACCAGCCGCTTCAAATTATAACCTTTGCGACGTGGGCCGAATCCATCGCGGTTTCTAGCCTGCGGGGCGAGGCTGATTGTCCGATGGGCGATGGAATTCCGAATCTGGCTAAATATGCCGTCGGCCTTGCGCAAAACCAGGCACATACCTCAGCCGATCTGTTCTCCACTCGGACAGAGGGCGGTTATCTGATCCTGCGTTATAAAAAGTCAAAGTATGCGCGCGATGCTTTCATCATTCCAAAGTGGTCGCCATCGCTGACCTCACCGCATTGGAGCAGCACTGGCATCGAATTGCATAATATGGCAGCTCAAGCGACCGATGACTATGAGGTGTGGGAGGCGCGCCTGCCGATGACTGCAAAGAGCGCCTTTATGCGGCTAACCTTCTCAACCGATCAGTCGAGTCAAATCGTGACCTTCGCGACATGGGCTGAATCCATCCCTAACCCCAGCCTGCGGGGCGCGAACGACTCTCCGATGGGCGACGGGGTGCCGAACCTGATGAAATACGCCGCTGGGCTTGATCCGCTGACAGCGTGCGTCACCGCCGATCTGTTCAGCAGTTCACTGCAAACCGAGGGTGGTGGGCGTAAGCTGGTAATGCTCTACTACAAAGATCCAGCTGCCGTCAATGTCCATCTCTATCCTGTCACTGCTCCGGCCCTGACCGGTGTGTGGACCACTGTCGGGGTTGACAACAGCTACACCGGGCAGAGCGATGCCCGCAACCGGGAGGTGTGGAGGGCATCCATACCCGTCCTGTCAGGCTCCGCATTCCTACGTCTGATCGCCGAAACTGAGTTGCCGTAAATAGGAGACAGGTGCCAAACCTAATATCCCATCCAGAGTGGAGTGTAAGAAAGTGGCGCAAAGTCGATGTTTTTTAAAGTAGCACAGGCGTCCCGCCTGTGTTGGGCAGGGACTTCACAGTCGAGATAGCCGAAATATATTTGAGAGGGTTATTACGCCGGAAAATCTGCGGTTGGCTTTCTGGCGGGTCAGCCGAGGTAAGCGGCACCGCCCGGCGGTTTTTCACCAAAGCCCTGAAATGGCAGCTACCGGTGTTTGTGTTTCAAAGCCCCGAAGGGGCGGGGTCACCATAGCCCAGGGCAAGCGAAGCGCAGCCCTGGGTTCCTGGGTTGTAAGGGGGTTAGATTAGTGGCCTGAAGGGTCACCTCACTTCTACCACGTTACCACGTTTTTTACCTTCACATTTTTTACCTTAAAAACAACGTCGCGCATTCAGCCCGTCTCTGGTGCTGGAGCAACGTAGGTCCGATTTCCAATCGGACATGTCCGGTTGGAAACCGGACCTACTGAAGTTGGTTTCGTCTCCGGTTTACGATAACGGCGACGATGAAGGTCGACGATTCCCCGCATGATCCCAATCGTCCACCAACATCGTCGCACAGCATCGTCCGCCGACGCTTGATAAGTATGTCCTCCGCTATGCGGTGGACAACAATAATCCACCGTGTAACGGCGGATTTACTTTGTTTGAACAAGTATGTCCTCCGCTATGCGGTGGACACCAATAATCCACCGTGTAACGGCGGATTTACTTTGTTTGAACAAGTATGTCCTCCGCTATGCGGTGGACAACAATAATTTTGAAGGTTACCCGGTATTATGCACCAATTCACAGATGAGCCCAATAGCTGTACTGTGAGGTAAAAAATGTGTGGGTAAAAAAAGTTGCTAAAAACATCAAAATATGAGACTCTAACATCACAAGTGAGGTTATTTATTGGATACGTGTTTAAATGACTTTATACAGGTTGACCATTAGATAATTTGAAGACGCTGATAAGGCATCCCTTAAAGGAAGGCGAAAATGAAATATAAAATGATTATCGCACTCGGTCTGCTGGGCTGCGGTCTGGCTCGGGCTCAGTCGTATACAGTACAAAAGCCGGGTAAGCAGCCGGTCTATGTAAATCAGGGTGCCGGTGGAGGCTATACAATCACAACTCCCGGTAAACCGCCGACATACGTGAACCCCATGGCGGGTGGTGGCTATAGCGTCAGCAAACCCGGCCAGCCGCCTGAATACATCCGGCCAACGCCAGGCGGCGGACATACGATAAGCAAGCCAGGCCAGCCACCCACATACAGCAGGCCCATGGCAGGCGGTGGTTACTCTGTCAGTGAGCCGGGCAAAGCGCCGACATACGTGCGTCCGGCCGCTGGTGGCGGTTATAGCGTCAGTAAGCCCGGCCAGGCACCTGTCTATATCCGCCCCTCAGTGGGAGGCGGTCAGGTTGACCAGAAACAGCCCCCTGTACATCTATTCCTGAAAGGCGCACGGGATATTAATAAGAAGGCGAAGAGGAAGTAATTCTGTAAGCGTCTTAACTTTCACATGCTTGACCAAAAAATAACCAAAGCTGCAACTTGACTTAAGATTTAATTCTAATTAGCATGAACGCATGAATACATTATGAAACATATTTCAACACTATATTTATTGTTGTTTTTTCTGATGACCAATTTAACTGGCTGTGCTTTGCGAAAAGCAGCAGTGCACCCAGACCCTAGCGGGTTTATTATTCGGAGAGACGATGACGATCCTGGAATTGTCAGTACGCGTATGCCCTTTATGTATTATTGGCAAGATCCGAATTATGGGTCATCAGAAAGAGGCAAAAAGTTTAGAAATAAGAAACACTACATACTTTATGTCAAACCCGTAGGAACAAACTATCTTGCGCTTGAAAACAAAAGGAAAGATTTCGCCAAAGCTGTTAACAGGGTCGCCGATTACCTATCGAAAAGAATCATCACAGAGATAAAGCAGTATAAGGAGGGATCTTATCAGGTGCTTGTAGAAAAGGATCGTGATGAAGCTGATTTCGCACTTGAAATTGAATTAACAGAGGTAGGCTTTGGCACTCCAGTTTTCTATGTTGCCGCGTGGGCGATCCCTCTACCCGGTGTTGCTACGATATTTGATGCCAACTTTACGGGGTGCCTTGCTTTTGAAGCCAGAATAATTGATCTCAGCTCAGACAACATAGATGTTGAGTTTTATGATCGCAAGATTCCTAAAATTAGATTGTTTGATATAAACAAGGCTATCTCGCAGTCAGGTCCACTTCGTGATATTTCAAATGACTGGGCCAAGGAGATTGCACAAGCGGTTTCTGCGCGCATTGATAGAGACGAGGTTAAGAAACGTAAGGGTTTCACATTGGTGCCTTGGTAACTTGGAGCCTTTGTTGTCCGGTTGCTTGTTGGTGCGTTGCGAGAGCATACCAAACTTGAAACCTATGTCAACTGTGACTTTGGTTATGGTAGACGAGATTTTGATGTGAATCAAGCAGTTAGTCCAACCCCAACTTGATAACGGATCCGACGATTACTCATATAAAGCAACACGAGAGTACCCCGGAAGGCCCATAGCCTCCACTGTATAAGATACCGGAAAGTAAGAGAGAACCGGCTAAACAAAATGTCTCGGCATGAACAGAGCCTGGAAACGAGTATTAAAGAATCAGCAATTCTAATTTTGATTTTTTTTGGTTTGTTGTTGCATAGGGTTGATTCATGCTCTATAATACAAGTATGAAAAACAAGAAAGTTTCACTCTTGGAAAAACGCGACGCGCTATTAGCCGAGATGACCTCGTTGCGCGATTTGCTGAACGGCTCGCTCGTCCAGCGATTCTCAACTTGCACTCGAAAGAAGTGTGTCTGTCATACTGATACGGCCAAGCGACACGGACCACGCTTGTATCTTTCCACAACAGGGGAAGAAGGACAGCGCCAGGCTTACATCCCCGTGGCATGCGCTGCCGAGGCTGCGGAAGGCGTGGCCCAAGGCAAGCGACTCAGGGCTATTGTCCGGGAACTCACAGCCTTGAATCTACAGCTGCTACGGGAAAAACGGACGGAGGTGCCCTGTGAGTGAGCTGGGCGATGGATCGGTGTCATCCTACGAG
>JBAYXX010000045.1:0-33611 GCA_041673345.1 Kiritimatiellia bacterium
CGTGTGGAAATACTGCCCGTAGCGGCGCTTCGGATCGCGAGGCTCGGTCCAGAATTTTTTTGAGTACGACATGCCGCTCATGCCAGCGTCGCTGAAACCAATGGTGACCCCCTCCGGTACAGTGAGCCATCCTTTGTCGTAACTCCTACCCATCTCGTAATACAGGGTGGTCATCATCTCCAGGTCGGGGTTAGGGTCGATTTTTCGCACCAGGCCAGCCATTTCGATCAACCCTTTTGAGATGATCTCCGCCCTCTGCTGTTCAGTGCCGCCTTCGGGCAGGCCTTCATCGGAATAAACCCCGTCGCCCCATCCGCGCAGGTTGATCTCCCAGACAATCTGTGGCGAGAATTCAGACCAGCGCTTGATGTAGTAGCTCCAGAATTCGTGGAACGCCTCAGGATGTTTCAGGTAGGAGAAGAGCTTAGGCTTACCGGCTGGGTTATGGTTTTCCCAATAGCTATCCCAGAACCCAGTGTCCGCACCTACCCCCTCCATCTGGTGTTGCGTGATGAATAGTCCGTGGTCGACCGCCGCCTTGAGCTGCTCATAATCCGGATGCCAGTCGATGTCCACGAAATACCAGGTAAACATGTTCATCTTTAAGCGCAGGGCCGCCTCCCAAAGCCGTTCAAAAACCTCAGGATGAATCGCGAACATGTAGCGTCCGGCACGGGTCCGCTGCACTATTCCGCTCTGCAGCCATTCCATGAACTGTGGGTGGTCGTTCAGGGTCCAGCCGCGGTATTTCCAGGTCGGCTCTTTTGTGGGCCCGAAGTCGATTTGGCTATCAAAGACCAGCTCTCCTTGCGTGGCAGGCTCGTGGTCTGCCCAGAACCATAACGGGTCAACGCCAAGGTGCTTCTGTTCGAAATCGTATATACCGAAGATGGTTCCCCGCACGTTGCTGCCAGCAATGGCCAGCACTTGCTCCTTGCCGCCGACTTGGTTCAGAACGCGGTATTTGAAAACCTCCCATTTCCCATTCAGATCGGTAACAGGCATGCCAACCGATGCCAGAAGCGCAGCGCCCTCCGGGCAGTCAGCGCTGCCGATCACAATGCACTTGCCCCATGTTTCGCTGAGCGCATGCACAATGTTAGGCGTCACACCGGTGATTTTGGTGATGTCGCGCTGGAGGTTTTTGGCTGCTGCCAGCACGCCTTTGTGTTCGCTCTTTGCAAGAACGATATAGGCTGGTTTGACCCCTTTCACGATCTCAATGATAGGCCGATTCTTTTCGTTGTCGCCGAACAACGCGTTGCATATTAGGCAGGCCGCACATAGGGAGAGTGTGTTCAAGAAGTTCGCAAAGCTCTTACTCTTTCGCTTTTCTGTCATTTGAAGTTCCTTTTGTCCATTAATTGTTCTTTCCAAAAAATTATCTATCGGGCCTTATTGCGGCTTGTTTCGCAATCATCCACCGCATAGCGGCGGATATACTAAGTCGCTACCAGTATGTCCGCCGGTATCTGGTGGACGGAAGTTACATCCCACATCCCACTATTGAAGGCAACCGACCTCCGTATTGCACATGCCGCTCGTAGAGCGGCTACTACAGCTGATGCGCCAACGTCGCTACCTATCATTCATCGTTGGATGTTGAGTGTTCGATGTTGGACGTTCGAGCAACGCATTTTTAATTATCAATTCTCCATTATCAATTGGAGGCGCAGCCGACCTCCGCGCCCAGTGTGCGGATTTAGCCCCTTATGCGACGGTAAAGAACAATGAATTTAAAATCAGTACACCAAAATAACCGTGCCCTGCTGAATTTTCACCAAATATCCATGGTCATCTAAGCGCACTAGGCTCTCTTCATAAGTGATTGTTGCAAGCTGTGCTTCGGTTAGCCCCTGGTTGTTTGTGCCGAAGCGTAGGGTGTCGGCACCGAGTGTGCCGGTGATGGTAAGAGTGCCTGTCCAGAGTTTGTCGCTGCTGTCAGCAAAGGCAAGCGCTGTTGTACTGCCGCCAAGATCTATGCTGCTGTCAGCCAGCAGTTCAAGTGAGGCAAACTCATTGCGCTTTTCTCCGGCATCCAGCGTGGCATTATCCAGCACCAGATCATTCGAGCCATTCGCATAAATATCATCCGCGCCGAGGCGTAACCCGCCGTTGATTACCGAAACATTGCCGAGGTAGGTTTGCGCGCCAGTCAACTCTAATGTGCCGTCACCGCTTTTAACCAGGCTGCCGCCAAAGTAATCGCTTCTGATTGTTCCGGTTAAACGGGCATCAACCGCGGCTGATCCGTCCCGCACCCGGAACTCGCGCGGATAGTAGTTCAAATCAATCGCATTTTCAAAGATCAGGGTTGAGTCTGCATAGGGCGAACTCAGCACAAAGGGTTTGCCGTCTTTAATGTTCTCAGTGCCTGCTCCCCATGCCAGCTCGTTGCCCGCGCCGCCAAGGTTGACGATACGGTCTCTGCCGTGGGCACTGAAACCTCCGCCAGCAGGAAACTGCACACTGTTATCTGAGGCATTACCGAAATTTCGCGTGTAATCGCCATACGCCGCGCCATTGAGATCGGCGCCGAGCTCCAAAACTCCGTCACCTGCTATCAAGTGCTTACCCACAGTACTGTTGTTGTCAGCCGTGAGGCGGGCCGTGCCTCCGATAATAAAGAAATACGCACTCTGAGCGGCAGTTAATTCAGTCAAACCAGTTCCGCCGATTGTGTAGACCTTTGATCCGGTAAGATCCCATGTCAGCTTGCCTGTGCCATAATTAAAAAGGTAACTGGATGCCTGACCACCGTGGCTTCCGTTTTGAACCGTCACCGGATAATTGCCATAGGCGACAACACCTCGCCCGATTGAGGTGTTGTCATCCTGAAACGTTTTGCCGCCCATATCCAGCGTTACAGGATGTATGCGTGCGTCGACGACCATTGTCGAGAAGCTGAGATCCTCTGTGCGCGTGACATCGCCTGTGAGCGCCAAGTGCTCTCCGGCATATGTAACGGCGTTTGACTCTGTGACATTCACCGTATTGGTGTGAAGCACAATCCGTTGTTCATTATCTTGGGTCGGAAAACCTACCTTGCCTTGGCTGTCTCTGAACAGTATGTATGAAGCAGTCCCGTCCCAGGACATAACCATACCGTTGACCATGCGCACGCTGCCGCTATCCGGCTGCAAAGCGCCCGATAACTTTAAGGTCGCAGCCTCAGATATATCAAAAAGCATCATTAAGTTTGACCCAGCGCTGGTAAGGCCATCAAGAACAACGGTCGTAGCGTCACCGCCGTTACTGTCAACCGTCAACGCATTAGCTCCATATGAGTCAAGTTTGCAGGGACCCATAGCCTGATACGTGGTGTTGCCTGCCCCGGCTTTGCCCTGGAAGACCAGATGTCCGTCATTAAGGTACACGCTGCTCCCTGATGCAAACAGACGGTTACTGCCTGCTCCAACAACATCATTCGCATAGTCAGCGATCAAAGTTCCGCCAGCGACCGCAACATCAGGCTGTGATGCGTCACTATACCCTGGGAAGGTATTGTGGCCAGTCAGCCGCCAAACCCCTGAACCAGCTTTTTCGAGCCGTGTTTGAGATGTGTTTGCGAGGTTGCTGTCGATCCGGCTCTCTCCAGCCGAGATTCCGGCAATCGCGTACTTATGCTTGATAGCATCTTCTTTTGACTCGTAAATACCTGTGAAGCTCAACTCTGCATTGGCGCTGTCGTTACGCATCCATACGCCACTATCGCGTTCAATCGTTATTCTACGGTTAGTGGCCGCGTCTCTGGTTCCGTTAAAAATGAAGTTAGCGCTATAGTTGCCGTATATCTGATCCCCAGCACCAAGTGCGGAAGCTAAACCGCTGCCAGCCACAGAGGGGAAATAAACTCTCGTACCGGTCGTACCCCGCGCTGCCCCTGTAAATTCATTTTTTGTGTTGCGGAAATGGACACTCGGAGCGCCCAAAGTCGCTGACATGCCCAATGCCACGCTGCCGGTTATTTTTGCATTAACCACCAACTCCCCTTTGCCGGAAACGAAACGGTTTCCTGTTCCAGTGTAATGCAACGTCAGTCCTTGCTCAAAGATCACTTTGCTGAGTGTGTTAGAAGGCGCAATCGGTTGGACCTGTGTGCTGTCCATTGTGATTGTGCCGGTACCTGTAATGTTAATTTGATGTTTAACACCAGCAGGCGTTGCAAAATTCAGCCTCCCGGGAAAGTTGTGGTTTTGCGTGACAACCAAAGTCACATCCTCTGTGATGGGCGTGAAATCATTGTCAATCACGCCTCCCGACCAGTTGGCGGTCTCCGATATATCTGTGCCTGCCGTGCCGCCAGGCGTACCCGCTCCATTCCAGCCCGCAACGGCATTCATAACCATCAACAAAACTACGCACACTATCGTTGTATAGACATACTTCATAATAAACCTCTGTTTGAAAAACCTTCTCCACTCATGGTATTAGTGTATGCGGCATCACTGAATTGCGCAATTGCGTAAATGCGAACTGGGGTTACGTATTTACGAAGTTATTGTGTCGGCAATCCAAGCTCACGCACTCCGACTGCCTCAGCTACCGGCCATGTGGCACGCAGTTTTGAACGGTAAAGACCAATTCTATCAACCGGAATCGGCTTAAATCCGAGCTTTAACGCCGGCGAACCGGGCTTAAGCCTGTAATCATCTTTTTCCGGATTGATGAACATTGGATCAGCCACGATTGAGTGTTTGTCAAAACAGTCCGCCCGCCATGTGGACCAACTATCTGCCTGCGCCTCTTCAGTCGAGCTGTTTTTGTCGTTCGACGCAGGTTTATAACCCGTATCGATCTTGTTTCCGAAACTCCAGATCAGGTTGTAATCAAAGACATTCTTTTCGGGAATATCATGGCGGCGTAGGCCATAAAGTTTTGATTCGGGATCACGGTAATAAATGATATTTCTGACAAACTGGTTGCCGGCCATCTGCCAGGCCGTATCAAGATCCATGGCAGGGACCTCTGGATATTTAGCATACGCAGGGTTGTCTTTATACCTCTTGAAAGTCTCCAGATGTTTGGCGACAACAGGGGCTGTCGGTGCGTGGCCAGAGTATGTAACCTGGCGCAAGTCATGGTTAACCAGAATATTGTTCTCAATATGATTATCCCGGCCACCGTGCACGAAAACTCCACCAGTCACCGAACGTGCCAAAATGTTGCCGTATACCGTGGTGCCGCTGTGGTCGTCATCCAGATATATACAGCACGAAGCATGCGGCCAGCCCCAGGTGCCATCCCGCTTGCGCCCGTAGCCCAGCGTGTCGTGTATAAAGTTATAACGAATTATCTGCCCGCGTATGTGCCAGTTGCCTCCATTATAATATCCGGCGGTATCTTCGGTCGCTAGATTTGTGTGCCGGATGTGGTTGTACTCGACAATGCAGTCATTTCCACCGCCGTAAATGCCGCTGCGCGTGGTGTCATGGATCAAATTGTGCGCTACGCGTAAACCAATGCCCCGCATCATCACGCCAGCGGCATGGCCATTCAGTGCGCCTATGTGGTGGATGTAGTTGTTTTCCACCACGTGTCCGCCTGGCTCTAGGGTCTCGGCACTGCCGCCATCCATCACAACTCCCTGGTGACAGGTATCCCAGATGTCATTGCCGATCACAGCGCAGTTAGCCCCGCCTTGGATACGGACGGCAGCGTAACCGCCTATCCCGCGTATCTGATTGGCGGCTACCAGGCAGTTGGTCGAATCACGCACAATCACGCCAACACCGTCACTGCAGGTGATCTCAAAACCCTGTAAAGTAAGCCACGCCGCCCCTGGGCCCACTTGGATAAGATCCTTGATGGCCGATGCCTCAACTGCAATGTTTTCCTGTTCGGCAGGTGGCCAGAAATACAGTGTCCATGTGTCTTTATCCAGATACCACTCGCCCGGCGCATCGAGCTCCTCGAAAAAATTGCGCACATAGTAACGGTCACCAGCGCGGATGGTATGCGACTCCCCTGACCAGACATCACGCGCCAAAATAATCTGCCCTTGATCACGGTCAAGCGTAGCAATCGGCACCCGGCAGCTGCGCCAGTTATAGCGCGGGTAAATAAAGATCTCGCCGCCCTCAGGATTGGCCCAATTGCGGAAATCTTTTGGTTTGCACTGCACAACCCTGCGGGTTTCATTGGTCAGGTTGCGGTACATGCTGACAATCGGACCTTCAACATAGGCGAAACCGCTGCCGTGCGGATTATTGGGATCATAATCGGGATAGCGGGCCAGAGGTTGCCGTTCTCCATTAAAAAAAATGTGCCGGAAATATTTCCCTTTTAAGCCCTGAGCTGCGACATCGGCTTTAACTATCGCCCCCTGGTAAGGTTGGAAATCTGTTACACGCCGCCCACCGGTCAGCACTGGTTTCTCGTTGCCATAAGCCCTATATACCACTGGCGAGCGTTCATTTCCTCTGTCTTCAGCGGTGAATTCAAGGGTGCGCTCAAGTTCATAGCGGCCGCCGCGCACAAAAACCGCCACCCCGCCCACAGGCAATCCGACTTCATGTTTGATGCGCCGTATTTCACTGCGCGCGCGCTCCAACGTGGCAAAAGGCTTTGCGATGCTTCCGTCAGCTGCATCGTCACCATCAGGCGCCACATAAAATTCGCGGGCGTATTGCTCGGCGCGTTCTGCGTCAGCATACCATTGCTGGATTCCATGACGGCAGCCTGCGAGCAACAGACAAACATACATACACCAAAACAGGATTGGCCGACTTTGACTGATGCTTTTAGATTTAATCATGGTGTTCCTGCCTTAATCGCTTAGGTGACTAGAAAAAATAATTAATTGTTCTTTGCAAAAAGTTGTCAATCGAACGTTTAAAGGCGTTTAGTGTCCACCAAAGACGCAGCCGACCTCAGTAGGTCCGGTTTTCAGCCGGACATGTCCGATTGAAAATCGGAACTGCAAGCAAGATGCTTGCACTACTTCATTGCCATTTCAAACGACGAAAGCTTCACCTCTTGTGCGGCTGCGGAGTCTTCCCTGAAGTCTCTAAACCGGTTACGCCTGTATCTATAACAATAGCCGGACGTACATCTGGACGCATTGTGCGTAAATCGAGATTATGCAGTCCAATGCCTGCTGCATGACGTACATAAAACCCGTAAGATGGCAGCGTCCCAAACATCATGCCTGAAGGATAAGCCTTTTCTTTTTCGGGCAGCATGCGCGCAGCATCCTCGGCTGTGCCGCCGCCTGCAAAGCTGATACTGATATCACGCAAGTTCACGCGCTCGACCGGATGTCCAGGGATACCGCTCACCGAACAGCCGATACTCCCCGCGCCTTCTGCGCGTACATCAGAGATGGTTATGTCACGCATCTTGCCAACCCCGGGTTTAGGCATGCCGGGAACTGGATTGGCGCGGTTTCCCAAGCGGATGAAAACCGGGTTTTCCACATTGCACATCACAATGTTGGAGACGCAAACCCGCTGGCATATCCCGCCGTCCACCTCTTCAACCGCTACCCCGCAACGCGAGTCGTAGAGAAAGCAGTCTTTGAAAACAATATCCTCAAACCCACCTTGCGATTCGGTCCCCAGTTTCAAACAGGCTGGCGTACCGGATACTCGGCATCCGGTCACCGTGACGTTGCGGCAGGGTCGCTCAGCCACCGTTGATTTAAGCACGATCGCGTCGTCGCCGCTGTAAATATCACAGTCGCGGATGACCACGCCGTCGCAGCTGTCGACATCAATGCCGTCACGGTTCTCACGGGTGCGGCTGCGGATCATGATCCGTTCAATCAAAACATCTTCGCAGGCCAGAAAGTGTGAGAGCCAGCGTGCCGAGTTCAGGAACATCAACCCGCTGACACGCACCTTCTTGCACTCGCTGAATCTCACGATATAAGGGCGCCCACCGTCGCCACCCACTCCGTACGGAAACATCGTGCCCTGGCCATCGATCACGCCGTCACCTGTCAGACCGATGTTCTCCTGGCCTTCGGCGTAGATCAGACTTTTCGTGAAACGCGCCTTATACAGATAATTGACCTCAGGTGTGATGCTTTCGTAGTCTTTTGCGTTCGCGCTGCCGCGCAAAACGGCCGAGTTTGTCACCGACAGCGTAACCCCGCTTAGCAGCCTTATGGTTCCGGACAAAAATATGCCCTCTCCCAGATTCACCTCGCCGCCGCCCGCCTTGAAGCAGGCATCAATGGCCGCCTGAATTGCTTTGGTGTCGAGCGTCACACCATCCGCTTTGGCTCCGAATTCTTTCGGATTCCAGACTTTCGTTCCGGCTCCCGCCTCTTGGCCTAATATCATTGTAAGCCCGCATAGCAGCACACGCAGCCATGTCAGTTTTGGACCACTGTTTTTTCTTATCATTGTTTTTCCTTTTGCACGGCTTCTTCCTTCATCCGTTTGAAGCACGCATCCACTACCATCTCGTGTTTGCCGTCAAAGATCGTGACCTCCACCCCCGGAATCGTCCGCTTTAAAAACACTGTACGGTCACCGACTTTATCCAGCGCAGGATCAGCCTTGACACTGCGCGACATCACATCCGCGATCTCCGCCTCGCTAATCAGTTTCTCCGGTTGCCCATATTGCCTTGCCAATCGGTTGAAGAAACGTAACGACTGCGATACCGGCACACTGCCGTCATGGCCGTCATTTATGCCTGCGAAAATCTCCAGCCCATGCCGCTCACGCACCGGTCCTTCCATGTACAGGGGCGAACGGCGGCGTGCTTCCGACACGTCCAGCTGCGCGCCATCTGAGGTGCACCGCAAGATAATCGCCGCATAATTTTTGTTACCCCGTGCCAATGACTCGTCGTGCCAGGCTGCCAAGTCGCTGATCGGAACCCACGCAAGGAAGAGAAGGATGTCGTGTCGAGACCTGAGATACGCGCCCAGCGTTGCGTGTCCCCCTCCCGATGCTCCCACCACAAAAACCCGGTTGGTATCTGCATGGCCGTAAACCAAGGCATAACTGATTGCATCGTCGATGTCGGCAAGAGCCTGCGGGCTAAGACAGGCATCTGTTGTTCTATTCGGCCCGCGGAAATGAGGATGGATATACGCCCAGCCCTCTTTTTGCACCAGCCGGGCGAGAGGGTCGGACTGATCGTACCCGCCGCCCCAGGTGTGCAGGCTGACCACGAGCGGCGCTTTGCCCACCCCCTGCGGCGCGGGTAAAAAATAGGCTGGCTGTTGTTTGCCATCTACACTCGAAGTGATCTTGACCACCTTAAACTCCTGCGGCCACCTCTTCCGGGTCGTATCGTCCCAGGCAACCGAAGCGGACTTAACCTTAGCCCCTTGATCTTTTTGAACCTTTTTCGCCGTATCCGCGTCAGATTTTGACCAGGCTGCCATCACGCTGAGTCCAAAAACTATTGTTAGTGTAATCATCTGATACATGATGTGTTGCATCTGTCGCTCCCTTACTGTTATTGCGGGCCAGGTTACCCTATCATTCATTTTCGTGTTTTTTATGCACGTTTTTTATCTCTCACAGAGGCACAGAGTTCTCAGAGAATATATTTTGCTCAGTGTTCTCTGCGACTCTGCGAGAGATAGTTTATCAAGTGAATCTTGTTAATCCTGCCGTGCCACGGCGTAGCCTTGGCGGAGACGGGTTATCCTGTCAAAAATTGGTCGCGGCTATGCCGCACTAGGTTACCGCGGGTTTTTGGGGTTGAAGCCGCCTATAAAAGACTTGGCCCCTGGAATGAACATGTAGAGGCAGGCCCGCCGATCACTCTCGCCCATAAAGATTGTACCATCAATGCCAGTTGTGATAGCATCAAAGCTATAGGCGCGTTTGGCGTAGTAGGGGCTGCGATCAACTGTGAGCCCGCCCCAGTCACGGAACCCTTCCTTCCCATCCAGTCCGTAACTGAACAGCTTGCAAGGCTCCTCAAACTCACCGCAAATCATGTATAGCCGATTGTCTGGACCGAGCGTCATGCCGCGCATACGACGTGACAGACGCGGTTTGCCGAGAATGGTCAAATGGCCAAGATCCGGTGACAGCTGAAACAGGTAACCGTCAGTCGTGGCCCCATACAGCGAGCCGTCCGGCGCCGCCTGCCAGCTCTCCAGGACTGGATAGCCGTAGTAGTTAAACGCCTCAAAGTACTCCCCGGGAATCTGCATCTCGGTCGTCACAATTTTCTTTGTTTCAGGATCGTAATAAACCACACGACCGTTCTCGCCGGAAGTGTAAACGCGCCCGCTTGCAGCTAAATGCAAGGCCCGCGGAACGCTGCGCCAGTGACGCTCAGGCCCAGAGTACACTTTGCGTTCCAGCAGCGGAATATCTGTGATGGTCTTGTTCTTCTTCAGATCCCACGCGAAAAAACATGCATCAGGATAGGTTATGCCGTACAGCACACGCGCCTTCGCATCCAGCGCCAAAGCATAGATGGTATTGCCTTTGACAGGAATGCCGAGATCCTCCAATGGGCACGCCTCGCCCGGCAGCCGTGCCTCTGCGTCGCTCTTAGCCGGATCATAGCGATAAAGCCGTCCGCCTTCGTATTCCATATACGGCGCGGCGATATCCTTCCACAGCTGCTCCTCAATCGCCCTGAAGCCGCCCGGGAACTCCTGTGTCAGAGGCACCGGCGCCAGCATGC
This sequence comes from Kiritimatiellia bacterium, assembly GCA_041673345.1. Taxonomy (GTDB): domain Bacteria; phylum Verrucomicrobiota; class Kiritimatiellia; order RFP12; family UBA1067; genus M55B167. The sequence goes on from JBAYXX010000045.1 coordinate 10,612, forward strand.
TCAGACCGCCACCGATCAGCAGAGTTCCATCGTTGTCCTGTAATAGCGCATGATAAACCCCTTTGGCTCCCTCAATCTCTCCGAGCGGACGCACCTTGTTAATAGCACGGTCATACAGGAAAAGATATGACGCTGTCTTGCCGCTGGTGGCCCCGTACACAATACCGCTCCCGGCGGTCAGCAACGCCGTGATCGGCGAGTTGTCAGCCTCGATTGCATTGACATCCGGATAACCCAAATCACGGTAGTCCAGCCGGTGCGCATCGAAATTCGGATTTATCCACTTCTGTGCCTGCGCCACGTTCACTGCGCACAACAGTACTGCCAATTTCCACATCATTTTGCACCTCCCTTGTCCGGCGTATAGCGTACCAGTCCGAGACTGAAAGGCCATTTCCCATCGATCTTATTTGCTACACGCTTTGGGTCGCGCTCCTCTACCGCACCCACGAAATAAATATTTCCGTCCTGCTGGCCTGTGCAGGCACCGCCCAAGCCAAAGACCCGCTGGCCGTCACGCCCTCGCATCAATCCGAGTTCGCGTCGTGCGTGTTTGTCGAGGTCGTACTCGATCAGCACTGATTCTGGCGGCACATCCTTGCCAGTCAAGTGCGCAGTAAATTTGCGCTCGTCAGCCACATCCCATGAGGTGCCCGAATAATCAAAAGCCACCGCAACAACCGGTGCATAGTAGAGCTTGCGCTGCGGCGTGATCGTCAGGGCCAGCGTTGCGACCGGAATCAGGCTCGGGTCGGAATCAAGATAACGCTCAGCGCACATTCGTCCCATCGGCTCGATCGTGCCTTCCGGGCCAGCATACGGATTGAATCTGAAAAGCATGGAGTCGCCGACCACGATACCGTACGCTACACGCTCCTTTGGCTCCCACTCGATCACGCGCCAGTAGACCTTGCGATCTAACATCGGATTGGACATTGTCCTTGGTGTAGCCCGCGGATCCAGCGGCAGCCGTGTGCCGCGCAAGTCAAAGATACGGTCTTGTTTCGGATCGTATTTCCAGATGCGGCCTATCGGGTAAGATCCGTAGACATTGCCTTCGTCATCCGCGAAGATCGTGCGGCAGATGTCCCAATCATCCACACGCCCCAGATCGGTTGTCACCTGTGTTTTTAGATCAAGGTAATAGAGGTGGCCATCTTCAGCCAGACCGTAAAGCCGCTGGTGCTGCGCTACCAGCACGCACCCCAGTAAGCCCCACCTGCGGTTGATCTGCCCCAGATCCTCAAGCTTATCGATAGTGGGGTCGTACCGGAACCAGTGCGGGCCGCGATAACTGGAGGGGTCAATGCACTCCGGCCCGGTATCCTCACAGAAGTCGCCGAAATAGATGCGCCCTTGCTCGTCTTCGCCCATACGCACATGAATCTTGCCTGTGGTCCATATTCCCTGACCGCGCTCACCCTTGAAAATCGTCAGGTCGGCGATGTGGCGCATCGAAGATTTTGCCGGGTCGTACTCAAAGAAGTGCGCTGCCTCGGCGTGTGTGCAAAGCCCGATGTAGAGCTTGCCGCTCTTAGCTCCGTAGAGGGCGCTCCACATGCTGTCCTCAAGCCCGCTGCCACCAGTGAACGGGATAATATCAACAGGCAGGACCTTTTCGCTGGAAGCCATAGCACCTAGCGCTGCCACAATAAAGAAGGCTCCTATGGCTTTTCTGAAATTTTGCTTCATCTTTTTCTCCTTGCCTAAATAATAAGCGGTTTGATGGGGTTAGCGCAACTCAGTAAAAGCGAACTAGACTTACGAAAATGCGAAGTGATATAAATTTCTCTATTAAGTGAAAAGGGTGCGCCTTTGGCGCGGTGACAACGTAGGTCCGATTTCCAATCGGACATTTCCGGTTGGAGACCGGACCTATTGACGCCCGTCTTCGCCAAAACCACTCTGCGAGTTGCATTTTGCAACACTCTCGTGAAGGTTGCGCCCTGGGGTGTAGTGTTGCTTCTAGCGTGTCCACCGTAGCCTTGGCGAAGGAGGATGAAGCAATTAGCAGGTGCCGAGTGGTTGTTCTCCAAAGGCAAGCCAAGGGGTTGCATGATCTTTGCGGCCTCGCTGGGCTAAATTATCACAGCAAGAATCGGTTTCCGCCGAGCTGCGGTCAGGCGGCCTTATCGCAACCTCCAACGACGGCTTTGCGCTGGATCTTCCAGGAGCGGCTCAGGCGGAAACGGCGTTGTTGTCGCGTAATCAGCTTGTCTCTCAATAACCGGTTAGAGAACAACGCCAACGAGGACATCGACGCTCCCAGAACAACCAACGCCGCTCTTAGTGCGGTTTACGATAACGGCGACGATGCTGGTTGACGATTTATTAAAGAGCGGAGTTTTAATTGTAATTCGCTATCGTCGCACATCATCGGAGAGAACAAAAGCACTTTACCCTGTCGTGCGCAGATATGCGGCGAACTTTACCGATTAAATTAAGGCACAATCCTGCCACGATTTCGCGACGGCAGTTTTTACGCGGATCCGCAGTGGCGGCTGGAGCTGTTGCGTTTCCTTCAATCATTCCGGGTTCGGCGCTGGGGCTTAATGGCGCAGTGGCACCCAGCGAGCGCATTGTGCTGGCTGGCATAGGTGTCGGGCCACGTGGCAAGTATGACCTCTCAGTGATGCTGCCTGAAAAAGATGTGCAGTTTGTGGCGGTCTGCGATGTGCAAAGGTCGCGACGTGAAGATATCAAAACCATGGTTGATGCACACTACAGTAATCAGGACTGCGCTCTGTTTCGCGATTTTCGTGAGTTGCTGGCTCGTAAGGATATCGACACGGTGTTGATTGCCACCGGGGATCACTGGCATGCCTTAGCTTCGCTGCTGGCGGTTAAAGCAGGCAAAGATGTTTACAGCGAGAAGCCCTGCGGTATGACTGTGCGTGAGATTCAGCAGTTGTCTGACGGTATCCGCCGTTATGGCCGCATCTTTCAGGCAGGAACACAGCGTCGCAGTCAGTCGAATTTTCGCTATGCCGTTGAGATGGCCCAGAGCGGCGTGCTTGGTAGGCTGCATACCCTGCACGCCTCTGTTTATGTGCCAACTAAATCGTATCTCTGGCTGCCTGAGGAGCCTGAGCCAGCGAAAGGGGAGTGCGATTGGGATCTCTGGCTGGGACCTGCACCATGGCGGCCTTACAATAGCAAGTATGTACAGGGCAAGTGGCGCGGGCATCATGATTTTGAGGCAGGCGGTAATTTTCTGGACAGGGGCGCTCATACCTTGGATCTGTGCCAGTGGGCCAATCAGGCAGATCACACAACTCCGCTGGTATTTGAGGCGACAGATAAAGAGATCGTTGGTCAATATGCCAACGGAGTGAAGGTGATCTGTGATTTTCTGCCAACAGCTTTTGGCGACCGCTCGCCACAGTATCGAACATCCACCGGCACCTGTCCAGTGCGCTTTGAGGGAGAGGATGGTTGGGTTGAGACGGGTGACAGCAGTGAGATCGCACTCTCGGAAAATTTAATGCTGGAGAGAAAACAGATCTTTCAGAGAGTAGGCACCAGCGCGGCATCGCATGCCCGCAATTTCTTCGATTGCGTCAAGTCCCGGAAGAAAACGCTCTGCAATGAGGATGTCATGCGTAAATCACACATGGCCTGTTTCGCGGCTCAGCTCGCATGGCAGCTTGGACGCAAGATAACATTTGATCCAGTGCTGGAGAAGTTTGTCAACGACGATGAGGCCAATCGCATGCGCAGCCGCGCAACCCGCCAGCCTTGGAGCTTTAATAAGTAACTTCTCAATAACCGATCAGAGAACAAAGAGCACGCTTCCGGCTTCAGGCTTCGCAATAGCTACGTCCGGACAAGTCGAGCTTAGCTTTTACGCCGTGACAGGAAAGCGTTCAACAAACGGCTGCTACGTAAGATTTGTTGCCCAGCCTTTCCGTGTCCGGCATAGCCGTGAAGCGCGAAAACGGAAGGCTATTTCAAAGCGGGTTGTTGAGAAGTGATTGTAAAAGTGATAATGGAGTAGTGCAAGCATCTTGCTTGCAGAAAACATTTTCATTCAAGCTGGAAGCTTGACAAACAAGGCCAAGATCCGCGCACTGGGCGCGGAGTGGAGTAGTGCGCCAGTGCGCGGATGCGCGAGAAAAAAGGTCGCGCCTTTAGTGCGGGAGCAACGTAGGTCCGATTTCTAATCGGACATGTCCTTTGTCCGGCTGCGTGATAGCGCTGCGTGCCGGGAACAACGTAGGTCCGATTTCTAATCGGACATGTCCTTTGTCCGGCTGCGTGATAGCGCTGCGTGCCGGGAACAACGTAGGTCCGATTTCTAATCGGACATGTCCTTTGTCCGGCTGCGTGATAGCGCTGCGTGCCGGGAGCAACGTAGGTCCGATTTTTAATCGGACATGTCCGGTTGGAAACCGGACCTACTGAGGCCGGAAGCTCCTTCGGTTTACGATAGCGGCGACGATGCAGCTCATAGAGCATAAAGCGACTACTACACTAACCGCCTATAAACGTTTGACAGACAACTTTTTGGGAAGAGCAATTAATTGTTTTTGCGCCCTATAAGCGACTAAGGAGATAACTCAATGAACAACCGTATTACGTATAATCTGTTGAATAATAATAGTAGGGGGGCACTCTCGTTGCGGGTGTCTATGGTGAGCTTGTTTATAGCCTTACTGGGCTTTGCTTTTCAGGCGCAGGCGGGTGAAATTGACCCGGTTCGGTCGCAGGCATTGATTGCAGCACTGGCAACCCTTCAAGGGGATCTGCTCGGCGGAGTTATTGATTCACTGGCAGTGCGCCGCGATGACTCTGCCGTGCCCGCCCTGCAGTCGCTGGCAATGGCGGGCACTAATGATGTTACAGGCAAAGCTCTGCTGGCTCTGGGTTGCATCGCCAATGAGGCGTGTGTCGGAACCTTGCGTCAGAGATTTAAAGCGGCTGCGTTGAGTGTCAGAGAGGCTGCTGCATCCGGGATATTGCTGGTAGCCCAGCATTGCCAGGTGTCGGGCGACAGCAAAACAGCGCGCCAACTCTATGATGAGTTGCTTGCAGCAGAGCTGCCGGAAAACCTGCGCGTGGCCGCTGTGCATGGGGCCATCCTGGCACATGGAGCAAGAGATGCAACCTTCCTTGTCGCGCACCTGAGATCCCCGGATCAGGAAACCCGCAAGGCAGCACGGTTGGCAGCGCAGTCGTTCCCGCTCCGGGAGTTGGCGCTGCTCCTGTTAGCAGCATGTGACAGGTCTGAAGACGATGCTAAGATCATGCTGGAGGAGACGCTGCAGACTTTGTGTTCTCAGCCGTTGATTATTGGTAAAAGGTTTGCTGGCTGGGAGGGGGAGATTGCTAAAAGTTTCCGCAGAGAGGGCGACGCAATTGTAGGCGGCAATCTGGAGCAGGCCGTTCCTCGCAATGAGTTAGTTGCCTTGAGGCAGGCGTTCGTGCTGTTAAAGATTGCGGTAGTCAGTCATTGTCATGCCGTGTGCGCGCTTGAAGAGTGTGCAGAGGTGGTTGGGGTGGGCGAAGCCGCAGCGCTTTGAGATTACGTCCAGCGACAGGTCGGTTTCCTTGAGCATGGCGCAGATGGTCGCCATGCGAGTGCGCTGGATATCCTGATTTATCGTGCGGCCAAGGGTTTGGCTGAAGCGCATTTCCAGCCAGCGGCTGGAGATGCCGAGATGTTCCGCCACGTCTGAGACACGGATGGTCAGGCCATTATTGATGCGGATGAACTCCAGGGCGCGCACTACCAGCTTATCTTTGACGTGCAGTGCGTCGGTGGAAGCGCGCGCGACAACCCCGACAGGGCCGTAGGTGATCGTATGGATGCCTTTAAGGCTCCGCTGCATCAAGCCGTCAAGCATACGGGCTGCCTCGTAGCCGGCTTTTTCGGCATCGAGCGCAATGCTTGAGAGCTGAGGTATGCTGGTCTCACAGATCAAAGCGTCATTATTCACCCCGAGCACTGCGGCTTCATACGGAACGCTGATGTCAGCAATCAGGCAGGCATCCAGCACTTGCCGTGCACGGTAATCGTTTGCAGCAAAGATTGAAACTGGCTTGGGTAGTTTTTTGAGCCAGCGGCAGAGTAGTGGACGTTCGGTGTCCCAGTCGCGTATCTCACGGGGCGGCAGAGGGTAGTGATGACAGCTTTTGCCGACTTCCGCCAGTGCATTGGTAAAAGATTCTTGGCGCCACACAGACCAGTTGATGCCGTTAACATCGCCGACAAAGGCATAGTTTTGGAAAGCCTTGGAAAGGTAGTGCTCGGCGGCCACTCTACCGATCGCGGCGGAATCGCTTTCGGTACAGCAGCACTTCGAGAGCGGGTGTGGAGGTTGACGATATTTGTCATCGGGATTGAAAAGCACGGTGGGCAGGCGGGCGGCTATGATTTGGTTCGCTACATCTTCATTTGGCACGCGCCCGATAATGCCCTGGCCTTTCCAGTGCCGCACGTCCGGCATTTTCAGGTCGCTGGTACCGCCCACATAATGGTGGATGCTCCATGGACCGTATATGCGGACATATCTCAGGATTCCCCTGAGTTCCATACGCGATATGCCGTGCGACGTTTCCAGCAGCACCGCAACCTGCGGCATCTTTTTACGGGTTACACGTTTCATCGGTACATACATTATAGAAGCAATGGCGGGCGGAATGCAAGTACACAAAAAAAGAGCTAAGGCGGAAACTTTGTTGAATACGCACGTGTGCGAGTGAAGAGGCGCGCCTTTGGTGCGGGAGCAACGTAGGTCCGATTTCCAATCGGACGTTCGATAGACAACTTTTCTGGAAGAATAATTAATTGTTTTTCTAGTCGCCTAAGTGACTAACGGCACTCATCCACTAACTTGCCAATCCGCACCATCGCTTCTTTGAGTTGCTCCATCCCGGTAGCGTAAGCGCACCGCAGATAGCCTTCGCCACAGGCGCCGAATGCTGAGCCCGGAATACAGGCAACGCCGTATTCTTTGAGGAGACGCATTGCAAACGCGTGGGATGAGAGACCAGTTGAGCCAATGTATGGGAAAACATAAAATGATCCGCTAGGCGAAAAACAATCCAGCCCGATCTCATTCAGCGAGGCCACGATAAAGTTTCGGCGCAGCTTATAGGATTGACACATCCTGGTCACCTCTGGAGCACCGTTTTTCAACGCCTCCAGCCCTGCCACCTGACTAATGGATGAGGCGCACATCATGCTGTACTGATGGATCTTCATCATGGCATCAATCAGCGGCACCGGGCCGCAGGCAAATCCCAGACGAAAACCAGTCATGGACCAGGCTTTGGAAAATCCGTTTAAAAAGATCAGGCGCTCCCTGATCCGCTGGATGGCGGCCATGGAGATGCGTTCACCTTCATAGATGATCTCAGAGTAAACCTCGTCGGAGATCAGAATGATGTCATGCCGAATGACAAAATCGGCCAGCGCCTCAGCATCTTCGCGACGCAGCGTGGCCCCTGTCGGGTTGTTGGGGAAGTTGATCAGCAATGCGCGCGTTTTTCGGGTTACCTTTTTTTCCAGCTCCTCAATGGTGACCCGAAACTCATCCTTGCGGAAGGTCTCAACCGCCACCGGCACACCGTGGGCCAGGGTGATCAGCGGAGCGTAGGCTACAAAGGCTGGTTCATGGTAGAGTACCTCATCGCCGGGTCGGATGATCACTCGCAGAGCAATATCAAGTGCTTCGCTGACACCAACGGTAACGAGTACTTCGCTCTCCCAGTTGTAATCACCCTGATAAGAGCGGCGCACATACTCTGCCAGCTCCTGCCGCAGCTCAGGCATACCCAGATTCGAGGTGTAACGCGTGAAACCGTTTTCAATGGCGGTGACAGCTCGCTCTCGGATATGCCAGGGTGTTTTAAAATCAGGCTCGCCAATACCCAGAGAGATCACATCCGTGCGCTCTGCCACAATATCAAAAAAGTCGCGGATACCTGATTTTGGTAGATTTGCAACCCGGTCGGTTACAAACTTACAGGCAGATCTGGAGTCGTGCGTCATCTTTGTCTCTTTCCATAAGGACACCTTGATCCTTATATGTTTTAAGCATGAAGTGAGTTGCAGTGGAGAGCACACCGTCGATCGTGGAGAGACGCGCGCTGACAAAACCAGCGACATCCTGCAGGGATTTGCCTTTGACAAACAGCAGCAGATCATAGGAGCCTGACATCAGTACAACTGAGTCTACCTCTTCAAATTGGCTGATACGACTGGCAATGCAATCGAACCCACCGCCCTGCTGCGGCTGCACACGCAGCTCGATCGCCGCCCATACATCATGGGTGTTCAATTTCTCCTCATTAACAACGGCTTTGAAAGCCCGGATCACCCCATCCTGCTGGTATTTCTTAATCCTTTGCTCAACGTCTTCCGTTGTTGTTCCCAACATTTTGGCTAGAGTCTGGCTGGATTCGCGAGCGTTTGTCATAAGTAAATCAAGTAGTTCGTCCATTGCACGGTTCCTTTCTTCATTTGGCGAATATTCTAGCGGAATATCATAGACACAAGCAAGGATGAAGGGGGTTGATATTTTTAGTTCTCCCTGTATAATTACGTTACTTGATATTAAAAGGCGTATTTGCTTATTTTGCTAACAAAAGGGCGGGTTTCTAAAAAAAGGCGGTAGAATGAAGAAAGCGATATTTTTGAATCTAGGTGTACTGGCTGTCAATCTGCTGGGCGCGGGTGTGGTCGAGCCAGCCAAAGAGCTTACGCTGGTTCAGGATGTGGATGTGGTGGTGGTGGGCGGATCATCTGGCGCGGTGGCGGCGGCCTGCAAAGCCAAAGCAGAAGGCGTTTCGGTTTTTCTGGTTGCGCAGCGTCCCTACCTCGGTGAGGATATGGCGGCTTTCCTCCGTCTGCGCCTGAGTGATGACGAAGATGCACGTTGCTCATTGCTCAAATCTATATTTGCTGCGGCTGAATCAGAGAAACCTTCAATACCGTTTACCTACAAAGCTGACAAAAAAGCGGACCCTTTGCATCTGGATAAAACCGGAGGCGCTTTGACTGATGGCAAGTGGACAGATGCTCCGCGCGACAGTGTGCAGTATAACACGGATGTTGCGTTTACTCTGGATCTGAGCGGCGAGAAGCAGGTGGATGCCATTTCGGTTCTTGCCTATGGACGCAGAGGGAATACTGGTTTTGGCACCAGCTCGATTGAAGTGCTGGGGCAGGATGGCTCTGGTGGCTGGAAATCGCTCGGCGTGGTGAGCAAGTTGGCTTCCGCTGGTCACCCAGAGTGCTTTTTATTCAAACTCCCACTCACTGGCAAACACCGCACCCTCAAAATCAAAGCGCTTAAGGCCAGCGATTATCCTCGGCAGCTTTTAGGGGAGATCTCACTCTACTCAAAGGAATTACTGAAAGAAAAGGCGGTCTTGGCGCAGAGCACCACGCCCTTTAAGGTGAAACGCGCCCTAGATGATGCCCTGCTTCAGGCGGGGATCTCTTTTATCACAGGCTGCGCCTCCTCTGAGATTTTGGTTGATGATACCGGCAAACCCTCCGGCGTGATCATCTCGAATCGTAGCGGGCGCCAGTGTGTTAAAGCTAAAGTCATTATTGATGCCACGGAGCGTGGGGTGGTCGCGCGTGCCGCGGGCGCGCAGGCAACAATTTTTCCTGCCGGAACCTACACCTTCCAAAGGATGGTGCTGGCAGGGGAGGCGCCTAAAGCCGAGGGGCTACGGGTCCAAGAGCTGTTCGGTGTTCTCGATACTCCAGTGACTGGAATCAAAGCTCCCGAGGGCATGCCGTCAATGATAAAAGGTCGTATGTTCGCCTGTGAGATCGATATTCCTATGAAGGATGGCTCACACCGTTCCTTTGCCGAGGCCGAGCAGCGCGCTCGGGATCTGACATTTGTTACGACCCAGTTGGATGAAGCCGATCAACTTTTTTTGATCGCCCCTGATAAAATACTCTGCTCCAGCTCCTCCGAAGCTGCCTGGCAGGGAGTTGATAAACTGGATCTCAACTGCTTTAAACCGCGGCAGCACGACAATTTGTTTGTACTCAGCGCCATGGCGGATATCTCTAGAAGCGCGGCCTCTGAGTTGATGAAGCCCGGTAATTTGATGGCAGCCGGTGAGATGATCGGCATTGCGGCGGCGGGTGTTGCCCGCAAACGTGATCAGATCAAAACACTGCGCTCGCTCTATACCGCGACAGCGGCTGGCGAGGCGTTGCAGGTGATGGAGGTTGACACTGGCTTCCCTCCCTACCTCTGCAACGCATCTGGAACCGTTAAAGTGAATGCCCGCGAGTTGCCAGTTCTGGCTGAATGCGATGTGGTTGTGGCGGGTGCAGGCACAGGCGGCGCCCCAGCTGGTATCAGCGCGTCCCGGCATGGGCTGAAGACGATCCTCTGCGAATATATTCACAAGATGGGCGGTGTTTCAACCGATGGGCTGATCGGTAAGTATTGGTATGGCAATCGAGTTGGATTCACCACAGAGATCGATGCGGGGGTCGCGCAAACCGGCGCGGTTTTTGCGCAAGCTAAATCGGAGTGGTATCGTGCGCAGAACCGCCAGGCAGGCACCGAGATTTGGTATGGGACTCTGGTGACCGGCGTGATTATTGAAGGCAATCAGTTGACCGGCGTGGTTGTTGTCACGCCACAAGGCGAGCGTGGGGTGATCCGCTGCAAGGTCGCTATCGACGCTACCGGCAATGCCGTGCTGCCTGCAATGGCAGGCGTGGAAACCCAGTTTATCAGCAAAGATGAGATCGCCCTTCAGGGCGCGGGAAGCACACCCAAGCCGCTCGGCGCCAGTTATATCAATACCGATATCGGCTTTGTGGATGACACCGATGCCGCGGACATGTTCTTTTTTGCGATGCGTAACCGCATGAATATGCCTGGCAGCACCTGGGATCAGGCGCAGGTAATCAACAGCCGTGAGCGTCGCCGCATGGTGGGCGCGTTTTATATGACACCGCTGGATGTTGCCAATCGGCGAACCTACCCGGATGTGGTGGTGCAGACCAGAAGCAATTTTGACTCGCATGGTCACACCGTGCATGAACAGTTCTTTATTGAGGATCCCGGCCATTATGCGATGATGGTTAATCTTCCGTTGCGCTGCTTGCTGCCTAAAAAACTCAATGGCTTGTTGGTGATCGGGCTGGGAATCAGCGCGCACCGCGACGCCATGCCTATTCTGCGGATGCAACCCGATGTCCAGAACCAAGGCTATGCTGCCGGTGTGGTGGCAGCTGAGACGCTTCAAGCTGGAGTTGAGTTGCGCGATGTGAACATCCGCGCGGTTCAGAAAAAACTGATCGAAAAGAAAATTTTACCCGCTGAGGTACTCACCATGCAGGACAGCTTCCCGCTGTCGGATTCGAAAGTGGCGCAGGCAATCAAAGCGCTGACCGACAACTACAAAGGACTTGCGGTGCTCATGACTGATTACGCGCGTAGTGTACCGTTGCTGAAACAAGCTTTGGCTCGCAGCGAAAAGCCCGAAGAAAAACTCATTTATGCGCATGTGCTGGCAATGATGGGACACAAGGACGGTGAGGATCTGCTGATTGAAAAACTCAACAACACGGAGTGGGACAAGGGTTGGAACTTCAGAGGCATGGGCCAGTTCAACCGCAGCGTCAGTTGGGTTGACAGCTATATCATCGCACTGGGGCGTGCTGGATCGAGCAAGGCACTCTCAGCTCTGATTGCAAAAGCAAAGGCACTGACACCCGAGAGTGAGTTTTCGCACTACCGCGCGCTGGCGCTGGCTTTTGAGGCGATTGACGACAAATCCGTCGCACCCGTTCTGGCCGAGTTGCTGGCTTTGCCAGGGGTGAGCAATAATAGTTTTGTGATCGCGCCCGAGATGCCGGTCATCGCTGGATATGCTTGTAAGTCAGGTGATAAAGAGCGTTCCGCATCTCTGCGCGAGATTTCCTGTGCTCGGGCTTTGTTCAATATCGGCGATTACAACGGGGTTGGGGAGAAAGTTTTACGCGCCTACGCCGCTGATCCGCGCGGGGTGTACTCCAAGCATGCCCGCATGGTACTTGGCGAGCTGTGAGTTAGGGGTTAGGGAGCTGTAGGGGTTAGGGAGAGTCGCGGAGGATTAAGGAGGCTTTGGGCGCGCTGCTGCGCCATGTGTCGCGTCAAACCTGGTCACTAGGTCATCAGGTCAAACGATCTTAGACTTGTCTGCTGGCAGATAAGCCCGAGGGCTATACTGTTGTAAAAGAGTACGTGGATAACAAAGAAGGTTGACTATAAGGTTCTCAACCAATGTCGCTCATAGAGCGACGACTACACTAATCGCACCCTTGGCACTTGCTCAACCATGTGGCTTATCCTATAATTGGATCTTCACCGTAAAAACAGGGAGATGAACAGATGTTAAATCGCAGATCATTTATAAAAAATTCAATCTTCGCCGCAGGCGCGGTATCATTGGGCATTACTGAGATTACCTATGCCGCCGATGGAGATGTGACCCGCTGGGCACTGCTCTCGGATACGCATATCCCCGCTGACCGGGCGTTACAGAACCGCGGCTTTTTCATAACCCAAAATCTGGATAAGCTTCTGCCCCAAGTTGTGAAGTCCAAACCTGATGGCATCGGCATCACGGGTGATATCGCGTTGACGAGGGGCCTGCCAGAAGATTACGTGGTGGCGAAAGAGTACGTGGAGCAGATGGCCAAGATTGCGCCGGTTTATATGGCCCTTGGCAACCACGATAACTATAAAAATTTCACAGCGGCTTTTCCCGCAACTCCGGGTGAAAAAGCATCGGTGAAAGGCAAACATATCACGGTGGTTAATGTCGCTCCAATACGCCTGATATTTTTGGACTCCCTGCAGATCACAAACAACACGGCGGGTCTGCTGGGGCAGGCGCAGCGCAATTGGCTTGATCAATACCTCAAGGAATCGGACAACACCCCGACTCTCCTGCTTCTGCACCACACCTTTGGCGAGAGCGATGGGGCGCTGCTGGATGATATCCGCTTTTTCAGAATCGTCACTGCCCAGCGTAAGGTCAAAGCAATCATTTATGGTCACTCGCACAATTACAACTTCAACAAACAGAGCGACCTTGACCTGATTAATCTCCCATCCACTGCATATAACTTTGCCGCGAGTGTGCCTGTTGGCTGGGTGGATGCCACCTTCACCGCCACAGGCGCCAAGCTCAAACTCAATGCTGTGGCCGGTAATAAGGCGGATGACGGCAAAGTCACCGAAATTACATGGCGGGTCTAGAGCCTGTCGATCCTGAATCAGTTCTTTCAGTGGTAGCGGAGGTGTTTGCAATTGAAAAGAGGGATTTTTTGAGGCAGAAGCGAAACTGTCCCTTAAGAGGGACTGCCGCTGGACTGTTATTGAAGTACTCCGGTCTGACTCAGCGACAGATCGCCAATCTGTTGAATCTCAGCAGCGGTTCCACTATCAGTAAACAGATTAGACGCAGCTGAAATCTGATTGAAGAAAACAGAGAACTGAGCTCTCAGGTAGAGCAGTGCAAAAAGCTTTTAAAGGAGATGAGAGTAATAGATCAGCTGCTAAACAACTAATTCAAGGGCTGACCCTAGTGCTACCGGGTTACGGAGTCGGGATTGTGGGACGAATCTCAACGGTATTACAACTATAGACCGGGATTCGGATGCCGCCGCCGAGGATCGTCGCACGAATGATCAAACGACCGGGTGTCAAGGTGGGACCGGGGTTCGTTTCGTAACCCGCAATCCGTTCGAGCTTGACGGACGCCTTCCAGAGGCTGTAGTTTTCGCTATCGGGCTTGAGTTGGAGCCGCTGTAGGCCATTGATGCTGATCTGATGCATACGGTAATTGCAGAAAAAAGTGAGTGTCACATCCTCTGCCGGCTCAGCCATCCTGACTGTAAAGGTCATCGTGTCGCCCGGTTCGATATATGATTTGTTGTTCTCAGGCGTCTCCAGTTCGATCCAATAAGCAGGTTCCCGTACCACACGGATGGATGCAACGGTCACGTCAAAACCGTTGATATCCCAACGCAGTACCTCTTTAGATGTTGGCTCGAAGGATGAACTCAGAAAACGGTGTACCCATAAACCCGTCGGCACATCGATACCCATGCGCATACGCAAATATCCGCGTAGAAATTTGGTCGGGGTGCTCAAACCGCCGCCAGCGCGAGCATGTGGTGAGACGGCCGTAACCTCCATGACCATGAAAGGATAATCGGCACTGACGGGCAGCAATCGGGACGTTGTGGTTCGCCGGGGATCACTCTGCGGTTTCAGTAGCAGGCCGCCTTCCGGAGCAGAAACGACATCGAGATTCTGCGTGTTCCAATGTCCCTCTGAAGAACCTAATCCGACCTCGAGAATGCCCCCATCCTCATACCAGAGCGTGTTGTCATCCGGCCGGATGTGTACGGCCGCATCGACTGCTCCATGGAATATCGCGATTACGAACAGTGATGTCATCCAATGTCCGATGTTTAGATGACAACGATTGAGATTTGTTTTCATATTCGGGTTTATTCCTTCCCTATACGACCACAGGGGCAGGCAGTCGGCGTGATAATCAGGCGTTTTTTACGGATAGAGCTCAATTTCGTACAGTTCCGCCTTCGTTCCAGAGCGGGTCTTGTGCATGACAAGTCGTATTTTTACCGTCGAGAGTGTTTCCGGGAAATTTAAAGTGATCACCGACTCCTGATTGTCGCGCACTTCTCCGATCTTCTTCCACTCGCCGGCTTTCCAGATCAAGAAATCAAGATCGGAGATCGTCGAGCTGTATATTTTTGCAGTACGGAATTTGGGCACAAAGGTAGGGAACAGCATCTCCAGCCATGCCGGTGAGACACGTCGGCGTACATCCATCCATCCAAGTGTATCGCAAAGGCCATCGGTCAGAGAACCGAGTGTTCTGGTTTTCATATAGGTGTCGGATGCATCCCACTCGATTTCACTGCCTTTCCCGAAAAGGATATTGCCTGGTTTTCGGAGTGCATCCTTCGCTCGTTCGATGACGGCTTTCTCTTCGGCGAAGGTCGAAAACGCGTTTGTTTGTACTGGATGAGTGAAAAGACGTACCTGATAGGGTTCGAATTTCAGATCGATCATCCCACCTAACACCTTCGGGTTTTCGGAGTCGCGGAAACCGTGAAGCTGTTCGAGCGATTTAAGGACGGAACTCTCGATATGGGCAGTTGTCGGACTGTCGAGTAGATTGACCGCCAGTACAAGCCACGCATCGCCAGACGGCTTGATCAGGACGTCCACGCCGTCATCAGGTGCAGTCACCTGGACGGGGGCGCCGCTACCCGGATGGATGAGGAATGATTCGAGCGCGGCAAGGGTTTCGTAGATCACGTCATAGCCGAGGCGCAGGTCCAGGGAATTAACGATGGAGCGATAGGTCCAGGGAGTTATTCCTTTAGCGCCATTGGCGATGGCGGTGAAGATCATGCAGTTAAATTCAGTAAAGTTCGGGAAGTCGGCACGGCTGTCGACCATTTTATAACTGAATGCCTGTGGCGTACACCAGGGAGCGATACGTCGATTGCCAGCCTCAATAACGGTGCGTATGACTTCACGCACCTTTTTTGGACTCCTCATGGTGCGATGTCCTTGATCGTCCACCGTCGGTCCGAGGTAAGGGTGGGGATTGAGAATGTCGGCGCATCCGACATAGCGCGCCGGATCGCGTGTGATGATCATGACCGGGTGGAAGGGATCGAGGCGGCGAGCAAACTCGTATTGGTGACGCAGATAGACTGGCGATAAATTGCGGCATTCCGGTTCGTCCGCGAGGTAATAGAACCAGAAATCCGGTCGATCCTTGTTTGCTTCGATGACCTCGCGCATGGTGTCGAAAACTTTTTGAGAGGGTTTGACATCTAGGCGGATGCGGCCCGAGGCTTTCTCGGTTGTGTCAAACCGTTCGGCATGCAGCCAGTGGCTTCCGCCAAGCTGATTGACAAATGGACTGGTAGCCTCCTCGCCGTAGGCATCCAGAAGCGCCTGACTGAAAATCCATCCGGGGCCACCCATGAAGCTGCGAACAAATAAGGGTTCCCCATTGAATACGGTGTTCAGATCACGATCGATGTATACACAACTGCCTGTCGGCGACGCAAGTTTGGCCACTTCAGTTTTGCCTTCTGCCAGGAGTTTCTGGCCCGTATGCAACTGCGTAACGAGTTCGTATTGACCGATCGCCAACTCCGGTGTTGACAGCAAGAATGTGTTTGTGCGTTGCCGCGCGTCGTTGCGGCTCTTGGCTACTATTCGATCGCCTTGATGCAGCTCGACAGCGAGCGTCGCTTGGGCTAGATGGCTGGTTGCCAAATTAATCATGACCGTTCCGGTTATACGACTGGAGTCTTGCCCGGGATAGAAATTGTTCCGATAGAAGGGCTCGTCAAGGATAACAGTGAGATTTTCATAATCGATGCGTGTACTGACATAGGCACCGTTGACCCACTGGCCCTGCGGTGTTTCGAGTTCAAGTTTAAGCAAAGTCCGTCCTGTTTGTCGAAAGCGGATACCATCGACATGAACGGTCCGCTCGCCTTCGAGCAGCTTGATGTGGCGTTTTGAAATGAGCTTGTCGCCAGCATCAGTGATCGTTAGGTTGTATGCACCAGCGGCGGCGCGACCAGTGCGCATTCGAAGGGTGCAGACAGCATCGAGTTCTTCCTCGGATTGATTCACTACCTGAATATCCGTACCGAGAAAGGCGATGTCACGTTCAGGCTGTTTGCTCGGCAGGCCTCCGATTTTTCGCCACTGTTGAATTTCATTGAAGGCGAAACTCAGCGGTGACCACGTAGTGAGTTCGCGACCACCGGTTTCCAGTTGCCGCTCGCGTCCCACGTTGACCTGCCACTCCGCTCCAAACGCGTCGGGTTCGGTGTGAAAGAATGTAGCTAGGGGTATTCGGACTTCCACACTCCAGAAATCTGCTCCCTTGTAGACGGCAGAATCCCAGACACTGCTGTACTCACCAATCGTTGTCTGGCCGCCCTCAATGAAATAGTTGTCCCACTGGTCGTTACCGGCCGAGAGGGCAAACTGGTAATACGTCACACCACTTCCTTCCGGATTGAGGAAGATTTCGATACAATCACGCGCGAAAATTGAGCCATCACGCGCTTCAGGAGTATCCTGCAGCGTCGCCATGCTCGGTTCGTGGCAGGTGATGCCCAAGTAAACGGCCTCCGAGTCGTGCAGCATTTTAAATGTCGTGGGAGCAGGGGCGCGACCATCCTGAGGTGCCCACTCTTTGATCCAACGAAACGGCTCGCTGGAGGAGACTGCCTCCCAAGCGGGTTCGTCCAACCGTCCGTCGAGATGGATCTCGCCCGTGCGCGGCGCTACTGGCAGCGCCTGTGCAAGTGTTGCTGATGCGAGACAGATGGCCCCGGCCAACAAGTGGATAGGGGCGTTTGTTTTGTGGATCATGTTGTACCTTCGTTTTGTGAAACAGCGGAGTGCGAGAATTGGACTACAGAAACGGTCACGCTCGGACCGGATCAGCGAATGACCAAGAACGTGCCGCGTGGAGGGTATTGCCAGCCGTCGAGCGTCAGGCAGGTGTCGTGATAGTTGACGCGTACACCCAGCAAGAGATTGGCCGGTGCAAGATTCGTGGCATTGAACGCACCTGAAAAAGCGCTATAGGTCATAACAGTTACAACGCTGGAGGGCTCCGGGTAGTTCGGCCCGAGCAAGTTTACGCTCAACGCGCCGTCTAGTGCGGCGTTATGCGAGCCCACGGCAATCGAGGACAAGCCGTTCGTGAGGCACAGACTCAGCATTGAGTTGGCGCTCTGGGTGTACCCTTTGCATGAGATGATCGCGCCGCTCCCGACCACTTCAAAATTGCCGGTGCCGCCTTCGTACCCGACATATATACGCTGAGAGGCCTCCAATTTGCCACCTGATGCTCGATATGTACCTACTCCTGTGGGGTCTTGTCCGAGGTAAAGGCTGCCTTTTACATAATGGATGCCTCCGGACAATAAAAACTCGCCCACGCCCTTGTTCCCGCAAAACATGCCGGACCAGGTGTCTTCGCATCGGCCACCCGACAACTCATATCGGCCATAGGCTGCTGTGTTGCCGATCGTAAAGCGAGTGGCCGCGGTTAGTCCGCCCGACTGCTTGTAGAGACCGTACCCTGTATATTGGGGGTCGTTGTTAAGTCCCACATGAATTGCGCTTGAACGATTCGTGCCGCCTTCCATGATGACCGCGCCGTATCCTTTCTGACCGACGGACCAGATCTGGGATGTGACGACACCGCCCACAAGCTTGTAGCAGGGATATCCCTCAGGAAAAATGCCACTGTTATCGTTCAGTATGATATTGCCCGTGTTTTTTGAATTAGATGCATGGACCACGCCGCCAAATTGAACGACCTCGACGGGACCCGGATTTTCTTCAGATGGAGGTTGATTACCAATATACATTCTCCCGCTTATGCGTAAGTACCCTCCTGTTACGATGAGTTGTGCCGGGGCGCCGTTACCGATGAATATATACCCTATTTGCAGGTCGCCTCCAGTGCGTACCGTTAACTTTGCCGGATCGCCATTTGAAAGACGGAGTTGTTCAATCGTTGCGTCGGGGGCGTCAACAACTGCATGTACCGTAGCGCCAGCTTTGTTGATATAAGCGATATCATCCGGAGCCGGAAAGTTGGGCGTCCAGTTATTCGTCGTGAACCACGATGCGCCTTCCGGCGCAGCATTCGTAAAATACACGTTGGCCGCTCGGGTTTGGCTGACTGCACTGAGCAACATCAGAATCAACGTTACCTTGAGCGTGTTGCGATGTGCCGAGGCACATCCCATTTTCGTAATCTGAGGCGATTCTCTCGTGTCCATCCCAGTCTCCTTCATTAAGTGTTATAAGTATGCTTTTTCAATGTTCAAAGGTAACCTCGCATTGCTCGGTGACTTCTTCGAAGGATGGTTTGCTGAAGTTACAGCCCTGTATCTTTAATCAGTAAACCGAGCGTAGATACTATCCGCCGATCTGCACAAAAGAATACCACAAAGCAGAATAACCTATCAACACTGTTTTTCACACGCTATCATTCAACTTTCACAAGTGGCCGAAAACTGATATTGTACTGTTTCGTTACTACTTGAGCTAATACAATGTTTCCATCTAAATGATTTGAATTTACCCTACTAAGAGCCAATATTATGAAAGTTATCACGCTCACCGACTATCTTGCTGCACTAGAAAAAACACGCTCGCCCTGGCACGAGAACTACTACGCCATGTACTCCAGCGTGCTGGGAGGAGTTGTGACCGACCCTGTGCTGATGCAGGTGCCGCTGGATGACCATTTGGTGCATCGCGGCGATGGTGTTTTCGACACCTTTAAGTGCGTGAACCGCGGTGCTTACAATCTGGAGCCGCACCTGCGTCGCCTGATTCAATCCGCTGCCGCAATCTCTCTGGCGTGGCCGGGGGGCATTGATCAAATCCGCGAGCTGATGCTGGCGACTCTGCGCGTGGCGGGACGCTCTGCCTGTTCTGCACGAATTATCCTTGCCCGTGGTCCCGGTGGCTTTGGGGTCAGCCCATATGAGTCCAAACATCCAGCTCTCTATATCGTGGTTTATGCTGCGGGCACACCTTTTATGCAGCGCAAGCCTGAGGGCGCGGATGTCCGGCTCAGTCTAATTCCCGTCAAGCATGAAAAATTTGCCACAGTCAAAAACTGCAACTATCTCCCTAATGTGATGATGAAACAGGAGGCGGTTGACTGGGGGGTCGATTTTGTGGTCGGCTTTGATCTCGACGGTTTTATGACCGAGGGCGCGACTGAGAACTTCGCGATTGTAACGTCTGATCGCCGCCTTGTTTTCCCATGCGTCAAAAAGGTGCTGGACGGCACCACCATGAAGCGCGTGATGGAACTGGCGGAGACAACACTCGTCGCTGAGGGGGCACTGACCTCTGTTGCATTTGCTGACATTACGCTGGCGGATGTAAACTCTGCCAAGGAGATGCTGGTTGTGGGAACAACGCTGAATGTGGGCTCAGTGCGCACATTTAACGGTCGCCCAGTTGGCAACGGCGTTCCTGGCCCGGTTGGCAAAGCACTTGATCAAATGCTCAGCCATGACATTGAAAGCAATGCCGCCCTGCGCACTCTCTACTAGAAATCTGATAAACTCTCAAACTCTCAATTTGATTGCACTGAAAAGCACTTTCTTGGTATATTAATATTTCGCTTATAGTTAATTCAGTGAAGGAGGTGAAGAGATGCGGCACTGGAAAATCTTTTTTTGTTTGTTCGCAGTACTGGAGGCACATGGCTTCCAGATCTCCGAGTCTGCTGCACTTGCGGGCGCGCGGGCATGGATGACTGGTAACCCAGTGATGGGACCAGCGGGACGCAGGGTGGAATCTGTGGAACACTTCCCTGAGAGGGGTTATCAGGTTTTCGTTGTACGGCTTGCACCAACGGGATATCTGATACTGAACTCAGAGAGTGAGCTGCCCTTGGTTGTCTCATTCAGTGCGGAGTCCAGTGTGGTTTTGGATGACGTTCCGGAAAACGCTTTCCGCAAAATGCTGCTAGGCCATGCCGAACGCATGGAAACGCTGCTGCGGCAGCCCGCTGCCCTGGCACTACTGGCGCAGCAGCAAGTCGACCCTCTGGCAGTGACTGAGCTGTACGGCCCTTTTCTACAGACTACTTGGAACCAGTGCAACCCGTACAATCAACTCTGCCCTAATGATCCGGCTGGTCATCCAGGTTACGCCAACCATGTTCCGGCTGGCTGCGTTCCAGTCGCATACGCTCAGATCATGAAGTTTCATGGCTGGCCATTGCACGGCTATGGGACACACACTTATACTGACAGTACCGGCGTTATCACGGGAACGCACAGTGCGAATTTCTCTGATAACTATGACTGGGGGTCAATGCTCAGCGCGTATAACCCATGGAGCAGCAACTTCGGAGCGGCTGAGAGCACTGTCGCGGAGTTGATGTATGAGCTGGGTGTTGCGGCAGAAGCTGACTATGAACATGAAGGCACAGGCGCCGTCACCTTGACGCTTGGTGCTCGGCTGGGTGAATTTTTTTATTATGAAACCTGTGTGTGGAATAGTCCGCAATCAGCTTTGATCGCTCCGCTGGAGGCTGATTTGCGGGCGGGCCTCCCATGCGTGGTCTCAATTCCCGGTCACTCGATTGTTGCGGATGGGCTGATGGTTGACAGTGGCGTAACCACCTATCACATCAATTATGGGTGGGGCGGAGATAACAACGGGTGGTGGGATGCGAACAATGTTGCTGGTGCTAAGCTGGAAAGTGGCGTGACCTCACTGCGTCCGAAACTGCTGGCTTTTCCCGCTAATGAAGCCGCTACAGCCACTGTGGATGAGGCCTCGCTGCAGTGGGTGCTCCCCAAACAGCGTGAAACAGAGGCGCAGTCATTAACACTTTGCCGCTTGGAGGAGCAACCCGGGCTTTGGCAATCCAATGCCTCCCAAATCAATGCCTCTGTCAACTCCGGCTGGAAGGTGATCTCAGGGGGCAGCCCCGGTAATTGCTGGTATGCGGGTCCCTATGGCCCTGCCGCCATGGTGCTGGATGAGATCTTGGTGCCGGATGCTGCAACAACCCTGACATTTAAATTTCGCACTAGTTTGGTTTCCGCGACCTTCACGGTTGCTGCGTCCACAGACAACGGACTCTCCTTTGTAAATATTTTTTCAATTAACAATTCATCGAGCTGGCAGACAATACAGCGCTCTCTATCGGCTTATGCCGGTCAGCAGGTACACTTGCGTTTTGCGCTCTCAGCCAGCAACTCTTATTACCTCAATGGTGGCGTATGGGTTGATACTCTCTCCGTAAACTCTGGTGGCTGGAAAGGTTGGGTGCCGTTTTTCGCGGATAACACACTGGCATCGCTCTGTTTCTCATCAGCAACCACGGAGTGGGACAGTCGCGATGACCTTTCGATTGGCACGGCCAGCACCCAAGAGACAACCAACCTAGAGCTGGAAGGTCAGCCCGTTTACTACACGACTCTGACCAATCTGCCCGCTGGAATTCATACGCTGGCCGCCAGGCTCACCGACACGAATAATATTGAACATGCACTCGCACCCGCTTTTATGCTCACGGTATATGACAACGACGGTATGCCGGTCGAGTGGGAGGAGCTGTATGGGTTCAATCCCTTTGTGAATGACAGCGCCCTTGATCCTGATCAGGACGGTTATACTAACTTGGAGGAGTATATCGCTGGTACGAATCCCAAAGACAGCAACTCAGCCTTCAAGATCTCAATTGATTATAAAACCATCGGTTGGCCGGCCTTGGAGGCTCGCACCTACCGCGTGTTGAAAGCCGACAACCCTGCGGGGCCTTTTGATGTGTTGCAGACTTTCGATGGGCCGACCAGTAACTTCAC
Source organism: Kiritimatiellia bacterium (assembly GCA_041673345.1). Taxonomy (GTDB): domain Bacteria; phylum Verrucomicrobiota; class Kiritimatiellia; order RFP12; family UBA1067; genus M55B167. Next base: position 33,029 of record JBAYXX010000045.1, read on the forward strand.
CGATAACGCCGCGACTCTCAAGGGTTTCTACAAAGTCAGTGTTGAATTATGACCATATGAGTGAAGGAAAACATCACGGGCGGATGCTGCTGACTATTAAGTTGGCGGTTTCGCTGCTTTTTGTCTGGTTTGTGCTGCGCAAGATCAATCTCGTAGAGGTCATGGAGCATCTCAGGGGTGCTGATACGATGCAATTATTCTATGCGGTGGCGACCCTGACTGCCGGAGGTTTCGCAGGTGCCGCCGCATGGTTCGCAGTGCTTAAATCAAGTCATTATACACTCTCTTACCAGCGGGTGGCGGTGATGTACTGGTGCGGGATGTTTTTCAATAGTTTTCTGCCCTCCAATATCGGCGGCGATTTCTACAAAGGGTACCTGCTGGTAAAAGGCAGCGGGGGGGGGCTGACGAAAGCGGCGATCACTATGCTACTGGATCGGCTGATCAACCTTTCGGTGCTGGTAGTGATCGGGATTTTATCGCTTTGCCTTACTTTTTCATACTATCTGCTGACAGCTGTGGTGGCTGCCATGTATCTGGGTGCGCTCTTGCTGCTCATTTTTATGGCCCACAGGCAGATAGG
>JBAYXX010000046.1:0-33254 GCA_041673345.1 Kiritimatiellia bacterium
TACGGTGCGAGCGCCAGCACTCGGCCAGCAGGGGCATCATTGCTGGAGGGATCGGCACAAGACGGTCTTTGGACCCTTTGCCCCGTACACGCAGCTGCATCCGGCCACGATCGATATCCGTGACTTTGACCGCACATCCCTCGCTCAGCCGCAGACCGCAGGCGTAGATCAACTTCAGGCAGGTTGAATGCCTGACTAACCGGATTTTCGAGAGAATCAGGCGGACCTCTTGACGTGAAATAATCACAGGAAGGAATTTGTTGCGCTTCGGAATTGGCACACCAGTCAGAGACCAGTCACGTTTAAGTGTTTTCTCGTAAAAGAACTTAATCCCGCATAACGCGATGGTGATAGTCGGTTGGGCAAGTTTACGTTCACACGTCAGATGAACGAAATACTTGCGTAGATCCTCCTCGTTCAGCAGGTCAGGGCTTTTATTGTAGTAGCAGGCCAGAGCAGTGACCGCCCTGACATAAGAGTCCTGAGTACTGCTTGCGAAGCCGTGCAGACACATATCCTCCACCATGCGCTTTTGCAGAGCGGAAATCGGCTTCCACTCCATACCTCGTACTTTCTCAAAGAAGAAGCGCAGTGCGGCAGAAGCCGTACTGTAAGCGGCGGATTTTGCGCCCTGCTGCTTCAACTCTGTAAGATGACGCTTTGCCTCTTTGAGTGTTGCAGTTGCGGGAGTCTTACGATCCAGCCGTTTTGTAAACTTATCGAAGGCCCGTCGGTAGATTTTTTGAGTTGCCTCCGCAAATTCGGCTTTTTGCATTGCTGATTGGAATTCCACACCTTTCTGTAAAAGGGTGTGACTTTTCCCATTGGGTTTGCTAATGTCATCCATGGTGTATTCCTTGTTCTCGGAGTACCGGATCCACACTATGTGAATCTTCGCTCCGAGACAAGGGATCTTACACTAAATCGGATTTTTCTGCCGCAAAGCGGCTTAGTTCAACAATAGCAATGCTTTCCGGTTTGTTGATAGCGGTGTTTTAAACCCTAAAACGAAATCAATTCACAACTTCAGCGACGGGCGCAATAAAGACAACCCGGGTGTTTTAAACCCTAAAACGAAATCAATTCACAACTAAAAACGACTCGCACCCGCATATCTATTGGGGTGTTTTAAACCCTAAAACGAAATCAATTCACAACAGCACAAGCATTTGATTGGTTTGTGTCACAGGTGTTTTAAACCCTAAAACGAAATCAATTCACAACTTATCCCACACGATTAAATAATTTGTTGGCGGTGTTTTAAACCCTAAAACGAAATCAATTCACAACGATGGCGCGATACATCTCTTGGGCGGGCCAGGTGTTTTAAACCCTAAAACGAAATCAATTCACAACGCTGGTGCGATCCATCAAACGGTTGGATGGGGTGTTTTAAACCCTAAAACGAAATCAATTCACAACTCAACCGCCGCTCCATAGCATAAACCGCACGGTGTTTTAAACCCTAAAACGAAATCAATTCACAACTGGCTGGCTTGGTTGGCTGCGTTGCGGGTAGGTGTTTTAAACCCTAAAACGAAATCAATTCACAACCGGGGAAGCGTTGGTGTGATAAGCGGCCAGAGGTGTTTTAAACCCTAAAACGAAATCAATTCACAACTAATCCATGACTTAACATTATTATGTTATGGGGTGTTTTAAACCCTAAAACGAAATCAATTCACAACAAAGGGGTAGCAACAGAGCTAATAAAAGCCGGTGTTTTAAACCCTAAAACGAAATCAATTCACAACTACGTCATCGTAAGGGTCTTCCCGTACGCGGTGTTTTAAACCCTAAAACGAAATCAATTCACAACTTTGACACCAAGCTGCGCCCTGGCATCAATGGTGTTTTAAACCCTAAAACGAAATCAATTCACAACATACCGTTGTTAGAAACGTTCATCGCTGCCAGGTGTTTTAAACCCTAAAACGAAATCAATTCACAACTCTGACGGTATCGGCCTTGCCGGGCACACAGGTGTTTTAAACCCTAAAACGAAATCAATTCACAACCTGCCCGAAGCAACCCCTATGAAGCACAGAGGTGTTTTAAACCCTAAAACGAAATCAATTCACAACGCCAAGGCTGTAAACTCCTGATACTCAAAAGATTATACTCAACCTGTTGCTGAAATAATCAAGAAAAATCAGAAGCTTATGCTGAAAAATTCAATTTTCATAGACCGAGGACATCATATCACAACGAAGATTATAGATGACCATAATCAAAATTGCTCACTGTAACTAATAAATAAAAAAGCCCCACCAAGGCAGGGCTATAGGAAAATCCTTCGGCATATAGCCTTATTGTGAAAAGATTTCAACATCAATATACGCAAGTTGTTCAGAATTGTCAACCGTAAAAATGAATAAATCAAAAAAGCTCCATCTGCAGTGGTTTTTCAGGCGGAGGATGAGAGTTTTTTCCGAAAAAGTTAACCATCTGTGAGAATTGTTTGTCGGTAATGGCCAAGATGCTGACATGTCCTTTTTTGGGCAAACCCATCTTCACGCGTATGACATGAACATCGGCATTCTCTTTGCTCGGGCAGTGACGAATGTAGACCGAGTACTGAAGCATTGAAAAGCCATCTTTCAACAATAACTTACGAAAGAGGGACGCATCTTTTCGTTCCCGCTTTGTGTTGGTCGGAAGATCAAATAACACATACAACCACATAATTCTGTAGGCCTGTGCAACAGTTTGATGACTGTTCAGTTCAGACTCGGAAAGCATAGGTCAACACTCTCCCCTCGTATACACCTCGCCAAGGCAGCACTGCTCTCACTTAAACCCACCATTAATGGGCGCTTTCTGTTTTCAAAAGTTACATCAACCGATAAAACACTCAGCAGCATTTCCTTCAACTCTGGCGTAAGCTCTTCCCCATTTTCGCCACTCTGCACCAGATCGTACACAATGCGGTCAACAAACGGACGATATGGCTCCATAAAATCATCAACTAAACAGAATGCGTTATATCGGTTACGATGGTGTATGCCTATCGCGCAATGCAATCCTGAGCCGATTAATGCCCGCGATGCGGCTGCCCGTAAAACAGCATACCCGTAATTCAGGAATCCATTTGGCATATCACCATCGCGCTCACGCCTAAAGGAGATGCCGCCAAAAAGACTCTGCCAATATATCTTAGCTGCCAAACCTTCCCGATTGTTGCTATCGTCGCTCTTGACCGTCTTAGCGTATGCATTTAGTTTGGTCGCGTCTTGCAGCTCATAATGCTCCAAGAGCCGCGCTTGATTCTGAATCTTCTTGATAACGATCTCTTTCCATATTCTTTTTTTAAGTGGGAGGGTGGCCTCAATCTGGTAGCGCAGCGTTTCGCTGTGAGTTGTGTTGCCGCTGTAACTCTGCATCACGGCACAGGGATGATGGGTGCTGTCGCAAAGCACAACAGCGGTATCATTACGTTCGAGTGCCTGCAACAATCCTGATGTGATCGTGATAGCTTGATTTTCAAGCATCACAAACCCTACATCCTCCAGCGGAATGCTACGGTCAATCTGATCAGCTAAACCAATCGACCGATAGCGGATCTGACCCTCTTTGAGATTTAACCGACATGGGTTTGTGAAAACCAGAGTTCGCTTTAACATACACTACTCCCGCCATGTAATCCTTCCTCGAACATCAAGCTCAAAATCAGCGCCTTGAACAAGGATGTTGATTCCGTTAACACTCACATACACGCGATTGTGAAACAGAGGCCCAAAATTAATTTTACTCTCACCATCCCCTAATTTATTTGAAGTAAGAGCTGTTTGATGGTGGTTAAATTTAACACGCGCTCCCTCCATCACACTGACGTAATACAACCGCTGTGACAGCTCTGCGGAGTTCATAGTCTTTAATTCATCAGCACTGTTTTCCCAGAATAAAACATGCGAACCTGATTTTAGTCTATGTTTTAACAGAAGGCCTTTTTCATCTACATCGGGTAAGAGCTGCGCCCAAGTCCCTTCGCGCTCTGCCTTAACAGCTTCAAAAGCTGAGACTATTTTCCAGTCCGCTTTCATTTTCCCTTTTACAACACCGCGATATAAAGCCGTGATATAATTACTGCCGTTCGCAACCATCTGATGACTCTTGTGCCCTTGTTTAGAAACGTCGCGATGTTTGCGTATGGAAATCAAGCTTTTAACTTTTGGGTGGGCAAACACTCGTACCCGCTTGATTGGCACACCCTTCTCTTGGTTCAACCAGATAGTCTCTTTTCCCACTTTATTGAAGTTTTGGCGGATCACATCCCGGACAGCTGGATCGACAATATTTTCAATGTCCGTGTTTTTCAATTCCTGCACGAACTTGCGTATAACCGATCTTTGTCCAGTTTCAGCACCGCCCTTGCCTTCTTCCGGCGGCACCTGTATCACGCCATAAACCTTTTCTTGGTGGAGTTGCCCTCTAGCGCTATCGCCTTTTAGCATTTGAGCTTTTCCTTTTTCATCACAAACGATCTTTCCTCGTTTGCGCAACTTTTTAAAGGTTTGCTTCAAGGTGTTATCCTTATGCAGATGCGGCACCAATATCTCATTTTGAATTTGAGAATTCAGATAGCAGTCAAAGCCCTCCCACGGGAGCGGCGCATCGGGTACTGGTTCGCCATGTTTATTAAATCTTTCAAATTTTTCATAATAGTGCGCCAATTGATCGTAAAATCCTTTATTAAAACAGGCAACCACTACCGCATCAATGGCATGGTGAACATGGTTGTCCCGAGATTTATCTTTCAGCCCCCAAATGTCTTTAACCTCACTTACAACACCAGCCTTTAAAGTTTCCACGCGCTCAAAATAACTTTTTAAATACAAAAAAGCATATTTTGAAATTATCCTCGTATCAACCAGCTGATTATTTGTGAACCCATTCGGCGGTTCGGTCAATTCAAAGCGTTTTAATTTGCCATACCAATAATTACGTTCCATCTTCGCCTTTAGAAACTTTTGTCTGGCAGCATCTTTCACATCTTTTTCCTGTGCGGAGCGGGACGCGCTGCGGCTCCTTTCTATTTGAGATTCAAGGGCATCGATTTTTGGTTGGTACGTATGTAATGCTCTTTGGTAAATTGCGTTAGCGTCACCTAGCTCCTGTGGAATGAAATTTCGTTTAATGCTGTGATTGTAATGCATCTCACAGAGGGTGAGATTCTCTTGCGAGTTATCGAGCCTGCGGCTTCTTGGGATGGTATGCTCAATCTCATAGACTGGGTTCTCGCTCAGAAAATCATGCAGTCCGATGCTCTTGCCTGTATAAAGGCACATCTCTCCTTGCTCGTTCCAGAGTTGATATTTTAGAAGATTAGAGGGGTTAACCTCATAACCGCACTCTTTGATCCGATCCGCATAACCCTTTCTGGCACTCTCCCGCTCTCTCTGATATCTGTACCAAGCAGCGCGATCATTAAAGTTGTTCAAGTCTCTGGCCATCTCAACCCGAACACGGGTATTGCGATCAATCACGTCATCTTCTATTAAGGCATTAATCAGCTCCCGTAGGATTGTCATTGCCCGCATAAACACCGGGTTCTTGATCGACTCTATTCGAGGACTGCCTAGACGATCACCCTCGGCTGCGGGGTAGCAATCATTAGCAGATGGATGATAAAGGACATCCAAATCTCCATCCTTGTCCTCTTCGTCCTGGCTAAAACTGAAACCAAATTTATCAGATAATGCACTTTTAATCCGAAGATCAAGGGTTTTGTTTTTGATAAACTGGCCTTGACCCTTGTTTTTAACGGCATTTGATTTAAGCAATTCAACCGCTCTGTTGATCGCAGCACCCTGCTCCAGCTCGCTCATCTTCAACCAGCGCCGCTCTCCATATTCAGATTGGATAACAGCGGTCATTTGATCGCGAAACAGCGATATGTTTTCCGGCACTTGAAAAAGAACATCATTGCCCTCGTTGTATTCGCCACTCCTTAGGTTTTTGATTACTCCATTAACGCTGTTTTCGATTGCACTATCCAAGCTATGCGAGTTCATGACACATTCAATTATTTCTTCAGCAGATGCTTCGTTAACATCCCACGCAAGACCTTTCTTCAGGAAAATCTCAGGGAGTTTAGCCAGAAAAACAGCCTGCGGATAGATCATTCCTTTTTCAAGCCAGGCCAAAATATTTCGTATGGCCTTCAAGCTAAGATTGCCATAACCCCGTGGCAAGGGCTTGCATAGCTTTTTAGATTCTTCGTTTGACACATGTAAATTTGAAATAAAAAATTCCATCAATTTGCTGTCATCTATGAAAGAGAACATCGCGTGCCAAATATCATCAACAACCTGATCCTTTGTTTTTCCCGCGCGCTTTTCATATCTTTCAAACAGCGCATCCCTCCAGTTCTCGCCAAATATTTCTATCAGTAATGCGCTGACCGATGATCCTGGCGCCGTCATATCATTGCGATAATTGAAGACCCAGCTGTTGTTGTCACTTTCCCGCCACTTGCCGCCATACTCAATCTGCGTCCTTTTGGGGAGGATATGCTTAGCCAGTCTTTCAAACTTTTCATTTTCTTCCCGAGTTGATAGCCAGCTGATGGCTATCTTCCGCTCTCTGTCATTTAATAAGCGCGGTTCATCGGTCGAACAGATTGGTTCACGGACCTTGATATTATTAACAAACTGCAGCATCCGGAATCGTTCAAAGAGAGGATGACTTACAGGGGCCCGTGCTTTCCGTGGTTCAAGCAGACATTTACCGACCCCACCCTTCTGCGATTTCAGTGGACGCTGAAAGAAGATTGCTCGATTCAACTCTTCCCTTAGCTCAGCACTGAATCCTTGAAATTCACAGATTCGGGCAAATTCATCTGCGTAATCTTTACGGCTTGTGTAATGGCCAACTCCGCGAACCGGTTCAGAACCAATACACTCCTCATAATAATATTGTCCCAGGGTGCGTCCATTCATCTTCTCCTGCAATTCCTTGATTGCCCCGTCAACCGCTCCCTCCTTATCTTCGCCTGAAACACGGTTGCTCTTATAACCGCGCCGTTGCGCTATATGGTATAAAGCTCTTCCTAATATCTCGCGATCGCCTGCTAGATCGAGATCCATTTTTTTTGTAATCGCAAAATAGCGGCAATAGTAGGGAGATCGGTTATTTGGATCTTCATCCAGTTTAACGCAGCTAAGCCAACTGCGGAATTCAGTTGAGCTAGGATATTGTTTTTTGTAACGCCAATTGTTGAGGTCAGCCTCTGAAAGAGCTGGGCACAATCCATGTTTGGATAAAACGTTCAAGGTCTCCAGTTTCCTTAGTTTACGCCGAAATTTGATGCGGCGTGCAGATCTGTATTTGGTTCTTTCGGTAGCACGAGAAAACTCAACATTTTTCTCTTCGCCAACCCCTTTTTCAAAAATAATTGATCCCTTGTCGACCAGCGTAGTTCTCTGTCCCACTTCATCAATGATCGCCCAGCCAATACTATTTGTTCCAAGATCTAAACCTAATACACGCATGTTTTCTCCTTTGTGATTACCATTTGTTTTTTTCTTTTACAATGATAGCTGAATTTATTGATATTGACAAGAACCTAAACAAAATTACTTTCAGCGCTATTTTTCTGTAAAACATTCAACATTTTGCGCTTTTTTTTATGCAGGATATATGTTACTGTTTATATTTAATTACTATATGAATGGAGAGTGTAAGTATGGTTGGAATCATTGAAAAATTCCGTCTTGATGACAAAAAAGCCCTGGTTACCGGAGCTGGCCGCGGTATTGGACGCGGTTTCGCTTTTGCTCTTGCAGAGGCTGGAGCTGACGTTGCGGTCGTCGACATTCTTGAGGAAAACGCGATGCGCACCGCCAAGGAAATCGCCGATGCGACTGGTCGTCATGTGTTTGGGATTCACGCTGATGTCGCCCAAATCGAAGATGTCCGGCGTATGGTGGCTGAAACCGTCTCCACCTTTGGGCGGCTCGACATCGCCGTCAACAACGCGGGCATCTCCATCCCGATAAAATCCGCGCTTGATGTGACCGACGAGGAGTGGAAACGCCAGTTCGATGTCAATCTTAACGGGACGTGGAATTGTGTGCGCGAGGAGGCGCGTGTGATGATCCCTAACCGGTACGGCAAAATTATTAACACCGGATCAATCTGCGGGCATATCATCTGGCCAACACCCCAACTGCCCTACAGCGTATCGAAGGCCGCAGTGCTGCACCTAACGCGGGCGGCGGCAGCGGAATTCATTCGTTATGGGATACGTGTCAACAGCATCAGTCCGGGCGTGACAAAGGTGGAAGATCTGTTCCCAGAGGTAATTGACACCTTCTTCAAGACCGCTCCGATTGACCGCTACGGCTCGTCGGAAGATCATCAGGGGGCATTGATCTTCTTGGCCGGGCCACTCTCGGACTTTATGGTCGGCCAAGACCTGGTGCTCGACGGCGGGTATACCATCATGTGACAACGAATGGAGTAACCACTCATGAAGCTTACTGAAACCGAGCTTGTCGACTGCCGGGAATTCGCCCGAAAGATTCGTCGGCACTGCCTGAAAATGGTACACAAGGGCCAAAGCGGCCACATCGGCAGCATGTTGTCGATGGCCGACATTCTGTCGGTCCTTTACATCAAAATTATGAACGTGTCCCCGCAGGAACCAAAGATGCCGGGGCGCGACCGGTTTATTCTCAGCAAGGGTCACGGCGGCGCGGCGGTGCTGGCAACGCTGGCCGAACTCGGGTTTTTTCCGCTCGACTGGCTCGGCACTTACTATCAGAACGCTGGTAAATTGAGCGGTCATATCTCCCATCATATTCCCGGTGTCGAGCTTTCGACAGGGTCGCTCGGCCACGGCTTGCCGGTCGCCTGCGGAATGGCGCTAGCCGCCAAGCGCGATAACGCCAGTCACCGGGTCTTTTGCCTAGTCAGCGACGGCGACTGTAACGCCGGATCCACCTGGGAGGCGATTATGCTCGCGGGGCAGCATCATTGGGATAATCTGGTAATGCTGGTCGACTATAACCAGCTTCAAGCGCTTGGCTGCTCCAAAGATATCATCAACCTGAATCCGCTCGCGCCAAAACTCGAACTGTTCGGCTGGGACACGATCGATGTCGATGGCCACGACCAGCAGGCGATTTACAAAGCGTTGATTCGGCTGCCGCTTTGCGCCGGGAAACCTTCGGCGATCATTTTTCATACCACCAAGGGGAAAGGCGTGAGCTTTATGGAAAACAACTATAAGTGGCACTACGGTGGTCTCACCGACGAGCTGCTGACCCAGGCCTTGAAAGAGGTTGAGGAGGCTTTATTATGAGAAAAGCGTTCAATCAAGAGCTGTTAAAGATTGCGAAGGATAACCCTCGCGTATATATGATCCTTGCTGATATTGGCTACGGTGAGATTGAGGACTTCGCCAACGCTTTCCCTGACCGGTTTATCAACTGCGGTGTGGCCGAGCAGAACATGACTGGTGTCGCCTGCGGCGTTGCCATGGAGGGTAATATCGCCATCACGTACTCAATCGCGAATTTCCCGACTCTCCGTTGCCTCGAACAGGTTCGCAACGATGTTTGTTATCATAATGCCAACGTCAAGATCGTCATCATCGGCGGTGGAATGGCCTATGGAGAACTCGGTATATCCCACCATTCGACCGAGGATATCGCTATTATGCGCGCGCTGCCGAATCTTGTGGTGCTTGCGCCCTGTGACATTCCTGAGGCCCGGGCGGCGACCCACGCGATGATGGCCTACAACGGGCCAGTTTATTTTCGCTGCGGTTACAAGGGTGAGCAGGATATTCACTCCGGGCCGGTCGATTTCCGGATCGGAAAGGCGATTACTGTGAAACCCGGCTCCGATGCCACACTCTTCTTTACCGGTACCGTTGGTATCAACGCCAAACATGCTGTCGCACAGCTTGAAAAAGAGGGTATTAACTGCCGGCTGGTCAGTATGCCCACAATCAAGCCGATCGACCGTGATGCCATTATTGGCGCGGCCCAGGAGACTGGCGCGATCGTGACCGTCGAGGAGCATAACCTCTGCGGTGGTTTCGGCAGTGCGGTTGCTGAAGTGCTGATGGATTCCAATTGCGGCAACGTGCTCTTTAAACGTCTCGCGCTGCCGGATGTCAACGTAACTTTGATCGGCAGCCAGGAGTGGCTGCGCGACCAATATGGATTGGGTGTCAATCACATAGTCGAGGCGGTGAAAAAAACCGCCAAAAAAACCTGAGTCAACCAAGGAAGGAACCGAAATGAAACGAATACATATGACAGAAATCAAAACGAACGTACAGAAAAGTGCGGGCATCATACTTGCCGTACTCTTGTGTGTGGGGATGGCCGCAGCACAAGAGGCGCAGACCTCTGCGCCGACCACAACGGCACGAGATAAGTTCTGGCTCTTCGGGGTGCGCGCCGGGCAGGACGACACCCTGATTGGTAAAAGTAAAACCATGCATCCGCGTTTCGGATCCCGGGTCACACCTGCTGAAGCGGCTTTCTACTTGAATGTTCCGAATATGATTATGGTGAACTGCGATGGTATCCCTCCTCCTTTTTCGAAACAAGCCGAGGATTACCTCTTCACCTTCACGCCGATGAAGAAGGTGCTGTGGTCTTCGACCGGCAGCGGCGGTTACCGGGCTGGCAATGAAGAGGAGTTCATCGTCTCAATCGCTGAAAAACACCCCAACATTTGCGGAGCCTTCATGGACGATTTTTTCGGTAAATTTGGAAAATACCCCGAGCCTGAGCGGACGCGACGAGCCGAGGAACTGCTTAAAACCATCCGCACCGGACTCGACAAAGCGAGTCGGCCGCTAGACCTGTATGTGGTGTGGTATACTCACCAAACAGAATCCGTAAATGCCACTTTGTTCAAATATATCAATGGTATCACGCTTTGGACATGGGACTCGACGGAGCTTCCGCAACTTGAAGAACGTTTCGGAAAGATCGAAAAAATGTTTCCAGATAAAAAGAAAATGCTGGGTATTTACCTGTTTGATTTCAAGAATGGTTGTCCTGTGCCGAAAGCGCTCATGGAACTGCAGTGCGAACTCGGGTTAAAGCTGCTTAAGGAAGGCCGGTTGGACGGAATGATCTTCGAGGCGAACTCGGTGATGGGGGTGGGATTCCCGAATGACGCATGGGCGCGCCAATGGATTCAGCGGGTGGGCGATACGGCCGTGCCGAAGTGAAAGTGAAAATCAAGTCGTGGTAAAAGAGAGCAACCCCTCCGATGGCTCGGATCTTTTTGACGAGAGGGCGTTCCTGAACCTGCGCACACCCTTGCGCCGCTATGGAACGCCAGAGGAGATTGCAAAGGTCGTATTGTTCTTGGCCTCTGATTAATCAACCTATCTCAACGGTTCGGTTATTGTCGCCGATGGCGGCATCACGATTTGCGGTGATCTTTCCAGGGTCCCGAAATAGTAGCACCCGCTTTCCAGGTTTTCGTTTATGAAAGAAGCGTTCATTTATGTGGGTTTTTTTGTGCTGCTGATCTGCGGCTGCGCGACAATAAAGTATATTCCTGACCGCAGTCTGATTGATGCCTCCGGCAAGTTTATCTTCACAATCGCACATAAGGCGGTGCGTAGTGAGTGGGACATTTTCTTTAAAAATGGAACCTATGATGCCACCATGCGCGTCAGTGACCTCTCACTGATAGCGGAGTATTAGTTGCCTAGCTTGTCTGGGCTGGCCTTCGAGGTTATTGCAACCACCAAATGGTTACAATGACGAGGTTAAAAAAGGGAAAAGGGCGCGGGTTTTTACACTCGAATTTGAGATCACTGCGTGACCTCAAAAAAGAAGGATAATCATGTTAATACCCTACTGTCTCAACATACACCCCGGTGAAACGCTTGAGGATGTTCGTGATGCCATCACGAGCCATGCGCTTCAAGTTAAAGCGCGTCTTGCGCCTGATCAACCCTACCCGCTTGGGCTGCGTCTCAGCGCGATGGCGGTGGAGGAGTTCACCCATACCGATACTCTGGAGCTGTTCAGAGAGCTGCTGGAGGGAAACGACCTTTATGTAACTGGGATCAATGGGTTTCCATATGGTACCTTTCACGGGCAGGCCGTCAAGAACGCTGTCTATCAGCCGGACTGGAGCACCAAAGCGCGGGTCAACTACACCATGCGGCTCTGCTCAATTCTCGCGGCTTTGCTGCCAGAGGGCACCAGCGGCAATGTGTCAACCGCGCCGCTTAGTTACAAGCCGGAGAGTCACCCGGATGTTGCGCAGCTCTACCTTGAAAACATCTCAAGCATCGCTGATTTTCTAAAACAACTGCATCAGGAAACAGGTAAAAGAATCTCGTTGGCGATTGAGCCTGAGCCTGATTGCGTGATTGAAAGCTGTGGCGAGGTGATCCAGTGGTTTCAACAATTTTACACGAGGCATGACGCAGCGCGGGAGTACATCGGCATCTGTCTAGACACCTGCCACTGCGCAGTGGAGTTCGAGAATCCGCTGGCTGTGATCCAGCAGCTTGAGGCGGCGGAGATACGGATTGAGCGCATCCAACTCAGCGCGGCCATCGCCACCACAATCACACGTGAATCCATCATAGCCCTGCAGCCCTTCATCGACCCAGTCTATCTGCATCAAATCAAAATACGAAGGGTGGATGGCACACTTATTTCCCTGCCCGACCTGACCGATGCGACACTGAGCGCGGCACTCCTGCATACAGGCGCTGAGCTGCGTACTCACTTTCACGTGCCCCTGTTCTTAGCAGGGGGGAATCTACTACAATCCACCCACAATGACCTTTCACATGAGTTTTTTGCCCATGTGATGCAGCGCAACTATCCGCTGGAAATCGAGAGCTACACCTTTGATATTCTGCCGCCTAAAATAAAACCCGATAACATCATCGATTCGCTGGTCCTGGAACATGCCTGGGTGATGGCACGCTTGCCTTCATAGAGCAGTTGCTTTGCTGATATATAAAATATAATATAGTAATGCGTGGTGCTCCGAGGGTCTGCAAGTACGGGGTTGTTGACTGTGCAGGGAAGCGAAACGAGTCAAAGCCATGGTTTACGTCGAGATCGTTGACCTCGACGATATCTGTCGTGGCATCCGGCAACACGGCAACAGCGGCGGTAACCAACCGCGCGCGAAGGCGTTGGCCTGTTTTGCTTCGTCCAGCGTCTTGAACTCTGTGCGCACGGTGTCGGAGAGTGCGTCCGTCATGGCCGCATTTATTATTCGGAACGTGTATACGTACCAACCGCAGCCTCGGCCCGCGGCTACAGTGTTTTGCGACAGACGTAGGTCCGATTTCCAATCGGACATGTCCGGTTGGAAACCGGACCTACAGACGTTCGGCGTCGTCTTATTTTGGTTGACGATGATGTGGAACGATGCGCGTGGTGTCGCTCATATCGCGGCTACCACACATGCATTGCACCGCGAACTGGAAGCCATTTGCAAGAGTTATCGTAGGTGTAGTAGCCGCTCTATGAGTGGCATTGCATTTGTTCGTCAAAGGCGTACCAAAAGATTTCATTATCTTTGTTTGGCTCATCCCGCTTCGTCCCGCTAGCGGAACTACGCCCCACAAGCGACTAACAACTCACCGCCCGCTGCTGAGTGCCTTGCGCAGCAAGGTCTCGATGTCAGGGGGGGCACCTTCTTTAGTCAGTACTGCTTGAACCATCTTGGTGGCTTTATCCTGCGCGAAGCCCAGCGAAGTCAAGGCCTGCACAGTGTCGCGCATGATGGTGTTCTCAGGGTGACCCTGCTCTGCGCCAGTCAGGGCTTCGAAGGGGTTCACTCTGTCGCGCAGCTCCATGGCAATTCGTTCAGCGGTTTTTTTGCCGATGCCATGCACCGAGCTGATGCGTTTAATGTTGCCCTCGGCAATGCAGATTGAGAGCTCTTTAACAGTCAGACCGCTGAGGATGCTCAGCGCGGTTTTAGCCCCCACGCCATTGACGTTCAGCAGCATCTCAAACATCTTTTTTTCTTTGTCATCAAAAAAGCCGATCAGTGTCTCGTTATCGTCCCGCAGATGGTGATAGGTGAGTAGCTTGCAACTGCCACCAGAGGCTGGCAGGCGGTCATAGGTGTTGACTGAGATCAACACCTCATAGCCGATTCCACCAACATCCAGTATCACTGTTGATGGCGATTTTTCAATCAAGGTTCCTTTGAGATAAACGATCATAGGGGAGGCTTAGGGGTTAGGGGTTAGGGGTTAGGGTGGAAGCATGTAGCTTGCCTCTTTGTCGTAAACTTTGTCGATCCTTTTCACGCTTACACTCTCTTAGGCCCGCGCATAGCGCGGAGGGAGGCCGCGCCTCCGATTTACGATAGCGGCGATGATAATGGCCGACGATTTGCGAGGACGGATTTTTCAAGTGTAATCCGCTATCGTCGCCGCTATCGTAGACCGAAGCCGCTCTACTAGCGACACAAAACATGCAATGCCGCTCATAGAGCGGCTACTACACCGAACGACAAATCTTGCATTCGCAGTGCGGCGCATGTGTAGTAGTCGCTCTATGAGCGACACAACGAACGACAAATCTTGCATTCGCAGTGCGGCGCATGTGTAGTAGTCGCTCTATGAGCGACACAACGAACGACAAATCTTGCATTCG
This sequence comes from Kiritimatiellia bacterium, assembly GCA_041673345.1. Taxonomy (GTDB): domain Bacteria; phylum Verrucomicrobiota; class Kiritimatiellia; order RFP12; family UBA1067; genus M55B167. The sequence continues at coordinate 14,625 of JBAYXX010000046.1, forward strand.
CAGTGCGGTGCATGTGCAGTAGTCGCTCTATGAGCGACACAACGAACGACAAATCTTGCATTCGCAGTGCGGCGCATGTGTAGTAGTCGCTCTATGAGCGACACAACGAACGACAAATTCTTACCTCATCGTATTTTAGTGGCGCAGCTGCGCCGCGGGCTGACCTCTGACCTCCGACTACTCCTCCCCAATTACCGCGTCCGCTTCCAAGCGGGGGGCGTTGGCTAGAACATAGCGCTCAGCCTCGGTGCTCCATAAGCCCTTGTTCTGCTTGCAAATTTGATGTAGATCTGCAAAGTATTTGCCACTCTTTCCTAATTGCTCAAAGTCATCAATCGCTGTCATGGGCATGGAAACATGGGTGTAAACCAGCTTCTTGCCGCCAGGAATGTTAGGCAGGTCGAGGGTGGTTGCGGCAACTGAGTCGATGCCGCCCACATGGGTGATCATGACCGAGGGGTTGATCAATCCCTGCGCGGCATAGTCCATGGAGTCCTGCAAGTCTTTGGTGTTGCCGCCAGATGAGCCGACAACGTGGTGTCCCATGTAGTGCACGTCATAGAAGTTGATTGATGCCATAAAGTCAGGTCTGGAGGGGCCGGCAAAGAAGTTCATGCAGCCATTGAAGCCCATAAGAGCAGAGCCCTGCTGGATCAAGGCGGGAACCGGCGCAAAGATCATGACATCATCGTAGCCCTGGCCGTTATTGGCGGCTTTGATGAATTCAACGGGGTTGCCGGCCTTGGCGGTGTTCAGATAGTGAAGTTCCACGCCGCACTCTTTGGCATGCGCGACTGAAAAAAGCTCGGCGGCGCGATCCAGGCGCGGCTGATCAATGTCGGTGATGACCAGGCGGGCAGGGCGATGTTCAGGGCCATGCAGGGCTAGATCAATGGCACTGATGCCCATTGGGCCTGCGCCAGCCAGAATAACCATGCTCCCTTTATCTTTAATGCCCATGTGATGAACATATTGACCAGGGTCAGAGTGGTAGCTGCAGCGAAAGGCGCCGAGAATGCAGGAGACCGGCTCGGCGATGGAAGATTTGTAGTAGGCATCGCCGTCATAGTTCAGTAGGCAGCCGAGTTCCATCACCTCTTTGGGGATAACGATACGGGTTGCATGTCCTCCGATATACGGAAACGAGTAACCAGGCGCCCAATGTTCGCGGCCAGGGATACTGAGCTGCGGCTGCACACCGAATTTCTGCCCAACCTTGAATTTATGCTGCCAGTTTTTACCAACCTTGAGCAGTCGTCCACAGAATTCGTGGCCCAGAATAATCGGGTTGGTGGCCACGTCATCGGGCACACGCTTGTGTTTGCCGCCTTGAATCGCTGCTTTGTGGTCGGACATACATATACTGTTGGTCACGATATCTGCCAGGATCTCGTCATCAGTGATATCATTCAGTTCAAATCGCTCTAGGCGGAGGTCATTTTCACCATATAAACGCAGTGCCAATGTTTTCATAATTGTCAACCTTCATACTTAATGCAGTTAAATTAAAAGAATAACATAATATACCGGTTTTTACGGGATATACAAGCGTAAAAATGATATAGTAATTTTTCGCGTTTATTAAGCACCCTTGGGATAGCTGAATTTATAAACTTTTAATTTGTTAAGGAGATGTGGCGCAATGTATCTGATCGTTATCAACCTTGTTCTGGGTGTTTTGGCTGGAATGGCACTGGGCTTAACTGACACGGCCTCCACCATCTGGTCGGTTGTCTGGGGGATTCTGGCCTTTATTGTCGCCCAGCTTCTTGCCGGATATCTGGTCCAAAAAAAGGTCAAGCTGGAAATGGAGAAAGTGCAGGAGATCCTGAATAGCGGGAAAAACCATTTGCAGCAAAAGATCAGCCAGTGGCAGATGCGTCCGCCGGGAAGCATTAAGGATGCCCAGAAAATTATTGAAAAAGAGCAGAAAATTTTCATTGACCGTGCGCTGGAGGCCTCCTCCGGGCTGGAAAAATTCAATCGCTGGGCACCTTTGATGAGCAAGCAGGTCAACGCCCTGCGCTTGCAACTGCATTGGATGAATAAGGATTTCAAACAGGTTGACAAGCTGATGCCGCATGTCCTGATCATGGATCCTATGATGGCCTGTATCAAAATCGCGCGCATGTATATGCGCAAAGAGGAGGGCATTGACAAGGTCTTTAAAAAACACTCCGGCAAGGTGCGCAATGAGCAGGGGACTCTGATTTACGCACTGTACTCATGGATTTTAGTTCAGCAGAAAAAGATTGATGAGGCGCATAAGGTTCTGATCGAAGGGTGTGAAAAGGTCGAGAATGAATTTTTAAAACGTAACCGCGAGAGCCTGGCCAACAATCGGGTGGGCCATTTTTCCAACACCCCGTTTGGTGAAGAGTGGTATGCGCTGAATCTGGAGCAGCCTAAGATGAAGATGCAACGCCAGCAACGTTTTAGCAAACGCCCCTATTAAGTTATGATAGAAAACTTAGATTCGCTTGAATTGTGCGGTCTGGAGGTCCCCTGTATTATCGGGGATCTACCAGAAGAACGTGTCAAGGAGCAGACTTTGATCATTGACCTCACGCTGGCACTTGATCTGCGCCGAGCAGCCAGCTCTGACAGCTTGTGTGACACCGTTGATTACGCGCGGCTCTGCGCGGAGATCCGCTCAGTATTGCGGCAGGCAGAGTGCCGCATGATTGAGCGGGCGGCGGAGCGCGTGGCGGCGGTGGCACTGCAGGATACGCGCGTTAAAAGAGTGAGAGTACGTGTGGAAAAACGTGAGAGGGTCGAAGGCTTACGGGCAGCGGCGGTTGTGATTGAGAGAGAGGAGAGCTGTTGGTGAACAAAGCACCCCAAAAAGCGATGATTCTCGCTGCTGGACTGGGCCAGCGATTGCAGCCGCTGACAGCGGCAATGCCCAAACCTCTAGTACCCCTCTGGAATAAAGCGCTGATCGATCATGTGATCGACCTGCTGCAATCCTGGGGTGTGCGGGAGATTGTTGTGAACACCCACTGGCAGCCGGAGAAAATCGCCGCGCATCTGGCCGCTGGTTCCTACACGGCCCGCATCCAGATCTCAGAGGAGCGGGAGATCCGTGGCACAGCAGGGGCGCTGCGTGGCTGGCGCGAGTATTTTAGCGAAGATCCTTTCTGGGTGATCAATGGCGACATTGCCGCCGCGCTGGATTGCCGCCCTCTGATCAATGGCTATTATTCACAACCGCGATTGCTCGGCGCTTGCTGGGTCACCGACAAAAAAGGTCCGCGCACGGTGGAGGTTGACCGCTTGGGGCGCATCACATGCTACCGTAGCCCTGAACCAGGGGTTGAGGGTACCTATACATTTTGCGGATTGCAACTGCTCTCACCAAAGATCTTTGATTTCATCCCTGCGAGAACCTTTTCAACCTTGGTGGAGGCCTATGAAAGCGCCATGTTTCAGAACCTCTTTGTTAAAGGGGTGGAGGTGAAAGAGAGCTACTGGAATGACGCTGGAACACTGGAACGCTATAAAGAGATTTACCGGGAGACTAAGCAGCTCTCAAAAGCGGGCCGGCCCGGCGGTGGGCTCTACGATCTGAAGGCTGATCGCAAGGCAGAGAGCAGCAGCGATTTTCTCTGTGTGGGCGCGAATGCGATCATCAAGGGCGCGCTCAAGGGCAATAACAGCATTATCTTTGATGGCGTGACGCTGGCGCAGCAGAGCTCAGTCAACAACGCGATTATTCAGGGCGGTAACCTGGCTGGCAAAATCAATGATATCTGCTGCGTCAGCGGGCATGCAATCTCCGAGAAATCGGTGCTCCGGGCCGCGGAGGCCCTTGGCTGGGAGAGCGACGGGGGGGCGTTTGCCTTTCTTGGCCAACGCGGTTCAGATCGATCTTTCTGGCGCGGCCTATACCAACACGAGCGGGCGATTTTTATCTGTGACGGGGGAGGGCGCCCTGAGAACCAGCGCTACGGGGGGCATACCGGTGTGCTGCAGCGGGCTGGTGTTCCTGTGCCTGAGCTACGCTACACCGCGCCGGATGGCAGCACGCTGGCGCTGGAGGACCTCGGAGATCAATCGCTGCAAAACCGTTTGACGGCTGATCCTGAAAAAACAGAAAAATGTTATCGGGATGTTATTGCAAAAGTCGTTGACTTTCACCGGAATGTGACGAAAGTTGTTCGCCAAGATAACATTGAACTTGAACCCGCTTTTGATCAAAAGCTGTACAGCTGGGAGCACACGCTGTTCGAAGAGCACATGCTTCAGAGACGTTACGGTTTTGAGGGGCTGCCTTCTGCGGTGCGTGCCGAGCTAACCAGTGTGGCCACTGAGCTAGAGCGCGGCAGCCAGACGGTGATTCACAGAGATTTGCAGTCCAGCAACATTATGTTCAAAGGGCGCAAATTTTTCTTCATCGATTTTCAAGGAATGCGTTTTGGCTCACCGGCGTATGATCTCGCATCCCTGCTGTATGATCCCTATGTTGCCCTGGATCCCAAGTTGAGGTGTGTACTAGCTGCGGTTTACTGCCAAGCCGCCCCTGAATTTCCTGATGTACTCCAGCTTTTTTTCAATGCAGCGGTGCAACGGCTGGCGCAATCGTTGGGCGCTTTCGGACGCTTAGCAGCGCTGGGCCATACTACTTTTGAAAAGCACATCATCGCGGCTTTGAGAAATCTTCTTGAAGCCGCGGATGCCGCCGAGCTGGATGCCCTAGGCGGCTTGGTTGAAGAACTGATCGCGCGCGAGGAGCTGCGCCAAATGTCATTCGTACACAGCGGGAACCTAGTTGCTATTCCCTAGGTTTTGTTACAAAAAACTTTTAAAACGGCGGGTATTATGAAGACAGTAAAATAGGACAATAAATTAGGGGGTTTTTAATGAGAGGTTTTATTGCAGTTGTGTTGCTGAGTGCCTTGTCGCTTTTTGCGGAGCGAACAACACCGGCGGTATTCTATGTGGATGATCAGAAGGGGAGTGATCTGGCAGCGGGAACCTCATCGGGTTCAGCCTGGAGAACACTGGATCAGGTTAACCAAGCAGCGATTATACCGGGTGACAAGATTCTCTTTAAATGCGGTGGGCTATGGCGCGGACAGCTACGACCTCAAAGCGGAATAGAGGGGCAGCGCGTTCTGTACAGCTCCTATGGTGCCGGTGATAAACCAATACTGCAGGGTTCGCTCTCTTATAGCACCGAGGATTGCTGGCGGCAGAGCAGCTCCGGCATCTGGTTAACCGTTGCACCCACGCTCAAGCCTCTGAGAATATTGAAAGATCTGCGCGATTCAAAGTGGCAGATATCATTTCAGGAAACCGCCAAAGGCTCTTTTAATAAAATTACTTCAGGTGCGGAGAGTTATTACCGGCTCATCTGCAAAAATCCGGACGGAAAACGCAACCTGATTCAACTTTGGGGACCAATGATTGAGTCGTCTGCGGAGGTGTTGCCGCTGAAACTGCGCATCCGTTCAACCCTGCCTTTTGCAGTCAAAGAGGGTGAAGCCATGTTGAACCACCCGCCATGGACGGCTGCCTATAAAGGGAGCGCTCTGCCAAACCGGATTGAAAGAGAGTGGCAGGAGCTGACTCTGAATCTGCAGCGTCAGGACAGCATCACCCAGTCAGCGCTGCACCTGTTTATGGGGGATATCATTCCTGAGGGGGCGCAGGTTGATATTCAGCCGTTGGAGATCTATGAAGCCAGTTACACCAAAGGGCATCCGATTCCCTGCGATGTCGGTATTCTGATTATGGATCATGGCCAGGCCTGGGGTGTGAAAAAGTGGGATCTGCCATCCTTAACCAAAGAATTGGATTTCTGGTATGATGCCGCCGCCTTTCAGCTGCACGTCAAGTTAGAGCGCAATCCGGCACTTATCTATAAAAGCGTGGAACTGGCACTGACAAAGCACATTGTAGATGAGAATCTCTGCCATGATATCACCTATGACGGGCTGGCAATCCGTTATGGTGCGGCGCATGGCTTTGGTGGCTCCAATACAAAGAACATTACCATCCGCAACTGCGACATCTCCTGGATAGGTGGGGGATTGCAGCGTATACGGGCTGACGGTGTTCCTGTGCGCTACGGCAATGGGATTGAGTTCTGGAACAGTGCGGAGAATAACTTGGTTGAGAACAACCGTCTTTGGGAGATCTATGATGCCGCTCTGACCAACCAAGGCAATGGCAGCGGAGACTCTGTTTCAGTTCAAATCAATATCATCTACCGCAACAACACCATCTGGAATGCTGAGTACTCCTTTGAATACTGGAACCGTCCGGAATCAGCCACCACAAGAGATATCATCTTTGAACACAACACCTGCATTGATGCAGGGTGTGGCTGGGCACACTCACAGCGCCCAGATAAGAACGGAGCGCATCTGATGTTCTATCGAAATTCTGCTCCGACCACCAACCTGGTGGTCCGCAATAATATTTTTGTTAACTCAACCGATGTCATAACGCGGATGGAGAACGACTGGCGTTCAGGACTGGTTATGCACAACAACCTGCTGTTTCAAAAAGAAAATCCGATTATACGCTGGCTGATCAAGAATTACTACGGCAAATCGGACTTTGTGTCGTACCAATCAGAGTTGAATCTGGACCTGAAATCGGTTTTTGCCAAACCGGAATTCAAAGATTCATTTAAGCGTGATTACACTCTGATGCCTGGCAGTGCGGGCTCTACCCTCGCCACTGATGGTGGAGTGGTGGGTACACGGTGACAAGTCGACCGCGCGGCTGCGCCGCGAAAAAATGATGGGGTAACTTGAAGGTCAGCAGTATCGGAGTCGGGGTCAGTAAGCAATGACACCGACGTCACCAGGTCATTAAGTCACCAGGTCAAAAACCAGTTTGCAGCCTGAATTGCGGAGCAACTTGCAAAGATAAAAAAACATGGAGAAAAATGAGGCACCCCCTGGGAACGCCGACGTCCCCGTCGGCATCGCTGAGAACCAAGCCGACGAGGACGTCGGCGCTCCCAGGAAGTAACCTGCTCATGGTGCAAAAAACCAGAAACAACTCGGCGGTCGGTTACATCGGGCCGGCCCCGAGTTGCAGACAAGGTTCGAGACGAGGATTGGGATTAGGATTAAGATGAGGATGTTCCCCATCCTAATCACAATCTTAATCATAATCCTAACCAAGCAACGCGGGCTGTTGCGACTATTTGGCTAGTGGCATTTTGCCGGATAAAGGTCGAGGTTATAGGCAAGGTGAGTGCGCGAGTGCAAAGGTCGCGTTTTTTTATTGCGGGAGCAATGTAGGTCCGATTTCCAATCGGACTGTCCGGTTGGAAACCGGACCTACGGGAGGTTGGCTACGCTATCGTCAACCGATGCCGCAGCCGAGTTAGATTAAGGATTCACCGCTATAGCATTTCTTTGCTATAGTTGGTATCATTTCGTTATGAACGTAGTCAAACAATTTGTGAAGAGAGTGCGACAGGAAGCCAGGCGAAAACCAGGGGTGGTGGCTTTTCACGTTTTTGGCGAGGAGCGTCTCTTTTTGGGCTATAACTGGGGCCGCGATACCTTTATCTTTGAAAAGGGTGTCTGGCGCAGCTCAGTCCACCATGCGCCTATATTGATTATTAAAAAATCGGATATTTCGAAAGGGGCGCACGGCTATATTTTCACATTGACCTCTGGTAATCACAGTGTCGCACTGGTGCCTCTGCTCTCAGGGGCCTTCTGGAGCACCCGAGCAGTGGATGCAGCGATCCGCCATCATCTGATAACCCGCCTCTTCGTTTATGCTAACGTTGTTGAAGGTAAAATTGCGCTCTCGCAGCGAGAAGCAGAGTTGGTCCAAGTGGTTGAGGCGGATGCCTGGCTGCAAAGTCTTGGCTTTCGCGAGAATGAGGTATTTTTCTCCGACAGGAACAGTGCCACGCTGGATGTTTATCGTCGACAAGGCCAGGAGTGGCGTGTAAAGCCTCTGGCCTGGAATAACAAAGAGATGTTAGCCGCGCTCAATTTCAGCCGTGCGGTCATTAACTCCAAATTGAAATATTACCACAGCAGTCATGGCGTGCACTTTCTCTCCTACGCTGGGTTTCAGAGGTTACTCGAATTAGTTGACTCTAACTACGTGGCACTCGTTGCGGCGCTCAAGGAGCTGGTATTTGTTTATCATGGGCAACGAAATTCCAATATGCGCACTGTGAAGATAAACACACATCATGAAATCGAGCTGTTCGGGTTAAAAATCGGCGTAGCTGAAAAATTTATCATCCCTGCACTTGAAGCGTTATTGAATTTGGTGATCCAAAACAAAAGCGCAACTCAGGAAATCAAAATCAAACTCGATCAGGTGGCAGACACCTTTAAGCAATTGCTGGAGCACCCGGATCTGGCAGATGAGAGCTCAGACGAGTTTATCGAGACAATGTATCTTCATCTTTCAGGTGCGATCTATCAAATCCACTCCTCCAGTGTCAGCACGGCTTTTGATGCGCGGCGCACGGCACTGCCTGGGGCGACCTTCCGTGGCAACCACCCTGACTTTCATGTGGGAGCTGATCAGCGGACAAAAGAGCTGATTGAGAATTTGGGACAGCTTTTGAGCAATGATGAGCAGGTGGAGTATGCCAACGTTTACGAGTTGCGCGAAAACACCTCCATTGCCTCGGGCGCGGCTGGCACCCGCGAGATTGTTTATAAAACAAACCGTCGGCCTTTGCTGACCAGCATGATCGAAAAGAGATTAGCGCGGCACACACCAGGCTACGGTAACTATGTGCTGGCTAGGGTGCAGGCCTTCAAAGCTCTGGGTATTAACCTCGGCGAGTATCGGCTGTTGACGCGGCAGGAGAACAGAAGCGGACGCAAAACGAATTACTTTCTACGCAACCGCTGTCCTGGCGAACCGCTGGATTATATCAAGCCCTGCCGCTTGAGTTCGGATGGTTTGCTGAGTGAAGCCAGTGGTGTAGACCATGATGTTGCCGCCGCAATTGCCTCGCTGCTAGGCAATGCCGCTGCTCAAAACCTGATCATGAAAAAATATATCGCAGCCACCAAGAGCTGCCGTTTTGGCGAAGGCAAAGAGATTTTTGACAAAGGATACAACGTTATGACCGGTAAAGAGATGCCAAAAAACGTCATGATCTGCTCGATGCGCGGGACGTTCGGTTGGCCAGACACAGCGTTGACCGAAAAAAACATGCAGGCAGTATTTGATTTTTATCTGACGAGTTTTACGGCAGTGCTGTACAGATTTTGGCAGACATGTGCAAGCAGCATATCGTTCTATGAATGTGCGGATCATTTTTTCACTGGCTTTGAGTGTAAGACAAAGGAGGTTTACTGGGACTACATGGTGAACAAAGAGGCGTTCGATATGTTTGATCCACATTTACACAGCCGTTATGGCTTTAGCAAAAAATGGGAATTTGCTCTCTGGGCATTAGAACAGCAGCACCGGAAAATCGACGAACTACATACGCAATTTCTGGCTAAAATCGCGGGCTTGCTAAAACAACTTTCCACCGCCTGCCTGCGTGATGCCCAACGGCAGACAACCAAATGAGTCTATCCGCGCTACCCTTTTTGATATATTTCGAGCTTAAAAAAACTTTGATACAAGCGCTTTACCAAATTAAACATGATCATGTATAATGCCCTGCATGGAACAAGAAAATTTTGATAATAGACAGACAGCGCTAACTGATAAAAAGTTAGCTTTGACGTATGTGAATGTTACCAACTCCGCAGCTGAGCTAGAACGCAGCCATCTATGCGGACCGACCGCTGGACTGGTTCAATCGAGTGCCCTCGCCGCAGTTGCCTTGCTGGGATCAGAGGTCAGTCAGAAGGATGAAACGGTTTCGCTGCGGCTTCGTGTTTCTGGCCCTGTGGCTGGAGTTTTAGTGGAAAGCGCCTTTGGTGGCGGGCTGCGTGGTTACACGCACAATAAGGTTCTGAATGCGCTGGACGTGCGTGAGAAGATTTCGGACGAGGAGGCGCTGGGTGAGCTTGCGCAGATGACCGTGATTCGCTCCATCCCGGGCCAGACAATTTCCAGTGCCATGCTGGATGTTCGCCCCGCCTCTATGAAGAAAGGACTCCACGAATATCTTAACAAATCATTGCAACGCAATGGCGAAGTCGAAATCGCCGCCGAATCAACCGCTGCGGGAGTCACGTTTTCCAAAGCTTTCATGGTGGAGCTGATGCCTGACGGGAACGCTAAAGCCTTTGATGAACTCTGCGATCAATTCTCCGACGGCTCCATGCTTCAGGCGCTGACCCGGGCACAAAACCTGACGGAGCTTTGCGCCCTCCTGGAGATTGAGGAGTATAAATTGAATGAGCCGCAATCGCTGCAATTTAAATGTCGCTGCTCGACCAATCGCGTTGAAGCAATGGTGAGCGATTTGCCTGATGCAGATATTAAAGATATGCTCAAAAGTTCGCAGGAGAACCAAATTACCTGCCATATGTGCGGCACTGGTTATCAAATCAGAAAATCAACCCTCTGGAATGTTCTTGAAAAGCGGGGACACGACATTGACTTCGAGGAGGACGAATCCTTCTACGACTAAACCATCGAAGGGGTGCGCAGCGTTGTTTTAGAGGTGAGAAATATTGCAGCGTGATAGTTGAGAGTTAAAGTAGCACAGCCGTCTCGGCTGTGAATGCCACGACCAACACAGGCGGGACGCCTGTGCTACTTTTCCATACATCGACGTTGCACCACTCTAGTTAAACGCGAAGTAGGTCTCCGCATCCAGGCCCTGCATCTCCATCAAGAGATCTGCCAGCACGGCATTGGAGACTTCTAGCGACTCATCTTTCAGGAGCTCTGCGTCGCAGACAATGCAGAGCTGGTTGATGACCTCGATCCACCGGTTGCTCTGTTGCACAGAGTTGATCCGCATACCTCCAGCCAGGAGCAACAGCAGAGCTGCCGCAGCAATGGCAATGCGCATTGTCTGGCGCACCTTTTGTCTAAACCTAAGCCTAAGTGAGTGTAAATATGCCTCATGGTGGATCTTTTCAACAACAGCCAGCGGGGGGGTGCCCAATTTGTTTTTTTGATAAATACCATCGAAAAGTGCGGTTATTTCCTCTAAATCACGCTCAAATGAGGCATCATTAAGTTCGATTTTTTTGTCTGTGTTTTTCATTAGAGCACCTCCATTAACTGTTTTTTTACTTTATTCATCGCATCGTGCATGCGCCCCAAGGCAGTGTTCAACGGTATGTTCAAGTTCTCCGCGATCTCATTGAACGTTAGGTGGGCTTGTACCCGCAACAGGAAAACCTCGCGCTGTGCAGGGGGCAATTGATCCACGATTGCAAACACCTTCTGGGTTAGATCATTGTTTTCAACCTGCCTGGCAGGGCCAGGATCCAACGATTGAACTCGATCCACCAGCGGCTGGTCATCCTCTTTGAAAGTTGCATCCAATGTGAGATCCGGCCTTTTCTTGCGTCTAAAATCAATCACACGATTGCGAGCGATCTTCCACATCCAAGCTTTAAAAGAAACGTCTTTAAAACTCTCAGCATTCTTGATGATTCTCAGCCATATGTCCTGGTAAAGATCTTCCGCGTCGCTTCTGTTACTCAACGAGCCCACCAGCCATGCGAACAACTGCCTTTGATAGCGACTCTCAAGCGCATAAAAAGCTTTTGACGCACCTTTGACATACGCGCTCATCAATTCAGAATCGCTCATCTCATCAAAATTCATATTGTCAACTTACTAAACGGTTTGATCTCCGTATTATTGGCAGAATTCAATAATCAAATTTTATTCGTTATTTTACGTCGCATAATATATGTTATGTAAACTAAATGACAGGGGATCGAAGTTTGTCGGAGTTCGAGAAGTTAGACAAACTGCTAATCAAGCTGCGGCCGACGATGCTGTACGACGATGTTGGTGTACGATTGGGATCATCATGCAGGAAATACTCAACCCACCCTGATCATCTTAAGCATCTGTTTCATACGCCGTTCGATCTGCACAAAGGTCAGTTTCTCGAAACAATCCAGGCTGAAGCCCTCCACGCCAAATGAGGCGACCACTGCTGCGTAGAGCAAAGCTTCCCTCAAGGCCTGCTCGCTCACTCGCCCACGCTCTGCCAGATAACCCATAAAAGCGCCGGCATAAGAGTCGCCCGCGCCAGTGGGGTCAACCACCTTTTCCACCGGATAAGCAGGAGCGATAAAAAGAACTTTTCTGGAGAACAGCAACGCGCCATGTTCGCCGCGCTTAATGATGACATACGATGGTCCCATTTTTAATAGTTCAGCGGCGCATGCACGCATATTCCACTGGCCGGTGAGCATACGCGCCTCGCCGTCATTGACTGTCAACAGATTCACCTTTTTAATTACTTTCAGTAATGCAGGGCGGGCAATGTCGATCCAGAGGTTCATGGTGTCCAGCGCGATAAAGCGGGCCCCTGTCGCCTGACGCAGAACATGCATCTGCAATTCAGGCTGAATATTGCCAAGTAAAACAAAGGGTGCCTGCTGATAGGCCTGCGGTAATTTGGGTTTAAAGTTAGCAAAAACTCCTAGTTCGGTTTTTAAAGTTTCCCGTTCAATCATGTTCTCGTCATAAGCACCGGACCAGCGAAAGGTCGTTCCCTGAACGTGCTGAACTCCACTGAGATCAGCACTGAATTTCCGCCAACGTTTGTCGAAGGATTCAGGGAAGTCGCTGCCAACGATTCCAACCGCCCCAACGCGGGTGAAAAACGAGGCGGCGGCGGTGCTGAAAGGGAGCGACCCCCCAAGCAGTTCCGTACGCGTTTCAGCCCGTGTTTTGATATCATCAATTCCAATTGATCCGACAATCCATAGTTTAATATCGCTCTTGTTCATTATAATGTCCTCTATCATCTGTTTTACGTTTTCTGTTTTACGCGCTTTATTAGTGCCTGCAATGCCAGGATGTAGCCATAGCCGCCAAACCCCATAATCTGTCCCACGCAAACCGGCGCGGTTAAACTGGTGTGTCTGAACCCTTCACGCTGATGTGTGTTGGAGATATGAACCTCAACAACCGGCAGACCGCAGGCGACAATGGCATCACGTAGTGCCACACTTGTGTGGGTGAAAGCCGCCGGGTTAATCACAATCCCATCCACATCTGCCTTGGCTGCGCCAATGGCATTGACCAGCTCCCCCTCCACATTACTCTGGAAGTGTGTGATCTCAATACTTTGTTCAGCGGCGAATTCATTGATCATGCTCTGAATAGCCTGCAAAGTTTCAGAGCCGTAGACAGCAGGCTCTCGGATTCCCAAGAGGTTAAGATTCGGCCCGTTGGCAACTAATATTTTCATGTGTTCCCTCCTTGATAAGAGACTTCGTCTTTCGCCAGTGCCAAAACCTTTCCATCCGTTGTTTTGACAACCACCAGACCGCGCAAAACATCGCGGTTGATGATCACACCTTTCACATTGTCATGTCCCAAACAAATCACCCTCTTTCCGTTTTCTGGCATGTTAGCGCCTGCCTCCTCGTAAACATGGTTCTCATGTTGCAGGCAACATTTCAGGCGGTTACATGTTCCATTGAGGGCTGCGGGGCCTAGAGACATCCCCTGCGTTTTAGCCATGCGAAGGTTCACCGGGTAATCACGCTTCTGCCACGAGGAGCAACAGGAGGAGCGACCGCAGCAGCCGATACACCCGATTAGACGGCATTCATCCCGCGCGCCAACCTGCCAGATATTCACATCCACATTAAAGCTGCGCTGGATTGCCTCAGTAAACCCAGTAAGGTTGACTGCGTTCCTGTTAGCGTACCGAAAGAAGATTCGCCCACCATCCAGCGAAAGTCGTGTATGCACAATTTTAACCCTGATACGTGCGTTCATCAACTCTTCTTTCAATTGCGTTTCCGCCTGATTCGCAACCTTTCGATTCGTCTCGATTTTCTGCAAATCGAAGGCGTTTAACGGCCTTTCAATACTGAATCCAGGAATGCGAAAATCTTTGGCATCCCGCAAACATTCACCGTGTTCAACCACCTCAGCCTCATCCAGCCCATAATCAAATTCAACCACGTATCGACCACCAAGATGAACCTTCACCCCTGGATTGACCCTGCTGTAAAACAGGGCGTGCTCGGGTGTCATTATGTGAGCTAATTTCATGCTGTGCTATTTCCTAATCTCTTTACCGCACACCGTGCTGTATACGATCAATGGCATACGCCAGCGTGGACTCTTCCGGCATGTTTCTCTCGTTCATGTGAACACTTAACTCCTCAATTGCCTTTAAGTTGTAGATTGCCTGGCTTAAATCCAGGTTTGCCGCACGCTCCTTGAGGATCTTCGCATATCCCTGATTGTAAAGCAGCGCAATTTCACCACCAGAGCAGAGCACAAAGATATCTCTAAACCACCGTAGCAGTACCAACGTGAAGTCACTGCGGAATTCACGGTATCGGGCACTGACTTTAGCATCAAAGACCTCTTTGGCCTCTTCAATCTTGTCATGCTCTTGCTCTTCGCGTTTAACCAACCCTTCCACATGACTTTTCAGGTCGGTTAAAACTGAGAAGAGCGAGTTGCACATGGAGAGGCGCTGGATGGGTGTCCGGTAGAGATCGAATGAAAGGGTTTCAACCACACGCCCTCTCCAGGGTTCATCCAATTGGCGTATCTCATCCAGGTCAATGCGCTGACAGCGTGAGATTATCGTTGGCAGGAGCTGCTGCGGCGCTTCGGTCAACAGCAAAAAAATAGTTTTATTTGTGGGCTCTTCCAATGTTTTGAGAAAGGCGTTGGATGAGGATGTGTTCAGGCGGTCGGCGCCGACAATAACCCCTGCCTTCCACCCTCCTTGCATTGAGCTCTGACTGACCTTGGCCAGCAGGTTTCCGCGAATGTTATCAATGCCGATCACACGCGACTTCCTCTCTGGATATATCCACTCAATGTCCACCTGCGTCCGCTCCCTGACTTTGCGGCACCCGTTGCAGAGGTAGCACGGTTTGGCGCTTTGAGATTCACAGAAAAGATATTGCAGGATACGAATCGTCAGATCCATGGCTAAACCACGCAACGGACCAGTGATCAGATAGCCGTGCGCTGGCCTACCTGATTCAAAGGCGTGCTTGATCATCTCAAATGTGTCATCGATTAACATAGGGGTTAGGGAGTTGGAGGGGTTAGGGTGCTGGAGGGGCAAAAGAAACGTTGTTTGATAACCTCACAGATCTCGTGTTCCACAACGCTCTGTTCGCGCTCAGCATCAACCACGTAAAAACGCCCTTTCTCTTGCTTGGCTAAAGTCAGATAACCGTCGCGCAGACGGACGTGAAAACCATCGCTCTCAGCCTCAATCCTGTCCGGCGCTGAGATGCCACCCCTGTGGCGCTGAGCAAGCCGTTGCCTGCTGGTTGCAGGCGAGACATCGATCAGCAGGGTTAAATCAGGCTTTAGATTATTCACGGCAAAGTTGTTCAGCAGCTGCAACTGATGAATATCAAACCCTCGGCCAAACCCCTGGTAAGCCAGGGTTGAATCATTAAATCGGTCACAAAGCACCCAACGCCCGGCAATTAGCATGGGCTGAATCAGCTCTTGAACATGCTGTGCCCGGCTGGCGAGAAATAGCAGCAACTCCGCGCGATCCACCGGTGCTGTTCCGTCTACGCTGTGTTGAATAAGGGCGCGAATTTTTTCGCCAAGCGCGGTTCCCCCAGGTTCACGGGTCGCGACCACATCAACCCCCCGGGATGCAAGAAACAAGGCGAGTTTTTGGATGTGGGTTGATTTTCCGCCGCCTTCCGGCCCTTCAAATGTTATAAATTTTCCAGTTACCATAAAATCTATTCAATACTCTTTGTTTTTTATCTCTCACGGAGGCACAGAATTCTCGGAGCGTATACTTTAGCTCTCTGTGTCCTCTGCGACTCTGTGAGAGATAATTCTTGAAGCAGCAATTGCAAGCAAGCAGGCAGGCAGGATGCTTGCACTACTCCATTATCACTTTCAAGGTCACTGCTCAATAACTTGCTCACGTTTCCCTAAGTGTGCAGCGTTTGTTAATGCAGCATTTGGTTACGACTGCTAGCTGCTTTATAATTGCCTTAATTTCTGCCCATCTTTGGAGTCGCGGATACTCCATCCCTGGGCCGCCAATGCATCGCGGATACGATCCGACTCGGCCCAATTTTTCTCCGCGCGGGCCGTTGCTCTGGCATCCACCAAGGTTTGAATCTCGGCGGGAATCTCTTCACACGGACTCTTGCGTCCAAAATGGATCACACCCAGCACCCTGTCAAATTGTGAGAACAGCTCCAGAATAGCACTCGCCGCTGCAGGCGCCAAAGCACCAACGGAGAGAGTGCTGTTAGCCTCCCGCACCAGATTGAACAACGCGGCAAAAGCCTCGGGAAGATTCAGATCATCATTCACCGCCGCACTAAAGGCAACTTGCGCGCGCTGCGCCCATTCAGGCAGAGCGGCATTGTTGCCAGGCGCGGCAACCGCTGACAGGGCATCGACACACTCATCAACTCTTGCCAGCGCGACATGCGCTGCATCCAGAGCATCGAAAGTGAAGTTCAAAGGCTGCCGATAATGTCCGTTGATCAGCACATAGCGGATCTCCCGCCCTGACCAGCCTTTATCAATCAAATCGCGCAGGGTGAAAAAGTTACTAAGCGACTTGGACATCTTCTCGCCATTCACCCGCAGGTGGGCGCAGTGCATCCAGAGTTTCACATAAGGTTCACCAGTGGCTCCCTCCGACTGAGCAATCTCGTTTTCATGGTGTGGAAAGAGGTTATCAATGCCGCCGGTGTGTATATCAAAGCTGGCCCCAAGATATTTCATGGCCATGGCGGAGCACTCCAGATGCCAGCCTGGGCGGCCTTTGCCCCAAGGGGCATCCCAGGCAATATCACCGTCGTTGGCATCCCACCCCTTCCACAGCGCAAAATCCCCGTAGCTCTCCCTCTCATACTCATCCTGCGAAACCCGCGATCCAGCTCGCAGTTTTGTGCGGTCCAGATTGGCGAGTTTGCCATAACTTGGCAGCTTTGCCACGCTGAAATAAGCGGAGCCGTCATCAGATTTGTATGCTAGACCTTTATCAAAGAGTTTCTGAATCAGATCGACCATCTCTGGTATGTGATCTGTCGCAGCCGGGTAGACCTCTGCTGCCTCAATATTTAAAATCTTCAAATCATCAAAAAAAGCCGCGATAAAAGGGGCGGTGAACTCCTTGAGCGGTACCCCCTGCTCCAGCGCCCCGCGGATGGTTTTGTCATCCACATCAGTCAGGTTCATCACCTGCGTGATGCCGCATCCGTTAAATTTGATCACCCGCCGCAGGATATCCTCAAAGGTGTATGCGCGAAAATTACCAATGTGCGCAAAGTTGTAAACCGTGGGCCCGCAGGTATACATCCTCACATGATTATCCTTGAGAGGCTTGAAAGCCTCTTTAGTACGGGTCATACTGTTGTAAAAATTCATTTTTATCCTGTCGTTCCGGTTGACGATAACGTCGACGATGGCGGTTGACGATTACCAATCCCAATCGCAATCCATCATCGTCCACCCGCGTCCCTACTCATCCCCTGTTCTCTACTAGCACTACCGCCATGGCGGAAATACCCTCACAACGCCCCTCAAACCCCATACCCTCGTTGGTCTTAGCCTTGACTGATATGGCAGAGATATCAACCCGCAGGGTCTTGGCCAGCTTTTCTCGCATGGCGGGAATATAGGGCGTCATCTTTGGCTGTTCGGCAACAATAGTCGCGTCAGCGTTAGAAATTTGCCAGCTTTTGTCATGCAGACGTTTAACCACCGCAGATAGCAACGCCATGCTGTCAGCGCCCTTCCACTGCGGATCAGTGTCAGGAAAATGCGTCCCAATATCGCCATCGGCAACTGCTCCCAGCAGCGCATCGCAGATTGCATGACACAAAACATCGGCATCCGAGTGTCCCGTCAGCCCTTTTTCGTGGCTTATTTCCACTCCCCCGATGATTAACCGACGCCCCTTGCAGAGCCGATGTGAGTCAAATCCAATTCCCGTACGAAACATCCATACATAATATTAACTATGGGCATTAAATTCAAGGACGAATGGAGAATTGCGACGTAATTTTCTTTTAAGATTTTGTAAAGTGCTGAAGAAGTAGATTCAGCGACCACACAGTGGTCACTGATTCGAGGATAAAAAACTTCAGTGCTGATTACCAGCTTCAGGCGACATCCTTGTTGTTGCCTTGATGGCGGATCAAAGTTGAAATGAATGGGAGCAGACCCAGAGCGTTCACTGCGACATAGAGCAGATGGCTGGCCAGGCTGAGCGCCACCAGCTCCTCGGGCAGCAAGGTGAGCCCCCCTGCTACTCCGAGCGCCGCATATTCGCGCAGTCCAATGCCGCCGACCGAGATTGGCAATGCTGAAACCACTCCGAAGAGAGGAATGACATACCAGACCGAGTTGAGCGCTAAATCAAGTCCCAGTGCGCGGATAAGAAATATGTGACAACCAATTTTCAATCCCTGTGAGAGCAAGGCGGCTGCGAACACAGCCGCGCAACAGGGCCCATCCTTAAAAAAAGTCAGCAGCGCGCGCGCAAACTGAGCCACCCGCCCCCCCCCAACACCTATCTGCCTGTGGGCCATAAAAATGAGC
>JBAYXX010000047.1:0-31507 GCA_041673345.1 Kiritimatiellia bacterium
TAACCTTATTTGTCAGACTGGGATTATTTATGTTTATTGTTATTGATTCCATAAAACTTCCTTTTATCAGTGCATTACTATAATCTCATATTCGGGTACTTCCTGAAAGGATTATGTTTTCAGAACGATTAGGTCACAGGACCGCTGGGGCTAGCGAAGCGCCCCAGTGGGTACTGTGGACCTGCCTTGTTAGGTGCTATTTCCTTTCTACAACTCGCTGTACTTATCGGTCATGATCTCTCTTTTTAGCCTCTGATTAACTATCAAATAAGTCCAGTGCGACTTAAAATTGCGGCAAGCTCAAGTCGACTGTAGCCGCCTTCGATGATAAAGCGACCTTCTCCTGATTTGTTACCCCAATTGTCAACCTCATAAATTTTCCCTGATTCAAAAATAAGTATTCCTTCGCCCCAGCCTGCAAAATCTCAATCCAATACAGCAATGTGAGTTCGGTATTAACTGCAACCGCAATAGATAAACGCGTGTCTTCAATTAATTTTCGCATATCGAGAGAAAGCGCATTCGACACAGTGTCTATGTTTTTCTCTTGCAGCATTTTGTTGTCTTTACTCGCCATAATTCAGTCCCTTTACGCCTACTGGATACCATCCACATCCGATACCACTGAATAAATCTTTTATCCCCATTATTTGTCCTCCACAAAAAAATCAATTACGAAATTAGCGCCAGTGAGTTTTTTCTCAGATCTAAGTTCTGCCAGCTCTATGGTATAATCATTCCGTTCCAGCAACTGCCTGGCAATATATAATCCTAACCCACGGCCTTCATCTCCCTTGCCTGAATAGAAAGGTTCAAATATATAAGGCTCATCATCTTTGTCGATTCCAGGTCCATTATCAGAAAAAATCATCCGGCTATTATTGCCATCCAGCAATATCTCGATTTTCTTTTCCTTTTGTGATGTTTGCTGCAACCAATACACAGCATTATCAAAAAGATTAAGCAGTAACTGTAACAGAACCGCGTCGGTTGTTTTAGCAATCAGCGGGGAACCACTGGTGTTGATTGAAAAACCAATTGATTCTTTTTTGAGTAATCGTTGATATATTCTTTCCACTTTTTCTACAATATCTTTGATTCGAATCTGCTTTCGCCGTTGTTTAGACGATCTGAATAACAACTGAATATCTTTTAATTGAGCTTCAATAAAACTAATGCCACCACGGACAGACTGAAGCTCTTTCAACAAGTTTTCTTTATCGATCTCATCCGTTGACATTAAATCACTAATGAGCCCATCAAGATTGGCTAAAACTTTCCCCATGATTCCCATGATGTCGTGAGATGCGGTTTCTACAGACAACCCGACACCGGCAAGCACCTCGGTTGTTTCAGCTCTTTGGGTGAGATATAGCCGCTCTGCTTTATACTTTTTTTCGGTTTGCGATAGAATCTTCAGAGCTTTTTTATTGTCTCCGATAACAGCCTTTAAATCCTCGAAATCCTTTTGTATCTGCTCTTTCTTAAAAACGTTTTGATTTTTCTTTTTTTCTATTTTTTTACGGTATATGGCATATGGGTGCTGACGAACATACGCAAGAAATGTCTGGAGGATTGTAATGAAGTCATCCGTTGCGTCCCCCTCATCAATCAATCCTTCACGATTGGTTTTATCTTTCAGTTTAGGATTATTCGTTTGAGATATATTAACAAACCCCACAACCTGATCGTTACTGAGAAAATGGCCAGCACTGATTGTCCCTCTATAGGCATCAATATGGAGCCAGTCATCATTAGATTCGCCGTAAGGATAAACTCTGATATTATCCCTGTATAAATAAATACGATGATCCTTAAGTATTTTTTTATCGTCTGGATCGAGCTTATATTTGGCTGGTGCCTGAGCACTGAAATCAAACACATAAAACCCGAACTCAAAACTTCCGCATTCAACACTCCTGTCTTTTAGAACTGAACCAGCATTCCCAAAACGATCTTTAAAGACTTTTTTCCCTGCGATCTTATTCGGATCAAAAAGGCTGATTGTTTTGTGATCACCGTTAATGGTAAAGCGAAACTCCATGTTTTGCGCGTCAAAACAACCGTTTTCAACTTTTATTACCGACCTGTCGGATAGCAGAAGGTTAAGTTTTTCCAAATAATCTTCATGGAGATTTTGGTATTTACCATCTTTGTAGATACAGACTTCAAAATCAGGGTTGTCCTTTTTTGAAAAAATAGATTCAAGCTTTGTAAGATCCCGATAAACCAGCTCAACTTTCTTTTCTGTCCAACTTCCTTTTAAATTACTTATTTCAATAATTGTGCCTTGTTCAGAGCGTTTTATCCTGCGTACTCCAAAAGAGACGCTTTCATTTATTATTCTCTCAGGCTTTCGGCTGGTTAAAAAAACACTTAGATCATCAATAAACAGGTTTTTATCTTTCCCGTTTTCAGACAGGAAATCATCATCATATTTTGTAAAGTCATACTCTATAAGATGTTCTAATTGATCGGTATTTGTACGGGTAATAATGTCAATTTTTCGCCCTAACTTTAAAACAGAAAATCGGCCAATCCCTTTTTCCCCCTGAATGATTCGTCCTTTAGATGTGGTGTCCTTTATTTTCTTCCGCCTTTTTTTTCAGGAGTGGCTGGATTGAGCCAATGATTTTCAATAATTTCTCGATTCATTCCATGGCCATTGTCTTCAATAATAATTTTTGAATCAGCCTCTATTTTATAATTTTCGCCAAACCCTTGAAAGGTAACCTTCACCCAATCGGCATCGGCATCATAAGAGTTTTTGATCAGCTCAATCAGAGCGATCCTTTCATTTTTGATCAGTTGCTCACCAAGCATGGTTAACAGTCGGGCATACGGTCTTATTTGAAGTTGTTTTGGATGAATCATACGTTTTTTCTCCCGATAATTATAAACTCCTCACTGTAAACTTTGCGACTATTTGAATTGGAGGTAAACCTTCCATATTTGTCACGGTATGGGGTTAAAATCTTATTGCTTATCTTTCGCTTTGTGACACTTATTTTGGCAAATCCAGCGTCAAGCAGAGCCTTGGATAAATGCTTTGCATTATCTATACGGACATTTTTGTACTCAGTATTCCCAATCACAAACAAGGCCACTCCTTTTTCGTTCAGGATAGAAAAAGATTTTTGAGCAACACGCTGCATATCCAGAAAATACTTGGCTACAGATCTTGCCTTTGACTTGTGCTGGTCAAGCAAGTGTGTGACGATCTTGAGCCCTGTCAAATTAAGCCTCTTTACCTCTTTATTAAAATTATAATCATGATGACGGCTACCGATAGTTCCATTACGTAAAACTCTATAATCATCAACCGACTCAAGCCACAGAGAAGACAATTGATGCAAATCGGCATATTCATAGGAAGTCACATAAGGAGGGCTGGTTATAATAATGTCTATAGCTGGAATATCCCAAGAGTCATCTAAAAAACTACCCGTGACAATGTCAGTAATTGTATTTCCAAGATATTCAATTTCTTCATTGGCTTTCAGCATAAACTGATACTGTTTTTTAAAGATAATTGTCTTAAGATGTTTAAGCTGATTATATTGTTTTTGTGAATACCAGTATTTCAATCTTTCAGGTGCATGATCGTAAGTATCCGCAATACTGGCTTGATCGTATGCGGTTACTATTTTATTAAAATAATTTTGAACCCGTCCTGGTTGGTACTTACGGCTTTTAGCTTTAGCGATGAGGGTTGCTACAGGGTTGATATCACAACCCCAGAAGTCTATCGAATTTCTTTTGGCTTCTAATGCGGTTGTTCCACAACCACAGAAAATATCCGCAATTCTTTCGGGCTGAAGCCCAACACTGTTCTGGGCATAATCGAGCGCTTTGGTTGTAATAAATGCAGGAAATTTTGCGGGATAAGCATGAATCCTATGCATCTTTTGTTCTTTTTGAATGCCTGTATTCCAGAAAGGGTCAATGGGAACGCTTTCAAAATCAAATTTCCTGATGTTATTAATCGTTATCATCTCAAGCCATCCGATATTGTTTTATTTGTTTTCATGTTTTTGTTGTTCATCCATGAATAAGATCGTTCTTAACTTAGTCAATCCTTAATCGTCGTTCCTCTATTCTTGAAGCTTAGCCTATCTTACCATTTTCATAAAAAAAATGGGAATTTTAAAAGCTTTTTCAGGGAATTTCTATCTGTCCATCCAGTAATTGGGCCGGCGGTGCAGATGCATTGTTACCTGAATGGCGACTTCACCGGGAGTTACACGGCATAGAAGGGCATAAGGAAAGCGATGGATGAGACGACGGCGGATATTGGAGCGAACAGCCTTCACTGGATTGCATCCCGAGCCTCACGAAGAGCATCCTCCGTGTTTCGTGCGGATATATTGCCCTTCTTATTTACACTCAAGTTGCCGAATATTCAGCCCACAAATTAGCGAATATTCAGTCCACAAATTAGCGAATGTTTCCTTGACAAATGAGCGAATGAATGACATCCTATCCACATTCACACAGAGAGAAGGGATGCAAAATGGCTTATTATCCGCGCATTGCCGATGCCGTACTCACCAAAGGACTGACAAGCTCCGGTGCCGTTCTGATCGAGGGAGCTAAAGGCTGTGGAAAAACAGAAACCGCAACAAGGACAGCGAACAGCGATGTTCATTTCGACACAGACCCTGATGTCGCAATAAAAATGGATATTGACCCCAACCTTGTTCTCGACGGTGAAACGCCACGCCTTTTAGATGAATGGCAGCTTTTCCCCCGGATATGGGATTTTACGCGTCGGGAAATCGATAAGCGGAAAAAAAAGGGACAATTTATCCTCACTGGTTCCGCTACGCCAGACGAACAGGCACGCCGTCATTCAGGAGCCGGTCGCTTTTCAGTCATGCGAATGCGCCCCATGTCTTGGTTTGAACGCAAATGGTCGTCAGGCGAAGTGTCACTAAAATCAATTTTCGATGGCGACGCGTTTCAGTCTGCGAGTACGGATTTTTCGATTGAGGGGCTCAGTGAAAAGATAGCCTTGGGCGGTTGGCCAGGTCTCATCGGAGAGAATGCTGCTGCCGCCTTTGAGTTCACAAGAAATTACGTCGCGTTAATTGCAGAGGTAGATGTAGACCGCGTTTCAGAGCGACGGCGAAACTCCCTTAAAGTGTTGCAATTCATCCGATCCCTCTCGAGAAACATTTCGACCGAAGCTTCTGTGCGAGCCATCGCCTCTGACGCTGGGGGTAGCGACGACACGCTGGACAACGAAACGGCCAGTGCGTACCTTCAGGCACTTAAACGGTTGATGGTCACCGAAAACCTACCAGCCTGGAATCCGCATATTCGCTCTTCCGCCGCGCTTCGCAAATCGCCGAAGCGACATTTTTGCGATCCTTCGCTTGCACTCGGCGCACTCGGGATAACGGCAAAAAAACTAGCCTCTGACTTAAACTTTCTCGGAATGCTCTTCGAATCAGTCGTTATCCGGGATTTGCGCGTGTACGCTTGGGCGGCTGGAGGAAGCGTTTCGCACTACCGCGACGCAACAGGACACGAAGTCGACGCGATCATTGAATTCCCAGACGGCAACTGGGGTGCTTTCGAGGTAAAAATGGGGATGGGCACCGTCGATCAAGCTGCGGCCAACTTGCTCGTCTTTGCAGAAAAAATTGATACCTCAAAAACACCTGCCGCATCAGCCCTGTGCGTCATTACAGGCAATGGATTCGCCCATCGTCGATCCGATGGTGTCTGCGTCATACCCCTTGCGACACTGCGTGACTAATTTGCACAGCTACAGCTTAACCTTCCGCAGCCGTAGCGCGTTCGTCACAACTGAGATGGAGCTGAAGCTCATGGCGGCTGCGGCAACCATGGGGCTTAAGAGCAAACCGAAGGCGGGATATAGAATGCCAGCTGCAATTGGAATCCCGAGGATGTTGTAGATGAACGCGAAAAAGAGATTCTGGCGGATATTGCGCATCACAGCGCGGCTGAGATGCACCGCCCTCACGATGCCGCGCAGGTCGCCCTGAACAAGGGTCATGCCCGCGCTCTCAATGGCGACATCGGTCCCCGTACCCATAGCAATCCCCACATCCGCCGCCGCCAGCGCTGGCGCGTCGTTGATACCGTCGCCTGCCATGGCCACAATGTGATGCTTCGCCCGCACCGCTTTAACATAATCATGTTTGTCTTGCGGCGATACACCGGCTCGCACCTCATCAATCCCGAGATCGCTTGCAACACTGCGGGCAGTCTGCTCGTTGTCGCCAGTGAGCATGTGAATCTTCAGCCCGAGCTTGTGCAGGGCTTGGATCGCTTCTGGGGTGCCGGATTTGATTGGATCGGATACCGCCAGGATACCGGCGGCCTCTCCGTCAACCGCGACAAAGATCACCGTGTGTCCTTTGCTCTGCAGTTTGTCTGCCTGATCCCGCAAAGCATCGATCCCCTTTACCCCGGATTCTTCCAGAAAGTCCGGCTTGCCTACTAGCACGGCACGCTCCTCCACAGTGGCGGAGATGCCGCCACCGGTTGTTGAGTTAAAGTCCGACGATTTGCCCAGCTCGAATCCTTTTTCTTTGGCAGCGTTCACAAGTGCGGTGGCGAGCGGGTGTTCGCTGTTTTGTTCGGCGGATGCTGCCAGCCGCAGCAGGTCATGCTTCTCAATGCCCGCAACAGGGATAATCTCTGTTAACGACGGCTTGCCTTTAGTGAGCGTGCCAGTCTTATCGATAACTATTATTTCGACTTTCTCCATGATCTCCAGCGCCTCGGCGCTTTTGATGAGTACGCCGGTCTGTGCGCCGCGCCCAACGCCAACCATAATCGACATCGGTGTTGCCAGCCCCAGTGCGCAGGGACAGGTAATGATCAGCACAGCAATGGCATTCACCAAAGCATACGCGAGGCGCGGCTCCGGCCCGATCAAGGCCCAAGTCGCAAAGGTGAGCAGGGCAATGACGATGATCGCCGGCACAAAAATACCGGCAAAGCGGTCGGCCAGATGTTGAATCGGCGCGCGGCTGCTCTGTGCTGCTGCGACCATGCGTATAATCTGCGCGAGAACTGTGTCGCGTCCGACCTTGGTGGCCTTCATCAGGAATGAGCCGGTTTGGTTGATCGTCGCCCCAGTCACACTATCGCCGACCTTTTTATCCACAGGGAGCGGCTCGCCAGTCAGCATTGATTCATCGAGCGTGCTGCCGCCCTCCGTGATGGTTCCGTCAACCGGTATTTTTTCGCCTGGGCGTACGCGCAGGATATCGCCTTCATGCACCTCTTCGAGCGGGATGTCCAGCTCCTTGCCATCCCGCACCACGCGTGCCTGTTTCGGCACCAGCCCCATCAGCTCCTTAATGGCACTGTTGGTGCGTTTGCGGGCGCGCTGCTCCAGCACCTGTCCCAGCAGCACCAGCACGATGATCACAGCGGCGGATTCGAAGTAGAGCGCCACTTCGCCGTGGTGGCGGAACGATGCGGGAAAGATCTCAGGGAATAGTGTTGCCATGGCGCTGTATAGATAGGCTGTGCCCGTGCCAACAGAGATCAGGGTGAACATGTTCAGGTTCCCTGTGACCACCGACCTCCAGCCACGCTTGAAGAACGGCAGCCCGGCCCATAATACCACCGGCGTTGTCAGCGCAAATTCGATCCATTTGGAGATGCCGGGAGAAATCAATTTACCGATCGGGTTGCCGGGCAGATGTCCACCCATCGCGATAATGAAGACCGGCAGGGTTAGCACCGCCCCAACCCAGAACCGGCGCATCATATCATGCAGTTTTGCGTCGTCATCTTCGCTGCTTAAAAATTTCTTCTGGCAATGTGCCGAACAAAAGTAGTAGGTTTTACCATCCCGCTCAGTACTCCACTCTGATGATTTGTCAACGTCCATGCCGCATATGGGGTCTTTTTTCATACTAATATCTCCTTGACCTCGCAAGTTTGGCCCTTTATGGAGTCCAAAAAAACAATTAATTGTTCTTTCCAAAAAGTTGTTTATTGAACGTTTATCGGGATTTAATGTAGTAGTCGCTCTATGAGCGACATATGCCGCTCATAGAGCGACTACTACAGCTGACGCACCAGTGGCGTTACCCCCTGCATTCGACGCTGAATGTTGGACGTTCAACTGATTCTCATTCTTTTGGAGTGAGTTTTTTTATGATCATTTCGCGCGCAGCAGTATTGTCGAGCATTGAATCGCTCTGTTTCAAACAAATGAGCCGCCGGCCAGTATGACCTGTAAGTTTGATTGCGCGCAGCAGCCAGGCGGCTGGCAGTAGAAAATGATGGCGCACAAAGGGATAGTGCAGAATCATAAAGGATTGTGGCATGCAGATCCGCCCGACAATTAGTTTGAGCTTGCCGACTGTTGAGGTCTGACGATAATGCAGCAGGTGGTACTCATAGACTCTGCTTTTGCTTTCATGCAATTCAAACAAGGCCTGGCAGGCGGTGCTGACCAGTACCTGGTCAGCAGTTGCAAAGCCCTTTCGGATCTGAGCTGGCAGCACTATTGAAAACAGCTGTGCCACCATCTCGAGGATAATCGGCAGTGCCAATTCAGTTTTCCAGAAAATCGCGATTTTTTTCAGTTCCTTGGCGGAGATTTCGCACCCATGTTGCTGAATAAGCAGTGCGATGTCGATATAGCTTTTGAGCGGCACTGCCAGCCGATGGTGCAGGATGTGTTGGATAAGGTGCGAGAGTTGATCCTCCAGCGTGAATTCTTGCACACTATGTCCCAGAATTTTTGCCGTGTGTATGCGCCCCCAGACGCGCTCGATATCAGGAA
The DNA here is from genome assembly GCA_041673345.1 of Kiritimatiellia bacterium. Lineage (GTDB taxonomy): Bacteria > Verrucomicrobiota > Kiritimatiellia > RFP12 > UBA1067 > M55B167. The sequence continues at coordinate 8,783 of JBAYXX010000047.1, forward strand.
TAACGGCTCCTGAAATCATTTCGGATTCGACATTCCAGTGCAGTTCAATAAATGTTTGAAAGGCGGGGTGCTGATAGGCGCAGTCATAGATGTGCTTATTTCCCAGTTGTTCCTGTTGAGAGTGATAACCCATGGCACTCAGAACCAGATGGCCACGCTCAATATCCGCTTTACGCACCAGTAGATCAATGTCAACCATAGAGCGCTGCGATGGTTCGAGATAGATTTTTTCGCAGAGCCAGGTGCCTTTTAAGGGAACAACCGCAATCCGATTACCTGCGAAAGCTTTGAGGATTTGTGCTGTCTGTTGCTGTCGGATGAGCGTCAGCTTGAGATGCTCCAAGGCAATAGCCCGCCAAGCCGCCTGCGGTGAATCAGTTGCCACGTTGGCGGAGGCTGAGAACTGATCTGGCAGATAGCGACATAGCCAAGGGAAGAGGTAGCACTCAATGCTGTGTGCTCTGGCTTGACGCAGTAACCCAGCCCAGTTGGTGTCGTTCAGCTCATCCGGTGGCGGGCAACCATGAATCGCGCAGCGTACGCAATTAATAATTACGCGCCATGCATCAGGTATATTGGATTGATGGTTCAAAACGCCTCTCAATTTTGGCGGTTCCAGTTATGAAATTAATCAGTGAACAGTGTACCAAACATCTTGCAAGCGCCTGATGGCATCATATGGCTGGGCTGCCAGGCAGACATAACGAACCACTGAGTAGTTGATGGCGCCAGCCTGCAGTACTGACTTTAGGTTACTTTCATTAATGCCGCCAATAGCCACTGTGGTGAATGGTGCGTTCTGAATAATCCGTCCGGCTAGTGCGGTTCCTAAGACAGGGTCAGGGATATCTTTAGTTGGGGTCGCAAAAACCGGCCCCACTCCACAGTAGTCAGGTTTCAGAGCTGCCGCGCTCTGCGCCTGCTGCTCCGAGTGTGTTGAAAGTCCGAAGATTTCCAACTCCGGAAATTCCTTGCGGGCTTGGCCAAGCGGCATATCATCCTGACCAAGATGTACGCCATCGGCCTCAACCTTGGCTGCGATCTGTGGATCATCGTTCACAATGAAGCGCGTGCCCGAGTTACGCGTGATAGATCTGAGATTGCGCGCCCGCTCCAGGATCTCCGCCTCTATGTTTTTTTTCATACGGAGCTGGATGTATCGGACACCAGCGGTTACCGCCGCTTCCGCGCAGACTTCGTAGGAGGTTGCGGGGTTTGTGATCACAAGATATAAACCAAAGCGCTCGATGCTCATAATGTCGCTTACTGGCTGAATAACGCATCAATCTTTTTTTTGATTTCAGCATCACCTTGATCGCCTTTGCTCATCTCTTCCCACAGCTTTTTGTAAGGAGCCTTGTCAACACCTTTGGCGCTGAGCTTTTTCTCAATGCCTCGTTGCGCGAGGATGCGTTGCTTATTGTCGGTTGAAACAAGCGCGACGTTCATCAGCGTTTTGAGTGAATTGTTGTTGACCCACTCCGCCAGTGCCCGCACTGCCGCCGTGGACAGCTCTTTGTCTGCATCTTTCGCAGTACTCTCAGTTAGTGCAAGCAGAGATTTTGAGCCAATCCGCCCAAAGGTCTCCAGTACATCCAGTTTCTTAGTGCTGGGAGCCTGCTTGAAGGCCACTTCAAGCTTGGCAACGTAACTCCCGGTAGTGTCCCGCCTTGCGGCGCTGGCAACCGCAGACTGCGCTTCCTGCAATCTTTTGCCTCCCTCTTTAAGGATCTGTTTGATAAGAATATCGGCCTCTTTTTCTGTGGCGCAATCCCTCAGCAGGCGGTAGCCGCTGACTGCACTTTCCACAGCACTACCCTCAATTGCGGCAAGTGCGAGAGTGATGCCGCATTTGGATTTACGGTTTTTAAGGACACTCAGGATGGTATCTTTTCCGGACAAGGAGTAGGAGTCATAATCTTTTAATAAGGTACTTTCAATTAATTGACTAGGAAGCAGCATGAGCGTTTGCTCTGTTGCAGCCGTATGGCTTTGCGGAAGATTTTTGAGCATGGCCGGCAGAGCGCTGACGTAGGCTTCTGGGCTGATCTTGACCAGTGCGTTCTGCGCGGCCGTTGAGATCGTAATATTTGCATCGCCGATATATTCAGCCACCGTTTCAGCTGCGGCCGGATTTCCGCGTACACCTAGCATGTCTAGCAGCATTATCTTGCGGAGCGGGTCGGTTGTGTTTTTCATTTTAAGGGCAAAGATCATGGTTTCTTCTTTGCCCGCCGCAAACCGTCTTTTGTTAATTTCCTCCGCTTTGCGGCGGTCCATTCCATCAATTGTGCCCTGGATATCAACCTGACTTGCTTCCCGCATTGCCAGTCCGGCTATCTTGGGGTCTGCGTTGTCAAAGCCCGCGAGGAGTGCTTTGGTTTTTTGTGACCCCTGGAGTTTGGCTAGCATTTCGCCATATTCGGCACAGGCGGTTTTTGTTCCAACAACCAGCAGAGAGTTAAAGTTGCGCTCTGATGCCAGGGCCGCAATTGCGGCCAGGGCTGCCACACCCTTCTGGGTTGATGATTCGAATGACTTAATCCCGGCAGTTTGTTGAGGTGTCGCACACCAGCGTAGCTGGTCGAGAAAGAAGCATGTTACATCTCCGGCAGTTGCGCCTTTGGCCGCTTTGACAAGCGCGTCGGCATATTTGTTGCACTCTGCCATGTTGCCGCAACTGGCCATTAACTGCGTCAGTGTTGCAATCCGGGTCAGCTCAAGCGGGCTGGATTTGTAGTCGGCTTTAACCTCTGCAAACAGTTTAGCATATGAGTCTGGTGCTCCTTTGGCAATAGCTGTCAATGACTCCCGGGTGATTTTATCCAGATTGGCCTTTTCCTCTTTGGCCCATTCGGCAGCGTCATCGGCAGCAGATACGGATAACTGCACTGCAGTGAGGACTGTTAAAACGGTAAGTATTTTTTTTAAATTCATTCTCTTCTCCTTAACTAAAACAATTGTCTTTAAAACACGGAATGTTTGCTTATCATTGCGCATGGCATAGGTGTTTATACATTCCAAGGGGAGCGCATCTGCTGATAGATGAACGCATCGGCCGCAGGGTCATTAACAGCCATTAATTTAACTGGATCGAACTTGAAACCGCGGCCTAGACGCATCGCGGTTATTGCCAGATTCACAATAGTGCAAGAGCGGAACCCGTTTCTTTCGTTCAGAGCGAAGGGACGGCGCAACCGCACGGCCTCCAGAAAATCAGTTTGCTGCGCCTCGGGCTCCGGCATCTCTGCAATCATCTCTTGCAGATTCGGAATGTCGGATTTCATTCTAGGCCACAAGGCACCCTTTGGTCCCTGCAGGAAGGGCGCGTCTTTCATGGAGTTGTTGCCGTCCAGGATGATCTGGCAGCCGTCATCGTAGGTTAGGGTGATCTTATCAAAGGAGCCAACCGCGTCCGGATGTTGTGGCGGGCAATCGATCTCAATCTTAATGGGGCTGGTGTTGTCTTTTTCCAGCAGGTACTGGACTGGGTCGAGATAGTGTTGTCCCATATCGCCCAGGCCGCCGCCGTCATAATCCCAGTAACCGCGGAAGGTGCTGTGTGTCCGATGACGGTTGTACGGCTTGTAGGGCGCCGGTCCCAGCCACAGATCATAATCAAAGTTTTCGGGCACTGGTTCGGGGGTGAGATTGATTCGTCCACTCCACCTAAACTTTAGGTTGAAGCCGGTAGGCCCTCCGACAACCGCTTTGAGCGGCCAGCCCAGCAAGCCACTCTCAACCACCTTCTTAATCGGCTTGACCTCTGTGCCAAAGCCGTAGAAACCACCTAGGAAACGGAACCAAGTATTGAGCCGGTAGATGCTGCCATTGGCTTTGATCGCCTCCATCACCCGCTTGCCCTCGCCAATGGTGCGGGTCATTGGCTTCTCACACCAGATGTCTTTGCCAGCCTGGGCCGCCATAACGGAGATCGGTCCATGCCAGTGCGGCGGGGTGCAGATGTGGACAATATCAACATCTTTCATTGCTAAAATTTCACGGAAATCTTTGCAGGCATGAATCTTCCCATATCCGTTTTCAGCCGCGCGCTTGATACCCCTTGTAACCCGATCCGCATCAGGGTCGCACAATGCGATCAGGCGAGTGGCCTTGTAGCCAAGGTGATTGCCTGACTGCGCAATCCCACCGAAACCGATTAAAGCCCGGGTGATTTGGTTGCTGGGCGCGCTCTCCGCCCGCAGCACATGCGCGGGCACAATCGAGAAAGAGGCCATAGCTGCGGCGCTCTTGAGAAAGTTACGGCGGTTGAATCCGGTTGTCATAAGTTCATCTCTCCTTAGTTAATCTCTAAAAAATAATCAACTGATAATTTACCATAAGAGACAGTGCCGGTAAACAGCAAAAAATTTTTTAAAGTCGCGCTTGCATTTTCAGCGGTTTTTGATACTCTGTCTTTACTTTCTTTCAAATGGCGATAGTAGCTCAGTGGTAGAGCCCCAGATTGTGGTTCTGGTTGTCGCGGGTTCAATTCCCGTCTATCGCCCCATTTTAATTTGCAAGCTGCACCTGCGGCATGTCGATTAGCCTCCAGCGCGGCGGGCGAGCAGTATGTCAGCGGCAAACTGGATGTCCATGATGTACATGATATATAAAATCAAAATTATTCCATTGCTTGCGTGCATTTTTGTGCTAACTGGATTACATCTGCTGGCAGCAGATGTAGATGCGCTTTGCGCAGGCTCCCATAATGTTGTGATTAAAAAAATTCCTTGTAAGGTAAATCAGGGAGTTGCAGTTAACGCAGCATATTTTTATGCAATCAGTAATACCCACATCTTGAAATACGACAAAGATACTTGCAGCCTGATTGCCGAATGGCGTGCGGATAGAAAGAGCGATACCTATAAGCACTTACATTGATTCCCGGAGCAATCAAAACAAACAAATAATTGCCCTAATTTTGAAAGCAAGACACTATGTCCGTCATACTGCCAGCAGAACGCAAAAGCACTAAAGCGCGTTTGTTTCTGGCCTTGATCTACACCATGCTGACCATTGGCGGCTTAACCATGGTGTGGCCTTTTCTGGTGATGCTCTCCGCCTCGTTCACCTCAGCCTACGACTATCATCGTTACTCGCCGGTGGTACGGGCGTTCTGGGATCGTCCTGACCGCTTCATGCGGCATATTTCAAGCTGTTTCGAGCGCTTTCCACTGGAGATTTACCCCGATGCCCCCGAACAGTGGGGGAGCTGGATTGTCGTCTCCCGCGATGAGGCGGGCTGCCGCGCCTTCGCTGCCGAACAATTGGCTGCGGTTGATGACTCAGCCACCTTCCAGCACTGGCAGCGAGCGGCCGCCGACTATGCTGTTTTCAATCTAGATTACGACCCGCGCAACAGCACCTGCAACTATGACCCCCGCCATATTGCCGCGTTTGCGCGTGCGCATTTCGAGCGGCGTGTCCGATCGCAAGACCCTCGGGGTTACGCTGCCATGCGTAGCTCCGCCCGACGGGATGCCGCGCTGCAGATGCTGAATCAGGAGTGGCTGATCCGCTACCGCAGTTTTTTCGGGATACGTATGGTGGCGGAGGAGCGCGCCCCTTTGCACCATTCGAGTTGGGATTATCCTCCCGATAATCCCAAGTTCGCGCTTTATCAGGAGTTCAAACGTGCCTACCGGGAGCTTGAGTTTGAAACCGGGTGTCAAGGCTGGCGGAGCTTCGCCGCTGCCAATGGAGGCGCTACCGAGGAAAACTGGCGCGCTTTCAAGCAGTATGCGGCATCTGCCTCACCCATGAGCGCCTCTATTCCGTATGCCTCGCGCAATCTGTGGCTGAAGTTTTTATCGCTGCCCGATACGCAGGTGAAACTTGGGTTGGGGGAAGAGAATCGGTTCTCCCCTGCAAATTATAGCGCTGTCGCTGGCCACCGCTGCCGCTCTTTTCAGCACCTGCCATTTCCGCTGCCAGAGGAATCTTCACCAATGTTACGGCGGGTTTGGGCTGATTTCATTCATAACTCATACCCGCGCCGCCTGCTGCGTATTAAAGTCACCCCCGCATTGGAGTCCGAGTTTCAAAGGTATGTCGCAAATCTCTGCAAAAGCACGGCTGCCTATACCAAGCTGACCGGGGTGGCGATCAGCTCATTTGCTGAGATCACGCTCCAGTCCTATGAAAACAGCTCGCTGTGGCGTAATTTCGCGGCACGGGTGCCCTTGGAGGCACTGACGGTTTTAAGTGCGGAGAGCGAGTGGCAGCACTTCCTGTTAGAAAAATATTGGAGCGTGGCAGGTGTTAACGCGAGTTATGGATGGGAGCTGGAACGGATTGAGGAGGCTCGCTTTCCTATACGGGAGGCGGTTGCTGTGACCTTTAAAAAGCGCGGTTGGCAGAGGTTTTTCGCAGGTGTGCTCTCGAACTATAGGCTGGTGGGAGAGTATCTCTTCCTGCGTGGACGGGCCTTTGGCAACACCCTGTTGCTGCTCGCGCTCGCCATCCTGGCCACCTTGACTGTCAACCCCCTGGCAGCATACGCGCTTTCCAGATTTGGTTTGAGATCAACGGAGAAAATTCTGCTCTTTCTGCTCTCAACCATGGCCTTTCCAGCGGCTGTGACCGCTATTCCCGGTTTTCTGCTGATTCGTGATCTGGGGCTGCTCAACACCTTCGCGGCACTGGTGCTGCCAACAGTGGCCAATGGAATGTCGATCTTCATTTTAAAAGGATTCTTTGATGGCTTGCCACGTGAACTTTATGAGGCGGCCACAGTGGACGGAGCTAAGGAGTGGCAGATTTTCTTGCGCATCACGCTGCCAATGACAACTCCTATTCTGGCGGTGAACGCGCTGCATGCCTTTGTTGTCACCTACAACAGCTGGGAGTGGGCGCTGCTGGTCTGCCAGAAACAGAGCCACTGGACGCTGGCGGTCTGGATGTACCAGATGAGTCAGCAGTTCAGCGGACAACCCTGGGCGGTTATGGCTGGGTTTGTTTTGATATCTCTTCCAACCGCTATGGTTTTTATTGCCTGCCAGAAGGTGATTCTCCGTGGCATTGTGTTGCCCAGCATGAAGTAACCTCTCAGCTCTGTTTTATGGCATTACAATTAAAACTTATGGACTGGGACACCCCCATGTTGCTGCCGCTGTAATTATCAGTCTGTCGAACTCTTAAGTCCGACAGCCTGATAGTAGGCGCGCCCCTTGCGAGGGTGTGATCACACTCACCTCACAAGGGTGTCCGTACTGAGAGGCAAAGGCAATTTCCATCGCAGCGGCAACGGTGGCGGCATCCTGTGGATTGACCAGCACCACTGCGGAGCCGCCAAACCCACCGCCAGAGAGACGCGCACCCAGCACCCCAGGTATTTTGCGCGCGGCGGCCACCACAAAATCAAGCTCATCGCAGGAGTTTTTGAAGAGTACCCGTGAACTCTCATGCGAGTCAAACATCAGCCTGCCAAAGCCTGCCAGATCGCCGCGCTCCAGCAGCTTTGCGCCCAGCAGCACACGCTCGTTCTCGCCAATCGGGTGGGCGCCGCGGGAGGCGACCCGCTCCGGTAAATCTTGCTTGTAGAGCACCCACTCGGCCATGGTGACATCACGCAGTGCCTGCACAGGGTGGTGCAGCACCTTGGCGAAGTGCTCAGCGCACTGCTCGCAGGCGGCGCGCAGTTTGTTATATGCGCCATCCACCAGCGTATGCCGCGAGAGGGTATCGCACATTAGAAAACAGATCTCTTCACCGATCCCGATACACTCATACTCAACTGTTCTGAAATCGGTCTTCACCAGCTTGCCGCTCTCCCCAGCCAGGCTGGAAATTTGGTCCAACAAGCCACAGTTGCAACCAGCGTAGTCATGTTCAGCGCGCTGGCCGATCTTCGCCAGCGTCACATGATCAACCGTAATCCCATAGAGCTCAGCAAAAGCCAGACCAGCGCTCATCTCCAGCGCGGCGGAGCTGGACAATCCGCTGCCAAGCGGGACATTGCCTAAAAACATGGCGTCAAAGCCGCACCCCAGACTGCCATGTCGCGCCAGCCCTGCCAGCGTCCCTTTAACGTAGTTCTGCCATATATCATCGCTCGAGGCTTCGATTGCCTCCACGTCAAAGAAGACCTCGCGCATCAGATCACCCGCCACCAGATGGCAGCTCTTGCCAGTAGCGCGGCGAGCGGCGAAGAAGGTTCCGAAGTTGATGGCAGCGGAAAACCTAGCGCAGCATAGCCGCAACCAATTCTTTATCTCTCACAGAGGCACAGAGTTCTCTGAGTTGTTTCAGAGTTTCCACCAGCAAAGACTCAAAGGCGTAAAGTTCGGGCTCGACGTTCCCAGTTTTCCACATTTTTCACCTCTAAGATTTTTCACCTTAAAATATTCTCTCAGTGCTGCGAAAAGTTCAGCTACTCTCTGTGTTCTCTGTGCCTCTGTGAGAGATAATAAACGTACAAAAAAAACAAGAATATGAATGATAGTAGTACATAGCCCTCATTGTAATCCGTATGGTTTCCGAGCACCTCAATCCGTCCGGGGGCATAGGCCACCACCCCCGGCTCAAAGCCAAAGCGCGCCCGGTATTTGCTCATCAACTCATTATAAACGGCTTTGTCCATCGAAGTACTCTTCAATCCCTTCGCGCTATTTCTTTACAACTTTCAATGTAACTTCTCAACACACTTTGAAGCAGCCTGAAGGCTGGACAACAAACCTTACGAAGCAGCCTGAAGGCTGGATAACAAACTTCGTTTCATAGAATAAAATTAGCAGATTGAGTGCATCCGTGCAACCACAACTGCAAACCGGGTAATTTTTTTTAAGGTAGTAGCATCGGGGTTGTGGTATTCTTGACATTTAAATTTTGTTTATAGAAAAGGTAAGAAAAACATGATCAATAAGTGTGAGACTCAACTGACCGATTGGATTAAGCGGGCTTTTGAAAAAGCGTTCGGTAGTGATCACGACTGGAGTTGGCTGCGGGTGCATCCAGCCACTGACAAGCAGTTCGGTGATTTTCAGTGCAACGATGCCATGCAAGCGGCCCGCACACTGCGCATGGCCCCGCGGGTGATTGCCGAGGCTGCTGCCGCGGCGCTGCCGCCGCCAGCGATGTTGACCAAAGTGGAGGTTGCGGGTCCGGGCTTTATCAACCTTACCGTTAATCCCGAGTGGCTGGTCGTGCAGGTTGAGCGGCTGGCTCGCACGTCGAATTTCGGAATTCCGAATGTGGGTCAGGGGCGCACTGTCATTATCGACTATTCCAGCCCGAATGTGGCCAAGCCGATGCATATCGGTCATATCCGCTCCACTATAATTGGCGCGGCCATTGACCGGCTCCACCGTGCGCTGGGATATCAGGTGATTGCTGACAACCACCTAGGCGACTGGGGAACTCAGTTCGGTATCCTGATTCAAGGGTATCGCAGCTGTCTGACAGAGGAAGAGCGCGAAAATCTGACGGTCGATCTGCTGGAACGCGCTTATGTGACCAGCTACAATAAAACCAAGGATGAAGAGGGTTGGCTGGAGGGCTGCCGGGCGGAACTGGTTAAACTGCAGCAGGGGGATCAGGAAAATCGCGCGGTCTGGGAGCGGTTTATTGCGATCAGCCTGGATGAGTTTGACCGGATTTATAAACGACTGGGTGTCAGCTTTGATCTTTATCGGGGCGAGAGCTATTACCATGATTCTTTGGCGGAGACGATTGCGCTGCTCAAGGAGCAGGGGCTGGCAGAGGAGAGCGAAGGCGCACTGGTCGTTAAGCTGGAGGCGGAGGGTCTGCCGCTTTGCATTGTGCGCAAAAGTGATGGCGGGTTCAACTATGCTGCCACGGACATCGCCACTGTGCGCAGCCGGATCAAGGAGTTTCACCCTGAGAAGATTGTCTATGTGACCGATGAGCGCCAGCAGCTTCATTTCAAACAATTTTTCACGGTTTGCCAAAAACTGGGGTACGAGGCCGTCCTGGAACACGTCTGGTTCGGACTAATGCGGCTGCCGGAGGGCACTTTCTCCACCCGTGAGGGTAATGTGATCAAGCTGGAGGTGCTGCTGGATGAGGCCGAGCGGCGGGCACTCAAGATTATCAAAGGCTCGGAGCGCGATATTCCCGAGAAGGCGCAGAAGAGCCTGGCCGCCCAGATCGGTATCAGCGCCATCAAATATGCTGATCTGAGCCATGACCCGCAGACCCTGATCACCTTCACCTGGGAGAAGGCACTGGCGCTCGAAGGCAACTCAGGTCCCTATCTGCAGTATGCGTATGCGCGCGTCTGCAGTCTGTTGGATAAATACACTGAGAGTGTTTCAGACAAAGATCCACTGTCAAACACCTTGCTGTTGAACACAGCGGTTGAACGCGAATTGGTTTTAAAATTACTGCAGTTCCCGCAGAGTGTGTTGCGGGCCGCCGAATCTTATAAGCCGAATGTACTGGCCGATTATCTCTTCACCTTGGCGCAGCTTTACAGCAGTTTTTATCAGAGTTCGCCGGTTCTCAAAGCCGAGGATACGGTGCGCGACAGCCGGATTAAACTGTGCGCCATGGTGGCGCAGGCCCTGAGTGTTGGGCTGAACCTGCTGGGTATCAGCACCCCCAGGCGGATATAGCAACCAATTTTTTACTGCGAAAGCACAAAGAACATGTTGATTGAGAGAGCCTAAAACAGCATTTAAAATAACCACCAACTCACGGTTTTCAGGGGTCAAAGTGCAACAATGCAGCATTACTTTGATGCTCGGTTTTTTAGAAGAGTGAAAAAGTAGCACAGCCGTCTCGGCTGTGAATCACGTGCCAAACACAGGCGGGACGCCTGTGCTACTTTAAAAACAATAAACTTTAGAACTTTCCCCCAGCCCTTCGTTCTCTGTTTTTGAGAATAAATTTAAATAAATATCATTAATGCGAAAAAACCTCAGCAATTCAACTGCTGTCCTTGTTTACAGGCGGGTATAAGCCAAAATTAGCCCAAAGCATCTTGCAAATACATCAAAAATGGCTTCTTAAACCTGCCTTAAATACTGAACAGGCAGTCCAGTTGCGATGTTAATCCATTACAGCATCTGTCAATTACGCATAAGTGACTATTTTGGATTACCAAACAGTGTGATAAAGAGTTGGCACGGGGTTTGCTTATTAAATCTTGATCAAAACGGATGCCGGTCGGTGCCGGTGTGTTTACTAAAACAAATAAATCAAGGATAAATCAATGAAGATTAGTCGTAAAGGTTTCACTCTGGTTGAGATTATGATCGTAGTCGCGATCATCGGCATTCTGGCCGCTATTGCAATTCCGAACTTCATCCGCTCCCGCAAAGAGTCGTTGAAGAACACCTGCATCGCCAACATGAAGCAGGTTGAAGGCGCAATTGAGCAGTATATGCTGGCTGGAAACGCCGCGCGGCCGGCTACTGTTTCCGTTCTGTGTACTCAAGATGCAACCGGCTTTCTGAAGGCTGAACCACATTGCCCCGCTGGTGCTAATACAGTAGTTTATGCGGTACCCGCAGATGGTGCCCGGGTTGTTTGCCCGAATATCGACACAGCTCCCGATCATATTCAGCCTTAACTTTATGTTTAGTAAAAAGCTCCGGTAAAACGGAGCTTTTTTATTACTTTACAAATCAAGGTATAATAAGCTAGGGTGTTTTTTTATATTTATAATTGAGATCATGATCGTGGTCGCTATTATCGGAGTTTTAGCAGCAATAGCGCGAGCTGTGCGTGCGTGAGCCCTGGGAACGCCGGCGTCCCCGCCGGCATCGGGGCGGCGCGGGTGTGGTGCGTGCGTGAGTGCGTGAGCCCTGCCACTAGCTACTGACTGCGGCTGCTTAGGAGAGATTAGAGGGAAGACGGGAGTGTGGACACTGGGCTGAGCGATGCAATAATCCACCGTATAACGGCGGATTTACTAAAGTATGTCCTCCGCTATGCGGTGGACAATAATGATTTTGAGGGTAATCCGGTAATAAGCGCCAATTCACAGATGCGCCCCAGAGCAATAAACTCTCTGCGGCTCTGTGAGAGATAATTTTATCCTGCCCATATATTTAAGAATTACCAAGCTACCCTATTTTCTTACCCCAAATTTTCTTACCGTAAATTACCACGCTGCTCATTTTTCACCTCTACATTTTTTACCTTAAAAAAGCAACAATCTTTGTGCACTTTGTACTACTATCATTCATATTCTTGTTTTTTCTGCACGTTTTTGATCTCTCACAAAGGCACAGAGTTTTTTGCCCGCGAATCTCCGCAAAAGGATAAGGGTATTTCATCCCTGCTACGCAGGGTCGCTAATCGCTTGAAATACCCTTATCATAAAATCACTCTTAAAACATGACTTGCAATTTTAACACGGGACTCTGCGCTTTAAATTTTTCGTGATTAACGACTCCACAACGTGGAGAAAAAATTTAAAGCGCAATATTCGCGGAGATTCGTGGGCAAAAAATTGGTTGCGGCTATGCTGCGCTAGGTTCCTTGTGGTTTCAAAAATTAAAGTGCAACCATATTGTGCGACGATGTTGGTGGACGATTGGGAAGAGGCCGTTATCCTCAACCTGGGTTATTCGGGGCTGCCCCTAACCCCTCCAGCTCCCTAACCCCTAGCCCCTAGCCCCGTGGGGTGCCATAGCTCTCATCAATCACATCTCGGTCCGGACTCAACGAGACTGGCATGCCAGCGACTCCACGCATATAGCTCACGAGCTGATTAACTCGATCAATACTCTCTTGTGCCAGTCTCAGCATCTCCTGCTGCGACGGGGTCATTGCGCCCAGCTGCTCCTTGTGAAGCATCTCAATCACACCGGTGGAAACTGTCAAAGGCTGGATGATCTCCTGGTTCAACTCCGCATAGCGCGCGAGCAGCTCCTCGCGCGTTAATTTCAGAGGAAAGCCGCGGGAGGTGGCCTCAGCCTCGATTGAGGCGACCATCATCCGATCCTCATCCACATTGCGCGCCAAGGATGTGATGGCACTTTGCGAACCTCGTGTCAGCTCGCGGAGTGCGGCTTTAACCTGCTCCAGCACTCCCATCACCTGGCCGAGCTGCTCTTTTGGGTTGTCTTTACTGGAAGTTTCCAAGGTTGTGGCAGTTTCGCGCAACAGGGCTGCCAGTGCCCCGACCTGACGTTTGTGTTCAATCCGGCGGCTGGGCAGCTCCTCCTGTGGCGCGTCACCCCCCGCGCCAGCCGCCCGTGCCGCTCTCTCCAGCAGATTATCCGAGAGATCTATAACGCCGGAGCCCCATCCCTGCGTTGCCTTAGCGGGAGCGCGGGGAACCGACACTGGCGGGGGATCCGACACTAGGGGATTCAAAGCCGGAGTATCCTTGCTGGCAGGGGGAGCCTGCTCACCCTTTACGATCGGACGCACACGCAAGGTCACAGCTGAGGGATCCTTGCTGGCAGAGGAGTCCTTATCAACCCTCTGGTAGTCAACCCGCACTACTGTCACTGACCGCACCTCTTCGTGCTTAAAAAGCTCAGCAACTCCACCAGCCTCGCTCACAACCGCAGCTGGCAGGGCGAGAATTTTGATACCTTTCTCAAATTCTTTGGCTGAAAGTGGATGAGAAAAAAGTACCCCGCTTATATCTAATTGGGAGAAACGCCGGAGAAGATTGGAAGAGACCACTGGATCGACATTGCCGCTCAGTCCGTTGATGCAGATCAGGTTGTTTTTGACTGTGAACTCAAGGGCCCGATATTGCTCCAGTTGTTCAACCATCTCCTGATAAACCCGGGCAATTGCGCATTTGGTCACATTATGCACTGGTCCGTAAACCGCAGCCTGGTTAAGCAGCAGTCCCATGGAACGCACCAATAGAAGGGCATCTTGGCTATCAACCTTGAGGTATTTCATTGGAACAGCACCTGAACTCTCATCAACATCTGCCTCTCACAATCATAAGTATTTTGCCGTATCTAGTCACAAAACGCTTATACAATACCGCGAATTTGATTTGAAGTCAATCCCGCAAATCAGGCGGTAAAAACATAGGGGTGTCCCGGTCAATAAGTTTCAATCGTAATGCCATAAACAAAATCCTTTTAATAACTTATATAATATCAAATAACGCTAGATATTCATTTCGTCTCGACAAAGTTTTCACTTTGAATTGCGCGACCCTGTCGCTTTGCCGGCGCGTTCACGGCCCGCGCCCTACAGCTTCGGTTCGCATGTCACCCGATTGGCAGGTGCCTTAAAACTTGCGTAGCGGTGTAGCCGCGGGCCGTGACCGCGGTTGGCGTGTTTATGGTCAATCGCCAAACGGTTCGGTTCGCGAAGCACCGCACTGTCGCTCGCCGGCGCATCCATAAGATTACGCACCTTCAATCATTTCAACCCCCTTCAACCATTTCAACCCGGTTGGCACACTCCTTGCATATTATATAGTGTTGTTTCACATGATAATGCGCAACAGGACTATCTATGTAGCGCTATAGCGCAAAAGGAATTTTGAATGCCTGTAACCCAAAACATCACGCGTCGTCAGCAAGAGGGCTTCACTTTGGTGGAAGTGGTGGTCGCCTCATCGGTGATGATGTTGGTTTTTGTCGCGCTTCTGAGCGCAATCTCCTTTGCCCGACGCGTACAGTCGTTTTCTGAGAACCGGCTGGCCTGCCTGCACATTGCCCGCCAGGAGATGGAGCCCTACAGCAACTACCTGTATGATGCCGATGAATTCACGCCTAAGATAAAATATCTGCCGGGCAACCGGGGAACCTGCGAGATCACCCAGGTGCAGAGTGAGGACACGCGGGATGTCACTGTGATCATTAATTGGATTGAACCCTCAGGGGCCCCTTATTCGGTCGAATTGAAATCTTCCTTCAGCAGGAGCCTGCATCGATGAAAGTGCATCTAAAGTTATGGCGGCGCATTCGAGGCTGCCGAGGATTCACGCTCACGGAGCTGATGTTCGCGGCAACGATCTCGGTGGTGGTATTAACAGCAGGCAGCGGTGCTTACATCTATATCCTGCGCTCCTGGCATGGTATCCAGCAGCGGATCGATGCGGACACTGATCTGAACATGGCGATCAGTCGTATGGTTTACGGTATGAATCAGCAGCGCGGCATCCGCTCAGCACAAGGGGTCTCCTTGGATAGCAGCGGCGATGGGTGGACGCTGTGGTACAAAGTGGGAGCACCCTTATCACCCTCCAACAGTATCACCTTCTCGCCTTCCGCCCAGACATTGGTCTTAGATCCCGGCAACCTCACGCTCGGGCGTGGGATCGCCGGGGCGGAGATCACTGTTGATCCCGCCGCCTACCCCCGCTGGCTTAAGGTTAAACTGGAGGCTGACCGGAGCAAAGCGGGCTTTCATGTCAAACGTGATATTGCAACAACAATTGTTTGGCGGAATTAAAAGAGGTGAAATTATGAATATAGCGGTTAACAAATATGATCGTCGGCGAGGCACGGTTTTACTGGTTGTCATGGGCATGATGGCGATTGGAACCTTGGCGGTGGGGTCGATCCTGAGCAGCGCATTGGGCAAGATGCGCTTAGCCGACAAGCAGCTCTCTATGGAGCAGGCGTTTTACATTGCTCAGGCGGGCGCGGAGCGGGCGGCAACCCGTCTGGCGGATGGGCGAACGTACGGTAACAGCACCCTGAACGGCGATTTCGGTGCTGGCAGCTATGTGACGGAGATAGAGTACACCTCTCTGCTGGGAGGCGAATTCGATGTCGAGATTGTGTCGACTGGTACTGTCAAGGGGCAGTCGCGGACCATCACCATGCACGGTGTGCGGCGGGCCAGCTGGGCGCGTTATGCCCTCTGGTATGAACGCTCTGACCCCAGTGTGCTCTGGATCACCCCTGGGGAGAAGTTCGCGGGGCCGGTGTACTCCAAACCCCAATTTAACTTTCATGATAAAGATCTAGCGTCCAAAGGGCAGACTGAATTTATGAACCGCGCATCATCAGGCGCCAAAACGGCAAATTATAAAACTTCTAAAGTAAAGCCGATCTTCCATCGGGGTCTGGCCCTCAGCGCCCCTACGGAAACAATGGCATCAGTCAGCTTTTCCGCGCTGCTGACTACAGCCGAGCAAGGCGGCATGGTGCTTTACGGCCCGACGACCATTGATCTAGATGGTAATGAGATGCTGATCACCAATACTGACGCTGGCTGGACGAACAAGAGGAAACCCATTCCCGCCAATGGTGTGCTTTATGTCAAAACCATTCCAAGATCAGGAAGAACCGCAGAACGTAAGGGTGATGTCGAAATATCTGCTCCGCAGGGGTTGAATGGACGGCTGACGATCGTAGCGGAGAATGACGTTGAGATTATGGATCATATCAAATATGCGAGCGATCCTAGGTATAACCCCAACTCTGACGATGCTCTGGGGCTGATCGCTCATCGCAGTGTTGTGGTTGAGACCACGGCACCGAATGATGTTAATATATTTGCTCACATGATCGCTGTTAATGGCGGCTTTGGCGTAAAGAATCACGATCAAGGAAAGAGCCGTGGGATGCTCAATGTTTACGGCGGTATTGTGAATAAGACACGCAACGCGGTTGGCCTTGTGGGCAGCTCTGGATATGATAAGTACTACATCTTTGACATACGCTTTACGACGGATCCGCCGCCAAATTACCCTAAGCTTGTTGATCAGCTGGAGTGGACGGAGTGGGAGGGGTGAAAAACTGCGCTTTAATGGCTTGTTTGATCTTGCTTTCGGGCTGTGGCCAGGAGAGCACGCCACCCTCGTCTACGCGGGTGGGTTACGCTTATCCGGCGCTGAATGAATCTTCGCTGCCGCCCGCACCGCCACGGATTGGGGCAGAAGAGGCATACGACAGTAATACCCATGCATCCGAGCCTCCCCCTGCGCCTGCGGAGATCAGAGCTAGCAGCGGGTTACAGATGGAACTCGACAAGCAGGAACTGATTAAAGACCTGCGCGACTATGCGACTCGGGCCGCACCGGATGACCCCTTTGCCTTGACGGAAGCGGAGATTGAGGCAATCTCCAAGCTGGATAACCCGATGTTTCAGTGAGGTGTCTTGCCTGTAACTCGGCCATTTTGTCACAGTTTCGTGCCTGTAACTCGGGGTCGGTATCGGTATCGGGATCGGGATCGGAATCGGTATCGAAAAGCGTACGAGGTCGACCCCGATTCCGATCCCGACCCCGACTCCGATGCAGCCGAACGTCAAGTTACCCCATCGTTTTTTCGCATAAATTCAAATTATTATTTTAGTTGGCATAACCTGCGTAAAAGGTTATTATATACTCTAAATGACACTTACCCCTAGCAACTAAGGAGTCCCATGGGATTGATGAGTTTATTTAGAAAAGCCAAGCCTGCCGCGCAGAAACCCAACCCCGCAGAGTATGTTGAGTGGCTGCTGACGCATATGCTGCAAACCACATGCACAGAGTTAAAAATTAACACGCGTCAGCCTCTGCCAGGCAGCGATCTTTCCAGTCAAAGCACCCATCCGCCCCCTTGCATTCCTGAGGCGCAGACTGTGATCAATCGGCTGAAAATACTCTCAGGAGTCAACCCAGTCTGGCAGGAAGGGTTCCAGGCGGGCGGTAGCTTTGAAAGGCCGCGCACCCACCTGGCTGTGACGGTGTCAACCCAGTTCCAGGATGATGTTGATTTTTCAATCTGCTTGATAACGCTTAAGATACGCGCTATTAAGTGATCGTTACAGATAAAGCAGCTAACTGGCACATTCATTGCTAGTTAATGTTGTGTCGCACACGATGATGTGCGATAGTACCACATGCCTAGAGCTATTCTGCATAAGGAGTATTGTATGCATAGATTACCTTTATTGAATTTTTCACCATGCGCCATGCGCGACACCATGCGCGCGCGGCACGAACTTAATCCCTGCAGCTCCCTAACCCTTCCAGCTCCCTAATACCGCCACATGCTAAAGAATAAAATACAGACAGCAGGTAAAATCACGGCCGCCGCAATATCGCAGGATGTTGTGGGCCTTGAAATCGGAGCTGGTTTAGCTCAGGGAGTGCCTGCTGTGCGGTTGCAGATTAACAAACAGCAGACTGAACTGCTGGCCGCTGGATTCATCAAGTTAGATGATCGATTCCCTGATTCACCTGAAGCGTTCATCAACAACGCCGCGCTCTGGTCACTGCCCAAATCATTTCAAGCCTCAAGGGCGGCAATTGCCGTCACATCGCCACTCGCCACCCTGCGCCAGAGTTCAGAGAGCGGTGAGGACGACAGCGGAGGGCTGAAACTCAGGAAGGCCTCCCAAGGGACCGACAACCAGCACCCCCCCATGATTGCGTCTATGCCGGACTTTCTCGCAGCTTGGGTGGCGGAGCGCTTTCCTGAGGGGCGGCGCCCGACCACACGCTCAATCCAGGTTTCGTCAGCTGCGGCACTGAATTGTTTTCTGACTGGACCGGTACGACAGAGCACCACCCGGCCAGCTCTGGTGGTGTTCTGCTACCAGCGGCGCTCCGCGATCGCGCTCTTCTTCGAGGGTGGACTGCTGCTCTACCGTGAGCATCCGGTTGGTTACATGACCATAAAAGAGAGTATCAGCCAAAAGATGAACATGGACATTGGTATGGTCGACACCATGATGAACGATCAGCTAGTTGATGTTTCATCGGTGACCGAGCCGTTGTTCAGTACGCTCTTCCGCCAGATTCAGATCTCCGCGGACTACCTCGAACGGCGAAAAAACTGTGCTGTCTCTGATTTTTATATCTACGGTCTTCCGGGCGGTGTTGATCACTGGAGAGCCGCGTTCCAAAAATTCGTAGGGCAGCCGCTGCATCATCTGCACCCATTTGGCGGCATCTCATGCAATCACAAACGTTTGCGGTTGCCGGATTACTTTGAGAACGATGCTCCGCTGTTCATGACCGCCATCGGTGCGGCGCGTGCGCTGCTGGAGGATTTATGAGCAAACATATCCACCTGAATCTTATTAAAGATGGAGAGCTGCGTACCTCCAGTTCGGTACGCATACACACCATTGTCCCAGTTTTTGTGGGGTTGATCACGCTGGGCATATTTGTGTGGTGGCTATACCTCTATCTGAACTACATCAGCCTAAAGCAGATTCATGATCAACACACCGAGATCGCCACGCAAGTTAAGCCGGGCTACAAACACGTTCTGGAATTGACTGCGGAAGAGAAAGAGTTAACCGCGCTTAATGCCCAGATTATTGCTTTTGATGGTTCACGCCTGAAGTATGCCGCAGTTTTAAAACACATTCCCGAGCTTGTAGACCCAAGCATCCAGTTTACAATGATCGAAGTGACCCCGCCATCACCGCCTCTTTTTAAAAAAGAGGCGCCCACCAGCGCGCCCACCAACACCTTTGCTACCACCGAGTTGATCATTACAGGCAGGGCCGCCAGCGCCAAAGTCGATGCAGTCGACAGGCTGCTGAAGGCGTTGAACACAGGTCTATCTACCAATCTGATCAAATCAGCCGCCATCCCAAAAGGCTCTCTGCGTCAGGAAACCAAATCAAGAGATAGTGCAGGAGAGTTTGTGCTTTTTGAAATCAGGTGCCTTTGCTGGCCCAGGAGGTTCCAATGAAAGATAATTCAATCTCAGGCCTTAACCTTCAATCTCCGGCACACCGGATAGCCTTGCTGGTCGGGGTTGGCTTGGCACTCAACGCGGCCCTGATCGGGTTCATGATTCTGCCGCTGAAAAAACGTATGGTGGAGTGCCTCAGAGCGAGTGATGAGGTCGGTTTTATTAACAACCGTATGAGCGCGGTTATTCGCAGCACCAACCAGAAAAAACAAAACGTGGCGGAACTTCAAGCCCAGTATGACACCTTGCGGGAGCGTGACGTTCTCACTCCTCTGCTGAACTCGTATGCCATGCGCGCGAAACGATTGGTGCAACCCTGCGCGCAGCAAAGCGGATTGGATATCGAAAATGTGGTCGAACTCTCTTCGATACCACTTCAGCAGCCGCAACCACTAGAAAACTCAGCCTTCTGTCGGCAGCCGATTGAATTCACCGCCTCCGGGTCATACGCCCAACTGACCGCGTTTATTGCAGCCATGGAGGAGGAGTATCCTATGAGTATCCTCTTTTCACTTAAAATAAACGCCCAGCAAAGTACCCCTGAAACACACAAGATTCAGATTTGCTATGAGTGGCCTGCCAAAATCGTCCATCTATCTGAACAACTAACCGCAACCAAGCCATGAAAAAACAGATTCTTACTCTCATTTTCTCATCTCTGATCTCAATCTCTCTCGGCTCTGAGAAAGCACCAGTGCGCGACCCTTTCTGGCCCGTGGGTTACCAGCCGCCCCCGCCGCCGGGCCAGGAGCCGCCAGCTGTTGAGCCTGAGCCTGTCAAAGCCGAGCCGGAAAAACCCCAGCCTCCACCGCCAAAGCCGGTTACCGGCGATGATTGGAAAATGGCCCGAAAACTGCTTAAAGTGAATGGCTACGCTGTGGGACAGAAACAAGAGGGTGCGACCGAGACAACAACGGTTGTTATAATTAACCTGAAGCACTATAATACAGGCGAAAAGATAAGGATCACGCATGACAGTATTGATTTTGTCTGGAGAGTTGGAGCAATCGAAAATAACACAGTGGAGCTGATCCAGGAGTCCGCATTTAGAGCGGAGGATGGGAAAAAGGGCGCTGAGTAGATGGAATATTGCGACCGCCGAGTTGATTGCGACCACCCAGTGGTCGCAACGAGAGAGTAAAAAAAGGGTGCGGCCGATGCCGCGTTCAAGGCAAATGGAGATGGCGCTTAAAAGTGGCCGCGGCGCATTTAAGGTAAATCAAGAGATTGACGTTGGAGTAAAAACACTAAAGGAGAGAGTTACATGAAGTCTTATTGTTCGTTGTTTGTTGTAGCGGCCGCGTTTTTGGTGCTGAACCTTGCGGCCCAGGAGCAGGCGCAGACCGGCGCACCCGCCGGAGACGCGGCGGTGGTGGTTGTCAGCTCGGCTGGCAAAGATGAGGCGGTTGTGTCGATTAACTTCGATGATACCCCGGTCTCGGATGTGATCAAGGCCTTCCGCAACGCCACTGGCGCGAATATCATCTCATCCGGCACTAATCTCAACGCGCGTGTCAGTGTGCGTTTGGATAACGTGCCTTGGCGCAAGGGGCTGAGTTCGATTCTCGAGCCACAGAACCTTCAACTCTCCGAAAGACCGGCCGGTTCAGGCATCTATGTGGTTGAAACCATTACTGTGGTAATTCCTAAAATTACAAGGACGTTCCTGCTAGACAACGCCGATGTCGCTGCTGTCAGCGGGCTGTTTAAAAGCGTGCTGAGCGAAAACGGCAAAGCCACAGCGTTTCCAGCTGCCAATACCCTTGTTGTGACCGCCCCCGAGAAAGAGATGGCTGAGTGTGAGCTGATCATCAAGGCCATTGACGCACCCAGTCAGCAGGTTTACATTGAGGCCCGTTTTGTGGAAATGAGCACCAAGGCTGGCAGATCACTTGGTTTGCGATGGGACAATCTGGGCGGCGATGGCTGGGGCATGAACTTTGATGGCGCAACGCTGGGCTACAAAAATTCAAAGACTTCAATTAGCGAAAAGGGAACCAAAATGTATGATCCTCCTAGCACGAGTATCACACTTGTTGATGGTACTGTCGTGACCACTCCCGGGGTCGGATTACCTGCCCCTGCCCCAAATAATTCCGGCAGTGACAGCTATTCAAAAAGTTACACTTTTGAGGGATCTCTCAGCGCCGATGCTTTTAAACTGGCCATGAATGCTTTTGAAAGCACGGATGGCATATCGGTTTTCTCAAACCCGAAGGTGATTGTCGCAAATGAGCAAAAAGCCAAGATTGACATGACTACTAAAGAGCCCAATGTTGAGGTTAACTATCAAGCCGCCACCACAGAGGGTCAGCGAGACAGTGTCTCAACCAAACTTGTAGTCATTCCCGGCGTGGAGGAGCCTTTTGTGGGCGAGGCCTTTTTCAGCTACGGCATTACCTTGAACGTCAAGCCGCGCATCAGTAGCACCGGCTTGATCACGGTCACCATTGAGCCCTCAATCAGCGAAAGAACTGGCTATTACACCATCCAAGGGCTAGATGAAAAGCTGCCAGCCAGCCGTTTCCCGATTATTGATATGCGCCGCATACAGACAGTCTTCGCCATGCAGAGCGGACGTACCGCTGTGATTGGCGGACTTTCACGCACCAGCGACAGCAATAAAGACAACGGCATTCCGCTCTTAAAAGACATTCCCTGGCTCGGGCCGCGAATTTTTGGCTGGAAAAGCCGCGAAAAGACGCAGAAAGAGATCGTGATCTTTGTGACCGTCGGCATCGCTGACCCAGCCACCATTGAGGATAATGAAGGCATGCCGCAGAACGCTGTCCTGAGCCGGGAGATTATCACGGGCGAGACCAAAGAGCCCAAGGATATGACCCGCGCTGAGCTGCTTGATCTGAGCGATAAGAAAGTGCGCTCTGGCAAAGAGAGAACCAAAGCCGAGAGCGTGGAAGTGGCGGCAGAGCCGACGGCTGAGGTCGCTGAGTTGCCGGCTGTCCAGGTTGCACCGGTTGTGAACCGGGAGCCGGAGCCAATTTTGGTGGAATAGCTTTGACAGGAGAGCAGGATAAATGATCTCTCACAGAGTCGCAGAGGACCTAGCGCAGCATAGCCGCAACCAATTCTTTATCTCTCACAGAGGCACAGAGTTCTCAGAGTTGTTTCAGAGTTTCCACCAGCAAAGACTCAAAGGCGTAAAGTTCGTGCTCGACGTTCC
>JBAYXX010000048.1:0-31122 GCA_041673345.1 Kiritimatiellia bacterium
AAACAAAATGACCAAGGCTGTTTCGATTACGACGTTTCTGGTATTCATGCTTTTTGCGCAGGCGGATGTCACTTGGACGGGTTCCGCCAACGACGGCAACCGATGGTCGACGCCGGGGAACTGGTCGCCCAACGCCGCGCCGACTGCGGCCGATAAAGCGATTTTTAATGTCGCTTCGGCGACGACGGTTTTGATTGACCAGCCGGGATGTATCTGCAGTCAGATCGAAATCAACGCGAATTCCAAGGCCCTGACGTTCTCCGGCACGGATACGCTTGAAATCAGGAAAATCGGCGGATACAACGCGCTGAACAACAACCGCGCGAATTATGCGACGACATTCGACTGCCCGGTAAACATGACCCTAGACGGCACCCTGACCACCGACGGCAAGTTCTATTTCTATCCCGGCTGCGTTTACAACAGCGATGTCACCTGTGCCGCCCGTCTCATCTACTTTTCGAATGCCACTGCGGGCGCGGGGCTTGGGAAGACGGTCTTCCGCGGTAATTTCACATGCACCTGCACACACGCGAACGGGGTCTATTTCTATCCGCAGAGTTTGAACAACGAGATCTATATCGACATCGCCGATCCCGGAAAGGAGTTTCAGATCAACAATTGCAAGAAGGTCTTATTCTCCAACGGAGCCATGACATTCAAGCAGGGGCGGGCATCATTGGCCGTAGTGAGTGGAAGCGGCAATTTTGTCATCGATGGCGGAACGGTGACGGCCAACGTCGGTATCACGGGTGACATCGCCGAGAACATGAACTTCATATCCGGTGTGCTCAACAACAGCAAGACCTTTGCGAACGGGGTTGACGACCTGCCTGGCGCCCTGGGTTTCACGGACGGCACCCTTGGGTCAAACTGCGTGACGCATCACCTCGGCAGCGGCAATCCCATTATGACGCTTTTCAATGCGGGGCAGCGTGAGGTGTTGACCGTAGACGGGCTCCTGACCGCCACGAATTCCGGCGCTTACGTGAGAATCTGTTCCGACGCGGGCGGGAATTCCTCGTTTCGCGGTTCAGGCGAAGTCATGATGTACAAGTATTCGTTCAACAACACCTCCGCAACCCGTCCTTTTACGTTCAGGGACGTAACGGTGACCGTTGGCGCGGGCGGCTTCAATGCCGAATCCTATAACCAGGCGGTTCGCTTTGACGGGGCGACGCTGCGCGCTTTCGGTGAGAACTGGAGCGGATTCGCGACAAAATCCGGCATTGCGTTTTTCAGCGGCCATGCTAAGGTTGACACTGACGACGCCATTGCAAACGGAACACCGCGCACCATCAGCCTCAATTCTGTCGTTCTTGAGAATGGGCTTGATCTCTCCGTTGTCGGCGGCGGCATGGCAACATTCATCCTAGACTCCAATTACAAGTTCGACTTCAGCTCGCTGACAATCGGCACGAACACGTCATTCGAGATGGTCTCCTCTGTCAGTTCTTTTGCCGACAAGCTGACGCTCCATGACGGGGCCCGACTGATTCTTCCCGCCGTCAGGACGGGAGCGCTGGACATCAACGAATATGAGTTGGACGGAGCGGCTACGATCGAGGTGAAGATTGCGGCCGGCACGACCCAGCCTCTCTTCCGCGTTATTTCCGGCGACAGGCTTTCGGCTGAAAACCTTACGGTAGAACTCAATGATTTGAGCGGAGAAGGGTATCTGTACGACATTGTGGATGGTAACCTTTATGTGTATATAGCGTTTTCACCTGTGGTCGGTGCCGCAGAATGGACCGGCAGCGGCGACGGTGCCAGTTGGTCGGACGCGTCGAACTGGATGAAAACGCCGGAAACGGCTGATTCGGTATATTTCAGCGGTTTCAGCAATCTGAACGTCAATGCGGACATTTCGGGCGGCAGCTTCAAACAGCTCTTTTTCCGTGACACGGCGGCGGCGTTCACGATCTCCGGCAATCCGATAGAACTTACATCGGCCTTGAGCGGTGACAATGCTGCCGTCTATTCCGCGGCAAACGTTCCGGTAACGATCAGTAACGATCTTAGCATAACGACTTCCCTTACTGCACTTGTCGGGGATGGCGCGAGTTGTCCTGTGACGTTGGCTGGTACGGTTACGGGACCGAACGGGTTGCTTTCCCTGGATGGAGTATTCACCTTCACCGGTACTGCGACATTCCCGAACCTTTCTTTCATGCTGGGGCATGGAGAGTCGCGGCTCATCGTCGGTGACGGCGGCAGCGTGTATCTCACACAGAGCCCGTCTCTTCGCAGCGGGGCGGTAATCGTTATGGCGGGCGGGTTGCTGGAACTGCCTGTCACTTGCGCGGGCTGGAACTGGTTTTACGACGGCGGCGGCCACATCGTTGATGGCACGCTCAAGATCGCCGGAGGTTTCGGTACGGAACTTGCCGCTCAGAACTTTACAGGAACCGGCCGCATCGACATCGGATATGCCACAATTCCTGGCGTGAACAGCTGGACGAACGTGATTTCCGGCATTACCTTTAACGTCTCCAACGCCTGGCATACGACTGTCTCCGGCAAAGAGAACTGCACGGCGACGCTGTCCATGACAGGCGGCCGACTCGGCGCGAAAGGCGACTGGACTTACGGCGTCGCGCCGGACGCGAACGCCGCCGAAGTGACCTCGACGCCCGGCGGCCGCGCGCTTGAGTTGCGGGGAACCGTGATAATCGATACAGAGGACCCAGACACCGCCGCTGCGCACATGATCACGTTCACCGACCCGATCGATGGCTCAGCGGGCGCGCTCGTCAAGGAGGGCGCGGGTGCGCTTGTGATTTCGGCTGACACCATGTCGGTTACCAATAACTTCATCGGCGGCTTGACGCTCACGGGCGGCACATTGCTGCTGAACGGGCCCGTCACCAACGTTCGAGCGGGCGGGATTGTATTTGCGGGCGGCGGCATTTCCGCTTCCAAGACATGGCGTGCGTCGCTTAACGGCTGGACCACGCTGATTGCCGCATCGTCCGTTACCGGTGATCCGGTCGATCCGTCCGGTAAGCTCAAATTTCGTGTCGTCGACGGAACCGACGGCGAGATGTTGGTGCAAGCCAAAAGCGCTGGTAACGGTTTCCTGATACTTATTAGGTAAGGCTCGTGCAAAACACCTCGGGATTTTCCAGCGGATCTTCCAGTGTCAGATCACTGGACAGTCCTGTATCGCCCATCTGATCCGCGACATCAAATATCTGACCGAATTGCCGGATGCCGAAACAAAAGCCTACGGCCAGACACTGCTCGACGCATTCAAAGGGATGTTCCGTATCATTCATGACAGGGACAACCTCAGTGCCGAGGCCTTCGAGCATGCGATGGAACAAGTCCGCCAGATGATTATGAAAGCGGCGATCGACATTGTGCCGTCCAGCTTGGACGATAAAGGCAAAGAGCAGAAAAACGAATGCTTTCAACAAACCTTACTCTTCACTCTGCTTTTTCTTCCTGACAAATGGCTGGCCAGCATTTCTCGCCACCACCTGACCCTCGGGGCTCATCTCCGAGCGGCTCCGCCCGCAGGCGGCCAAGACTTTGTCGGTAGTCTGGAAATGGCACTTGCTGGTTTTGAGCAGGATATCAGGGCCGCTTCTTTTGACTAAGCCCACAGCGGAGTTCCGCACCTGTTCAGAGGCACCTTTATATGCTTCAAAGTCAAAGGTTTTGCCCAGTGTTTGCAGGCCCCGCAAAAAGGCTTCGCGCGCCAGCACCGAGGCTGCCGCCACGGCGATATCAGACTCGGCTTTATGGCGTTGTTCCAGCACAATTGAACGTCCCTTTTTCATCAGTGCCCGCTCGATTACATGTTTGGCGCCGAATTGGTCGGCCACCGCCCGCGGACAGTCTGGGACGGTCTCCAGCAGGTTTTCAATGCAGCGCGCATGAGCCCATGAGAGCAGGGTGTTGACATTGCGCATTTTTGCGTAAAGCCGGTTATAGGTTTCCGGACCAATGGCGACAATCTTATAGCGGTTGACTCCCAGCAGTGCGCGGAGCTTGGTGCCAATGAAAAAAACCGCTTTATCACTAAGTTTTTTGCAGTCTTTGACCCCGATCTCATTCATCTTTTTCGCGAGATCCTGGTTCACGTAAGCCGCACAGGCCACCAGCGCGCCGAAGTAGTCACCCTTGCCGCTCTCGTCAATGCCCATATGCGGGGTGGTCAGTTCAGGGCTGAGAACAGCCTCATAGCCCACCGAGGCATTCAGCAGCACATTGGGCTCCAGATAAAAGATTACGAAATCCTGAGCGCCGCGTCCTTGGATCAGACATTTGCCGCTCTTATAGAGGTTGACGTTGCAATCCTCTGCTTCGACTGCAATAATCGTGTGGGGCACCTGTTTGGGGCGGTAGTTGCCGGTGCGCAGCATCATCTTCAACGCCTCCTGCTGTTCCTGATCCAGCACAAAGGTAAAAGAAGTTTTTTTATCTGTCATGGTGGGGTAGTATCTCAAAAATTGGCGGTGGTGTCAATTTGCCGTTTTGTTTGTATTCTTCATTTGTTCAGTTCACTCAATAACACAACATCAATCTCGGTTACTTTTCTTAATGCCTTGTCGTTTGAAACCAATACCTTTCCATGCTCCATTGCGCATGCCACCTGAAACATGTCCGGCAGTGCCATTTGATATTTAGCCCGAAGAGACCCAGCAAGGGTTCCTGTCTTCCATGTGCAATCGCACAGCGTCACATTTGGTAGGTTCCGAAGTGCGTTGCGGTATTTTTCTGCCAAATCAGTGCGTCCCAACTCAAGAGGTTTAACAATCAGCTCTGCCATTGTAATTGGTGAGACAACACCGTCAACACCATTTATTGCCTGATGAATTTTCACCGCTCCAACCCCCACTCACTCCGCAGACGTTTGACGTAATCACTGGCATCCTCATCATTCGCCAGCTCTTTGCCCAATCCGCGTAAGTTGCTGCATTTAACCAAAAATATCATTATTCCCTCTTCCCGCGCCTCGATATTAACTCGCGTATTTGGCTTTAACCCAAAACGTTCCCGAGCCTCTTTGGGAATTACAACTTGAAAACGGCTACCTATCATTGCTGAATTCATACAAAATTCCTTTTTTCATTTAAAACTAGTTTTATCATACATTGACGCAGTAGGTAAGTCAAGCCCGCTAACATCCAGACTCCAGGAATGCTATTCCGCACAGCGAAATCATATAATTCGGCGTAGCCTAATTGTTCTTAGTCTTCTATCCCTATGGGGATAAATCCTGTTTTATCTGAGTTCTTCATTCATTCCTCTTTAAATTGTGTAAATCTGTTAAACAAATTCACTCTGCTTTCCGTACAGAGTGTGTAAATATTAATTACGAATGTCCGCGAATGTCCGGGGCGGCTCTAGGGTCAAATTTGCAGCGTTATTGTCAATATTTTTTATTGATTTTATCAAGTTTTTGAATTATCATTTAAAAAAGCTTTATAATAAAAAAGTAACATCGTTGGCCGACAGTGTAGTAGCCGTTCTTTGAGCTGCATATGCTGCATGAAGGTCGGTTTCGCTTTTAACAGTTGAATGTCTTGGCAACATCGGAATTCATTATACTGACGTTCAGCCGCGCCTCAGGTTTACGATAGCGGCGACGATGCTGGTTGACGATTTTCAAGGGCGGAGTTTTTAATCGTAAATCCGCTATCGTCGCCCATCACACTTCTTTACCCGCCGAGTGGAAACTGGTTCACTCTGCGGTAGACCTTGCCGCGTTTGCTGGTTTTGCAGTCATATAGGGCGACCCGCTGAACGTCCCAGGTTCCGAATTCGCAATCTTCATCCGCATCCATGGCCTCGACTACGCTCAGGTTTCTAATGCCTGTTTTGCAGATACCGAGCAGAACATGGGGGGTCATCTTTACCAACGGTTTTTCAAATCCGAAATTTGTCAGCGCCTTCCAAAGCTCGTCATGTATGGCAATCAGAGGCTTCGCGGGTGTTACTGCCGCCCATAGTTGATGGGGGAAGCGTTTGGTTCCAAGAAACCCGTAGCCATACATACGCAGGGTAAAAGCTGCGAATTGCCCGCATATTTTAGCGGTTGCCGCTGCGATATGGGGGTAAAACGCCGGCGCAATTTCGCCGATTTCCACGATTGGCAACTGAAGTTGGTCACGTTCCACCCACAGTGTCTCCCGTGTCACGGGCTCCAGCCTCTTGATGCCAGCGGCCAGATTAAGTTTGACCTCTTCGGGAATAGTCACAGCTAAAGAAATATGCATGCCAATAGAATACCGATTGCAGCAGTTCGTGGCAAGCGTAACTGTCACAGAGTTTTCATTCATTTTCTTGTTTTTTGCGAAAGAAACTGAGAGAATAGCAGCCAATTTAAATCGTAGGAAACTCTGAGTTTTTGTCCATAACTCAGGGTCGAGGTCACTATCGGAAGCGGCATCGAAAGGTGAAAGAGATCGATTTCAGAACAGTTACAAAAGGAGATCACATTGATGTGCGTGAAATTGGTGGAGAGTTGTGTGGCAAAGGGGCTTACCTTAGCGGTTGCTGAGTCTTGTACCGGAGGGTGGCTTGGCAAAGAAATTACAGCAGTGCCGGGGGCATCGACTGTTTTCAAGGGCGGTGTGATCTGTTATGCCGATGAGGTGAAACGCGATTTGCTGGGGGTGCCTGAACTTGTACTCCAATCCGAAGGAGCGGTGAGCGCGACTTGCGCGAAGTATATGGCCCAAGGGGCGCGGGCACTGCTCAAGAGCGACATTGCGGTCGCTATCACCGGTATCGCGGGCCCTGGAGGCGCGACAGAGTTGAAGCCAGTCGGGCTGGTGTACATCTGCGCCGCAACCGCGGAGACGCTGCTGTGCCAAAGGTTTTGCTTTGAAGGCGACCGAGAGTCGGTGCGGCGACAGGCGGTCATGGCGGCGGTCGTTATGCTGCTGAAAGTGATCTGATCGCTGCCAACATGCGTGAATTCAGAGTGTGCGCCATGAAATCGAAACAACAGTTGAACCTTTTTGAGGGTGTTTTATGAGGGAGCTCCGAGGAACGGTGCGAACAAGGTGATGTGAACCTGGTTGGCTCACGTGAGCTTGTGTGTCTCAGGCTGTTGGGGTGTTTGGGGTACCTTGCTTTCGGCTGTAGCCGATGGCATAGAGGCCGACAGCGGTCAGCAGCAGGCCAATGGCCTGGCTGATGGAGAGCGGACCCACGGTGGCGCGCGGATCGCCACGTAAAAATTCAATTAAAAACCGCATCACCGCATAGGAGATCAGGTAGAGGCCGGTAATAAAACCGCGTTTTTTCCAGTGGTTAGGGTAAAGTTTAATAAGAACCGCAAAGAGAATTAAATTTGCAGCGCATTCAATCAGTTGGGTTGGAATCACCGGTAGGCTTTGCAGTGCATGTTCGTTCAGCAGCGGAGGCTTTGCGTATACCTGTTCGTACCAGGCTGGACTGTGTTTAGGGAAGCATACTCCAAGACAGCTCCCTGTGATTTTTCCATAGCAGCAGCCGTGCATGAAGCAGCCAAAGCGTCCGAAGGCGTGTCCCAGTGGTACGGCGGTCAGCAGCACATCGGAGAGAGCAAACAGGTTGATTTTTTTTATTTTGATATAAACTGTCACAAAGATGGCGGCTGAGATAAACCCGCCATAGAACATCAGTCCGCCTTGATCAAAACGGAAGACCGATACCGGATTGGATGCAAACTCTAGCTTCCAGTGTTCAATCACATAGGCCACTCGAGCACCGATTACGCCTGTGAGCATTAGCCCTGTAAGTATGGATGTAACCTGCTCGGCATTTTGGCCGGAGCGCTTGCACAGCCAAACAGCCACCTGCCAGGCGGCTAAAAACCCCAGTGCCATGCAAAGTCCGTAAGAGAAGATTTTAATTGGTCCGATTTCAAAAAGCAGTGAGTGCATAATTTTCCTAACGCGGGCTTTACCCGTTTCTCTGCGTACTACGCACAGGCAGGCAACCCAGTCTATTTTTGAGTTGAGATTATCGCCGCTACAGGCTACCTGAAGCGTCTACCGAGACGTTCATGGTTGCAATCCTATCATATTCTTTGGTGAGTTGCATAATCGTAACTGCAGGCATTAAATCCCTTCAACTTTTCACTGCTTGCAGGTTGCGGCTGCGGATTGCATTTGTTAGAATTAAGAGTTTGAGATTTAGAATCTAGTTTGGAGCATTGGAATTAAGTCAGGTGATTATGTTGTGCGATTAAAAAAACTTTATTATAGTGTCTTGTTTGTATGGATGGGCGCCGCTCTGATGGGGTGCTCTGGGTGTTATTACGACCGCATTCGGCCACCGCCAAACCGGACAGCTCAGGTGATGGTCGTGGAGACCACGGGCTATTGCAATTGCGGTAAGTGCTGCGGTTGGAAGAGAACATTTTTTGGTCTGGGGCAGCCTGTTTTCAGTTCAGGGGTCAACAAAGGCAAACCCAAGCAGGTTGGTGTAACGGCCAGTGGCACGACCACCCAGCATGGCACCATTGCCGCAGATACCAGCAAGCTGCCCTTTGGAACAGTAATTTATGTTCCAGGATATGGGTACGGAAGAGTTGAGGACCGAGGTGGCGCCATCATAGGCAATAAATTGGATTTGTGGTTTTCGTCGCATGAGAAGGCCTTACGCTGGGGGCGCAAAACAATGAAGGTCAAGGTCTGGCTGAGATGAAATTTGGATGGATTTATGAGTGAAGCGAGTATTAAAGAGGCACCGGACACAAGCCGGCATTTTTTGAAACAGTGGATTGCGGATGACGTGGCGGCTGGAAAAACCGGCGGCTTGGTGGTCACTCGTTTCCCCCCTGAGCCCAACGGCTATATTCATATCGGGCATGCTAAGGCGATCTGTATTGACTTTGGAATGGCGCGAGAGTTTGGCGGTCAGTGCAATCTGCGGATGGATGACACCAATCCCTCTAAAGAGTCTGATGAATACGCTGCCAGCATCCAGGAGGATATCCGCTGGCTGGGTTTTGACTGGGGGGATGGTTTTTATAACGCCTCGGATCTTTTTGACCAGATGTACGCGATTGCCGAGAGCCTGATCAACACGGGCCATGCCTATGTCTGCGATCTCTCGCAGGAGGATTGGAAAGAGTACCGAGGCGTGCCTGCCGTGCCTGGTCGCGCGAGTCCGTTCCGCAGTCGCTCGGTGGCGGAAAACCTGGATCTGTTCCGGCGTATGCGAGCTGGCGAGTTTAGCGATGGCGCCAAGTGTCTACGCGCCAGGATCGACATGGCTTCATCTAACATTCATTTGCGTGATCCTGTGATCTACCGTATCATGCATGTGCCGCATTATCACGCGGGTGACAAGTGGTGCATCTATCCGATGTACGATTTTGCCCACTCGATTGAGGATGCCTCCGAGGGGGTGACCCACTCGATGTGCACCCTGGAGTTTGAGGTTCACCGTCCGCTGTATGATTGGGTGATTGACCGCATGGATGAGATGAACCTGCTGATTATCCGCAATGGGGTGAAGATTCGTCCGCAGCAGCGCGAGTTTGCCCGACTCAACCTTTCGTATACCGTGATGAGCAAACGCAAGTTGCTGCAACTGGTGGAGGAGAAGCGCGTGGATGGCTGGGATGATCCCCGCATGCCGACGATCTGCGGATTGCGCAGACGGGGGTACACCCCCGAGGCTATCCGGAATTTTTGTGAGCGGATTGGCGTCTCGAAATATGAGAGTCTGACTGATGTGGCACTGCTGGAGTATTGCCTACGCGATGACCTCAACCTGCGTGCTCTGCGGCGAATGGCGGTGCTTGATCCACTCAAGGTGGTGGTAGACAACTATCCAGAGCACACGGTTTTAACTGCTGAGGCACAGAACAATCCCACCGATGAGAGTGCTGGCACACGCGTGATTCCATTTGAGCGCGAGATCTATATCGAGCGCGATGACTTCATGGAGGCGCCGGCCAAGAAGTTCTTCCGTATGGCCCCTGGTCAGGAGGTGCGCCTGCGTGGTGCCTGCATCTTTAAGTGCATGGATGTAATTAAAAACGCTGTCGGTGAGGTGGTTGAGGTTCATGGCACCTATGATCCTGAGTCGCGGGGTGGTAACGCCGTCGACGGACGCAAGATCAAAGGCACGATTCATTGGGTGCCAATATCTAGCGCTGTCAAGCTGGAGGTGCGCCTTTATGACCGCCTGTTCACAGTGCCAGAGCCAATGGCGGACGCAAGCCGTGATTTCCGTGAGTTTCTCAACCCCGATTCGCTTAAAACCGTGACTGCTTATGGCGAGCCGGCTCTGGCGGATGCTTTCCCGGGTGCTCTGTTCCAGTTCGAAAGAGTCGGTTATTTTTGTGTGGACAGCCGCGATTCAAAGGCGGGTGCCCCTGTTTTTAACAGGACGGTGACCCTGCGTGATTCGTGGGCGAAGAAGGGCGACAAGGGTGTTGTCCGCGCGTAGTTAAGTTTCAGTCTTTATACGTGTTTAATTTATGAAATGGATAAAAAATCTGAGGAGAAAAGAGTGGCGAAGAGAGTTAGAGTAAACGGACAGATCATATCAGAGGATGCGATTCAGTTTGAGTTGGAGCGGCTGGTGCGCTTTTATACCGAGAATGGCGTAAAGGAAGATCAGATCAAAGAGCAGTTGGCTGAGCTGGTGGAGCGTGCAACTGAGCAGGCCATTGGAACCAAATTGTTGATGGAAGAGGCCAACCAGCGCAATGCGCCGGTAAGTGAAGGCGAGATTGAAAAACAACTCGATAAAGTGATTGAGCAAGTGGGCGGCGTTGATAACTTCAAGGCCGCGCTGGAACAGCAGAAAATTGATGAGGCTGCCTTCCGGGAGCAGCTGGAGCAAGGCCAGCGGATTGACAATTTGATTAAGGAGGCTGCCAAAAGCGTCAGTGATCCGACTGAGAAAGAGCTGCAAGAGTTTTATGCTGAGCGTAAGGATGATTTTAAGAGAGCGGAGCGTGTCTTAGCCCAGCATATTCTGATCTCGCCCGATGGCACCGAGAGCTCCTCCAAGAAGGAGGCGCTGCAGAAGATTGAAGCGATCCGTGAGCGTATTGTGGATGGAAAGTCTTTTGCGGATGAAGCGGCGGAACACTCCATGTGTCCCAGTGGCAAAGAGGGCGGCAGCCTGGGATGGTTTGGCCGCGGCATGATGGTGCCGGAGTTTGACACCTCGGTATTCGCTATGAAAGTCGGCGATGTGAGCAATGTGGTTGAAACGCAATTCGGATACCACCTCATTTTTAAAACCGATCATGAGGCGGCGGCAGAGGCCTCATATGCGGATTCGCGCGATAAAGTTCTCGAACTCCTGCGTCATTCGAAACGCGGCGAGGCGGTCACCGTGTTTGTTGAAACCTTAAAAGCCGGCGCGACCATCGAGTATTTGGAGGGTTAGGCCTGGATCCGCACACTGGGTGGGCGCGAGTGCGCGAATGCGTTAGTGAAGAGGCGCGCCTTTGATGCGGGAGCAACGTAGGTCCGATTTCCAATCGGACATGTCCGGTTGGAAACCGGACCTACTGAGGTCGGCTTCGCCTGCGGTTGACGATAACGGCGACGATGCTGACCGACGATTTTCCGCATGATCCCAATCGTCCACCAACATCGTCGCACAGCATCGTCGGCCGCAGCGGTAGGGCACGGCCTCCACCGCGCTCCACGAACGACTTGCGGCGCAAACGTAAACTTTGTCGTTAACTTTGTCGGAGTGGAATGAACGCGCTGCGTTGTTTTTGAGGTGAAAGATCTTAGAGGTGAGAAAT
Source organism: Kiritimatiellia bacterium (assembly GCA_041673345.1). GTDB lineage: Bacteria > Verrucomicrobiota > Kiritimatiellia > RFP12 > UBA1067 > M55B167. The sequence continues at coordinate 11,726 of JBAYXX010000048.1, forward strand.
TTCCGCCCACCGCATAGCGGGCATACTGAAAGCAACACAGTATATCCGCCGCTATGCGGTGGATGATTGCGAAGTATATCCGCCGCGGTGGATGATTGCGAAGTATATCCGCAATAAGGCCCAACAGACAACTTTTTGCAAAGAACAATTTTTTATCGGGAATGTTTGGGTTGGTCGATACCGATACCGATACCGAGAGCGACCCCGATCCCGATCCCGATTGGATCAATAAGCATAATCCCAGGAAGGGAGCGATAATGAGCATACACGATTCTCTTTTTGCCCGCGCTGTGACCGTGATTCCGGGCGGGGTCAACAGTCCTGTGCGCGCCTTCGGCAGTGTGGGTGGAACACCGATCTATGTTAAGTCTGGCAAGGGTTCTAAAATTCAGACCGTTGATGGACGTGAGCTGACCGACTTCTGCTGTTCGTGGGGTGCTATGATACTGGGCCATGCCAACGATGAGGTGACGGCCGCCATCGCAGAGCAGGCCGCCCTAGGAACCTCTTTTGGTATCAACACCGAGAAGGAGATTCTGCTGGCTGAAAAGCTGACCGCGCTGGTGCCCTTCATGGATAGTGTGCGCCTGGTGAATTCGGGCACTGAAGCGGTGATGACAGCCCTGCGCATTGCGCGCGGTGTGACCGGACGTAAGGGTTTGTTGAAATTTGACGGCTGTTATCACGGTCACAGCGACAGCGTGTTGGTTTCGGCTGGCAGCGGATTGCTTACCGGCGGCACTTTGACCTCCAGCGGTGTGTCGCGACAAGTTGCACGCGATACTTTTGTCGCGCCGTATAATAACGCGGCGGCAGTACGTTCAATCACACACGAAAAGGGCCACGACATTGCCGCGATTATTGTGGAGCCAGTTGCCGGCAATATGGGACTGGTGATGCCGGAGCCGGATTTTCTCAAGAAGCTGCGACGTTATGCCGATTTTTGCGGCGCTCTGCTGATTTTTGATGAGGTGATTAACGGCTTTCGCTTTGAGCTTTCAACCTATGCTTCGATGATCGGCATTAAACCGGATCTGATCACACTCGGTAAAATTATCGGCGGTGGAGTTCCCTTAGCCGCAGTTGGCGGCAGCGATGTGTTCATGCGGGAACTGGCGCCCAACGGTCCGATTTATCAGGCCGGCACACTCTCCGGTAACCCGCTGGCGGTCTCAGCTGGTTTGAAGGTCCTGGAGATTTTGGAGCGGGACAATCCCTATCCGCATATCGCGGCCTGTGGCGAGAGACTTGCCAAGATTGTTAACAAAGGCGCAAAAAAGAAGGGCGTGCGTCTGCACTGCGCGCAATACCGGGGAGTGTTTACGCTTTTCTGCTCTGATCATCCGGTGCATAATCTGGCGGAGGCGCGGTCATGCGACACCAATGCTTATGGCAGCCTGTTTCATAAGATGCTGGATCAGGGGTACTATCTCTCGCCATCACAGTTTGAGCTGGGCTTTATCTCCGCCGCACACACGCTGAAGGAGGTTGAGGTATTTGCCCATGCGGTGGTTGATGCCTGTGAGTAGCAAAAGCAAAAGATTGGTGATTTTATGAGAATATTTAAAGATGCGGTTGAAATGCAGTGTTGGGCAATGGAACAGCGCGTGTCTGGCAACAAAATTGGCTTTGTGCCGACCATGGGTTACCTCCATAATGGGCACCTGTCTCTGATTGAAGAGGCTCGCGCTGAGTGTGATTTGATTGTGGTCAGTGTGTTTGTCAACCCAGCGCAGTTTGGGCCAAATGAGGACTTCGGGCGCTATCCCCGTGATGAGAGAGGCGATCTGGAAATGTGTGAAGATGCGGGTGCGGCAGCTGTTTTTATGCCTGCTGTGGATGCGATGTATGCTAAGGATGCCAGTGTTGGTGTGGACGAAACTTCGCTGTCGCTGGGACTTTGCGGCGCCTCCCGTCCTAGTCATTTTCGTGGTGTCTGCACGGTGGTCGCCAAGCTGTTAAATATTGTTCAACCGCATGTGATGGTGCTGGGGCGGAAGGACTATCAGCAGGCAGCCGTGATCAGTCGTATGATACGAGATCTCAACTTTCCTGTTGAAATCAAAGTCGCGCCAATTGTCCGTGAGCTGGACGGGCTCGCGATGAGTTCGCGCAACATCTACCTCACTGAAGAGCAGCGCAAGCAGGCACTGGCCATCAAGTCCGCACTGAATAAGGCGCATGATTGTTTTTACGCAGGTACATCTTCGGCCGCTGAGATTAAGCGGCTGGTGTGCGTCGAACTCCATGAGAATGCTTTGGACATTGACTATGTCGAGATAGTGAATGGTTTGGAGCTGCATCCATCCGAGAGTGTTGAGATGGGGGATGTGGTTTTGATTGCGGCTTATTGCGGTAAAACGCGCTTGATCGATAACTGTATTTTATAGTGTGAGCAACGCTCACACTATAAAATTTTAGATTTTGGGTTTTATTTTGATTATTGAATTGAAAGTGATAATGAAGTAGTGCAAGCATCTTGCTTGCAGTTGAAATGGGGGTCAGGAGCCCATTGATGGATGCCTGCTTAACCAAAGCGGAGATCCGCGAACTTTCGCATGCCTTGAACCTGCCAACAGCCGACAAACCAGCTTTAGCCTGCCTGGCAACGCGGGTTCCAGCTGGCACCCCCATTTCGAGGGAGCTGCTGCATAAGATTGAAACTGCGGAGCAGATCCTGTGGGATGCGGGGTTTTCACAGGTGCGCCTGCGTGACCATGGACGTGTGGCCCGCATTGAAATAGCCGAGAGGGATTTCAATAAAATCGTTCTCAGTCAAATCAGAGATCAAGTCTTGGCTGGTATCCGGGCAGCGGGCTATGAGCAGGTTGTACTCGATCTCCAGCCTCTGAAAAGGAAATAAGGTGGCTGTGAAGCTACAAAACAATCCTGTTTTCCTTTTCGCTTGCCATGGCAATGCACTCAATCTCAATCAGGCTGTCTTTCGGTAAACGCGCCACTTCAATGGTTGAGCGGGTGGGCTTGTGTTCCGCAAAGTAGCGTGCGTAAACTTTGTTCATGCCGCTGAAATCGCCAATATTTTTGAGAAAAACAGTGGTTTTAACCACATTGCCTAAACTCAGCTCCGCTGCTGCTAAGACGGCTTTGATGTTCTCAAAGACCTGAGCTGTCTGCGCTTCAATATCGCTGCCGGCGAGCTCCATGGTACGAGGGTTTAGAGGTATCTGTCCTGACAGAAAAACCATTCCATTGAATTCTATCCCCTGTGAGTAGGGACCGATGGCCTGCGGGGCGTTTGGAGTATTGATTATTTTCATGTGGTTTGTTCCTGTGTTTGGCCACTGTCTGCCAGTGGAGGTTAAATGTTCGTATTGGGCGTTATTCTCGCAACTCCTGTCGCAAAAAACAACCTTTTTAAACCTTTAACCTTTTCAACCCGCCTCTACTCAGTGTATAATGAAGATTAAATAAATGGCGGCATTAGCATCCCACGGGATGCAGGAGTTTAGGTTTTTATGGTTAAATTATTGGCAATTTTTATATCTGGCGCGGCGGTTTTGACATCTGCCGCAGCGCAGTTTCAGATGTCACTCACACCGGCTTATAATGTTTTTGTAAGCGGCGAGTCGGTTATAGTCCAATTGGAATTGAAGAATGACGGGCGGGACACGGTCAAAGTCAATCCAGGTGATGGCAACGACAAATTTCTGGTCGAAATCATGTATGGTGAACGGTACAACGAACTGAAACTTTTGACGGGAGTGCCGTTTTGTAAACCTTTTGAGTTGAAATCCGGCGCCACTTTCGCTACTAAGCTCGAAATCGATAAATGGTATCCACTCGCTAAGCCAGGGCAATACTTTGCCCAGTTGGTTTTTGTGCATGACAATGTCCGCTATGAGTCGAGTAAAAAGAGCTTTGACGTTGTAACTGGAATGCCGGTTAAAGAGGGCATTCAGATGTTTGTCAGCGATCAGCATCTCAAGCGGATCTTCAAACTAGTGCATTGGGATCGTAACCGTTCGCAGCGGTTATTTCTGAAAATAGAGGATGAGCCCACGGGTGTTATTTGGGATACCATTGACCTCGGCCAATATTTGAAATCCAGTGATCCTAAGCTGGATATTGCTTTGAATGGTGAGGTGACAGTAGTTCACCGTGCCACACAAGATGCCTTCTTCTGGACGGTTATATGGTCGTTGCCGAACAGCGTCGAAATCGCCGATCGCAACCGTCTCCTGGATCCAGAGGTTTCGGCTTCCCAAAGGGTACGCGCGCTTTATGGTGAGGGAGTTGAAGAGACGGGTGCGGAGGGGAAAACATCATGGTGGAAGTTCTGGTAATGGCACCGGTCAAGATAGTTAAGGTAAATCATGCTCTGTGGAAAACCGGTGTCTCTCTGTTCGTGGCTCTCATCTGCGGTTGCCGTTCGGCCGCCACACCGGAGTCGACGCTTTCTTCCATCCGGCAGAAAAACATTCCGGTGCAGAGCGCGGATGAGCAGGTGGCTGATTTTGAAGATCTGGCACTCTTAACCGAGGCGTTGCTGCTGGTCAAGCGCTACTATGTGGAGGATAGCGACTTTAGCGATTTAGTTTACTCCGCCATTAGCGGCATGTTGCAGGATCTTGACCCAAACAGCTCATTTTTGCCGCCAGAGTCGTTAAAGTCGCTGGATGATACAACCCAGGGAAAGTTTGTTGGCATTGGAGTGAATGTGGAGAGCAGTGAGCAGGGGGTCAAGGTCATCGCCCCATTGCAGGATTCGCCAGCCTTGAAGGCGGGGATCAAGGCTTGCGATACCATTACATCGGTCGATGGCGATTCTTTGCGCGGTCTCTCCCTTGAGGATGCGGTCTCGAAGATGCGCGGGGAGCGCGGCACGAATGTCAAGGTGACCGTCAAACGGGCTGACGGTGCTCAGGAGCAGATGGATCTACTGCGCGAGGACATCAAGCTCTCCTGTATCGAAAGTTGCCGGATACTGCAGGGGGAAATTGGGTACATTCGCTTGAAGCAGTTCACCGCCACAACTGTCGATGAGCTGGAGGACTCTTTGAGGAAACTGGTGAAAGAAGGCGCCTGCAAGCTGATCTTTGATCTACGCGACAACCCGGGTGGTCTCTTGAGTGCCGCAATTGGTGTGGCGAATCTGTTTCTTGAGAAGGGATCGGTGATCGTGACCTTGAAAAGCCGCTCCGGCGAAGAAACAGAGCATGAGTACACCGCAGGTGGTCGAGGATATAAGCTGCGAGATCTGCCGATAGTGGTTATGGTCAATGGTGGCAGTGCCAGTGCCTCAGAGGTGGTTGCCGGCGCTCTGCGTGATAACGGGCGGGCAATGCTGGTCGGCCAAAAGAGCTTTGGTAAGGCCTCGGTTCAAAGCGTGGTCAAGATGTCTCTGCGCCCTGAGTGCGCAGTGCGCTTGACAACTGGCTACTACTACACCCCCAATGGCACGCTGATTCACGGCAGCGGCATTGAGCCCGACCACGAGGTGTTGCTAACACTAGTCAGCCAGCGGCAGATTCAACGCCATTACCTCCAGGAGGCTTACCGTGTACACTCTGCCAATGAAAAAGCGGTGGAGGAGCCTGATGATAAACAGCTGGAGAAGGCGATGGAACTTCTGTGTCAGAAAGAAGTGGAATGATTGTTCTAGGGATTGAAAGCTCTTGCGACGAAACAGCGGCGGCGGTGGTTGCTGATGGGCGGGATGTACTCTCAACCGTTATTTACAGCCAGGTGGAGCTGCATCAACCCTACGGCGGCGTGGTTCCTGAGATTGCCTCGCGCAGTCATCTCGAAAAGATTCCTGGTGTGATCAGTGCCGCCATGCTTCAGGCCTTTGGCAATGGCACGGAGGCGCAGGTCGCACCCGCCTGGTGGGATCAGATTGATTCCATCGCCGTGACCTACGGCCCAGGGCTGGCAAGCTCGTTGATCGTGGGGCTTTCAGCTGCCAAAGGCCTGGCGCTGCGCACTGGCAAACCTTTGGTTGGAATTAACCATATCGCGGCGCATATCCATTCGGTTTTCCTCTCGCCCGAGGCACCAGCACCCGCCACGCTCTACCCCTATCTGGCACTGGTGGTCTCAGGCGGACACTCCAGTCTGATTGAGGTCACGGCTCCCCGTAAATGCCGAGTTATCGGGCAAACCCTCGACGATGCCGCTGGCGAAGCCTTTGATAAAGCCGCGCGCCTGCTGGAGCTGGGTTATCCCGGCGGACCGGTGATCGATAAAATTGCCCGGGCCGCTGGGTATCGCAGCACGATCGACTTTCCAAAAGGTTCGCCGCGGGCTGGCAATCCCATCCTGTGTGGGCTCAACTCTGAGCTTTGCGTTAGCTTCAGCGGACTTAAGACCGCTCTGATGTACTATGTGAAAAAAAATCCATCGCAGGATCAGGAAGAAATCGCCGATATAGTCTCTTCTTATCAGGAGGCAATTGTGGATGCTTTGGCGCAGCGCTGTGCCACGGCTCTGCGTCTGGGCGGTTACAATGCGCTGGCTGTTGGTGGTGGGGTCTCGCTCAACAGTCGGTTGCGCGAAAGGTTGACGGCTGTCGCAGCCGAGGCCGGTGTGCCGATCCTGCTGGCACAGCCCCGTTTCTGCGGTGATAATGCGGCGATGGTCGCCGGGCTTGCTGGAGCTGGCGGTGGTGTGACTGGAGCCGCTGCCATGGAGTTGGATGTGGTCCCCTCACTCGTTGCCGGGAGTTTCATACCACCCATTTTATTGTCTTAAATTTTCTCCCCAAAAGGCGCAAAGAGCCGAGCTGGTGCTCGGCGTTTCCAGGGATGTCCCCTAAAACGCCAGAGCTTCAAGGATCAGGGTGGACCACTCCATCACTTGCACGAATTGATCCAGCCCAAAGGATTCATTTGGGCAGTGAATCTTATCCTCTTCGCGCCCGAATCCTACCAGCAACGGCGCTGCACCACTAACTTTTTGCAGGGTGGCCACCACTGGGATGGAGGCGCCCTCCCATCTGAATACAGGCGGCCTGTCATCCATCTCCAGCAACACATCTTCAGCCAGTTTGAAGATCGGTGAGTTGACCGATAACCGGAATCCAGGAGCGCCGATTACGATCTCTGAGAAGGAGATCTGAAACCCTGGGGGACAGTGAGCCTCTAAATGGTTTTTGAGCGCTGCCAGAGTGCGCTCTGTATTCTGGTCAGGGACCAGCCGCATACTCAGTTTGGCGGTTGCGATTGAGGGAATAACTGTCTTGGTGCCATGACCGCAGTGTCCAGAAAAGAGCCCGTTAACCTCGATCGTGGGGTGGAAACCTGCCCGCAGTGCTGAGTCGAGTGCGCGCTCACCCCCTAATGGCAGGCAACCGATCTCTTCCTGATACTCCTTCTCGCTCTGCTGTGAACTGAGTGCCAGCTCAATTTCCTCTTTCGACGGCAGGGTAACCTCATCACTGAAACCATCAACTGCGATGCGCCCGTTTTCATGGTGTAGAGTTGCCAATAACTTTGCCATGCCGAGCGCTGGATTAGGTGCAACCCCTCCATGCACTCCAGAGTGCAGATCATAATCCGACCCTTTGAGCGTTACCGTTAAATTCTGAATACCCCGCAGTGAGGCGATGATGGCTGGTCTGCCATCAGCCGCGCAGCTTGTATCGCTGACCAGCAGCACATCTGCCCGCAATTTTTTCGCCACTGTGTGAGCTAGTTCCATCAACCCTGAACTGCTGGACTCCTCCTGCCCTTCAATTACGATTTTGATGTTTGGCAGGGGTCTGCCTGTTTCAATCAAAGCTTTAATGCCCTGCAAGAACGCGATCATCTGTCCTTTGTTGTCTTGTGCGCCGCGGGCGTAGACCCGGCCATCGATTAGCGTGGGCTCAAAAGGGGGGGTGCTCCAGGCTTCTGCGGGATCAGCGGGCTGCACATCATAGTGGCCGTAGAACAGGACAGTGGTTGCCGCGCCGGTGGCGGAGCGCTCAGCGATCAAAACCGGAACCGGAAGCCCAGTCATAGGCGTGATTATTTCAACCGTGAAATCCAGTGCTTTGAGAGATTTTTTGAGGATAGCCGCAGCGCGCGCGCAATCACCCAGGTGGTTCTGGTCGGCACCCAGCGTGGGCAGCCTCAGCAGGTTGTACCACTCTTCGAGAATCGTCGCTTTGTTTTCATTAAAATAAGTTTCTGCAAATGATGTTTTGCTCATAATAATCTCCTGATCTTAATCCCAATCCTAATCTTAATCCTAATCTTAATCCAGGTCGGCAACGCCTTTGGTTGACGATAGCGGCGACGATGCTGGTTGACGACTGGAAACATGCGGGTAATCGTCAACCAACATCGTCGCCCATCATCGTCGACCGAAGCCGCTCTGTGAGCGGCTGCTACAATAAATACCCACAAAAAAACCGCTGATCCCAAAATAGGGATAGCGGTACAAAAATGGAGGTGCGAAGCGGAATTGAACCGCTGTGGGAGGTTTTGCAGACCTCAGCCTAACCACTCGGCCATCGCACCTTGGTGATTATTTCTTGATCGAAGCGCGCACACGCTCTTTAAGACGCTTTTTGTATGCTTCTTTGCGCTGACGCTTCACTATTTTTTTCAGTTGTTGTCCCATAAGGCCTCGAACTATATCAAATTCGGATCTTGGTTGTCAATCGTTGGCAGTGAAAAAAATATTTTTTCCGCATTTCCGCGTTTGGAGAAATGCTTTTAAATGTAACTGAATTTAAAGTGATAGAGAATAGCAACTAAAATAGTTTTTTGTGCTTGGTACACCGCTGCGTATTGTGATTAACTATTGCACTTCAATGAAGAGTGATAAAGAACAAGAGAGTTCAATTGAATGCGCAGGGAGCTTTGAGGTGCTTAAAGAGGATCGCCACACAGGGGCCCGAGTCGGGCGTCTGTGGACTGCGCATGGTGTGATCGACACACCCGTGTTTATGCCGGTTGGTACGCAAGCCTCTGTCAAGGCACTTGAGCCGCGTGATTTAAAAGAGCTAGATGCTTCGGTCATCCTCGGCAACACCTACCACCTGCTCCTGCGCCCAGGTATGGAGATTATGGAGGCCATGGGCGGTCTGCATAAGTTTATGGCTTGGGATAGGCCGATCCTGACCGACAGCGGCGGGTTTCAGGTTTTCAGCTTGACCAACCTGCGCAAGATCCGCGATGATGGCGTTGAGTTCAGATCGCATATTGATGGCTCCAAGTTTTTTTTAGGCCCCAAGGAGGCCATGGCAGTGCAGCGCATCCTGAGCTCAGATATTGCCATGGCTTTTGATGAGTGCATGCCCTACCCCTGCGACGCGCAGTATGCTGCCCGCTCCGTTGATAAGACTCTGGCCTGGGCCGCCGAGTCTCTGACTCAGCCGCGGGCGAAGGACCAGCTCTATTTCGGCATTGTTCAAGGTGGCGAGTACACCGCGTTGCGGGAAAGATGCGCCCGCGAGCTGACAGCTATGGGATTTGACGGCTATGCGGTTGGCGGGGTCAGTGTTGGCGAACCCGAGGATATTATGCTCCAGGGGGTTGCGGATGGCATTAGGTTTCTGCCGGCGGATCGCCCCCGCTATGTGATGGGGCTGGGCGATATGTTCCAGATGGTGGAGTCGGTTGCCTGCGGGACAGATATGTTTGACTGTGTGATTCCCACCCGCGTGGCCCGGCATGGCACCGCCTATACGCGGCACGGGACCTACCCTGTAAAAGGGGCCTCCTATAAGATGGATAGCCGTCCAGTCGAGGAAGGGTGCGAGTGTTACTGCTGCAGCAACTTTTCGCGGGCGTACATCAGGCATCTTTTGAATGTACGCGAAATACAGGGGGTCAGATTGCTGACCATCCACAACATGCACTGCTACTTGGCGTTCATGCGCGAAATGCGCGCGGCGATCGCCAACGATTGCTTTAGTGAGTGGCGCCGTGAGTGCGCCGCTGTACTGCGGCCCAACGGGCTTAAATCCCGTGTGGCAACGGAATGATTAGTGAAATAATTAACAACAAATAAGGAAATTACATGAGTACACTGTTTATATTGGCACAGGCTGGACAGCAGGGCGGGATTGGCACCATGCTGGTTCCCATGGCACTGGTCTTCGGTATCTTTTATTTTATGATGATCCGCCCCCAGCAGCGTAAGGAAAAAGAGCGTCTGCGTATGATCGCTGAGCTGCGCGCCGGGCAGAAAGTCATCTTCGCCGGTGGTCTGACAGGCACCATTGCCGAGGCCAAAGACGCAACCTTTATGGTGGAGATCGCCCCGAAAGTTGTGGTTGAGGTGGCGCGCGGCGCGGTCAGCCAGGTGCTACAGGATGGCGATGCAATTAAAGTTGAGCAGCCCCGTTAAAAAACTTGTAATTCCTTAGTGAAAAACCTCTGGGTTGTATGATATAATTTATATTTAATATACACGTTTTAGCGTGTTAAATTTGGAGCTGAAAAAAATTATGAGTAGAAATGATCTTTGGAAGTGGATGACACTTGCTGTCTTGGCTGTTTTGTCGGTGTACGTGATTTTTCCTCCGGGGGAAAAAATACGCCTTGGATTGGACCTCTCTGGTGGAACTAGTTTCACGGTCGCCATTGATGAGGCACGGCTTGCGAGCAATATCCGAGCTGGCAGCCCTGAACTGAAAGAGAGTGAGGTTGCCAATCAGGTTGCCTCAATTATGAAGGATGCCGATGCCCGCGCCATCCAGGTGATCCGTAACCGGATTGACGGACTGGGTGTGAATGAGCCTGTGATTCAAGGTGGCAAGAACCACCGCATCACGGTTCAGCTGCCCGGTATTGATGACGAACAACGCGCCGCAGCAGAGCAGAGTCTGCAAAGCGCCGCCTTCCTCGAGTTTAAGCTGGTTCATAAAAGCAGCTCGGAGCTGGTGGATAAGATGTTTGCCACTGGCCGACTGCCCGAAGGTTTTGTTTACGGAGATGACAGGCGCTCGTTTAAGCGCACCGAGGACTACACAGCCCTTTTAAAAGATCCTGACTATCGTCAGCGCCTCTCTATGTTTGAAACGCCTGACCCGCGTTATGCGTTTATGTTGCAGCCCCAGGTCAGCAACAGCGGGGTCACGGTTTACAGACCCGATTATGTGTTGCGTAAAGCGGAGATGACTGGCGACGCTCTCGACCGTGCGGCAGTTGAGATGGATCCCATGACCGGGCGTGTTCACATTACCCTTAGTTTTAAAGCCGCTGGTGCGGCTCAGTTTGCCAAGCTGACCAAGGATTACGCCCCGCGCGGCGCACGTAATAAGAATAACGATGTGGGCCGCCGCTTGGCAATTGTGCTGGATGACAACCTCTACTCAGCGCCTGTGATTAATACAGAGATTCCCAATGGTAAAGCGGTGATTGAGGGTTCGTTCTCCTGGTCCGAGGCCTCGGTTCTGCGCAATATCCTAAATGCCGGATCGCTGCCAGCTCCCATGAAGATCCTGGAAAAACGCGCGGTTGAATCTACGCTGGGCAAGGATGCTATCCGCAGCGGAATCAATGCTGCCGTTGTCGCAACGATTATGGTGGCTATCTTTATGCTGATCTACTACTCCTACTGCGGCTTGATTGCCAACGTGGCCTTGCTGCTTGATCTGCTGCTGCTACCCGCCGGTCTGGTGATTGCTTCCAATATTCTAGGCGTGTTCGTCAAGGATGCCGCGATTGCAGGCAAAGCGATTGATCTGCCGGTCCTGACCATGCCCGGTATTGCCGGCATAGTGCTGACGCTTGGCATGGCGGTTGATGCCAATGTGCTGATCTTTGAGCGTATCCGCGAGGAGTTTGCGCTGGGTAAATCAGCGCGCGCCGCTGTTGATGCTGGCTATGACCGCGCGTTTCTGGCCATCTTTGACTCTAATGTCACCACCCTGCTGACAGCCTCAATCCTATTTATCTTCGGTGCTGGCCCGATCCGCGGTTTTGCGATCACACTCTCCGCTGGTATTATTATCAGTATGTTCACCGCTCTGGTGGTAACACGTTTGATCTTTAATATGACCGTTCCGGTTGGTCGCGTAAAGCCCTATCGCATGCTGGCACTGATCAAAAATACAAATTTTGACTTCACGAATGCGGGTAAAAAAGCGATTATCGCCTCCACCGCAATCATTGTTGTCACACTGGCACTCTTCTTCGGGCGCGCCTTCAAAAACCCCGCCTCAGTTCTGGCTGTTGATTTTACCGGTGGATCGGAGATCACATTTACGTATGATAAGCGGGCTGATATCGGCGAAGTCCGCAAGGTAGTGGGCGGGATTGTCAACGACGCTGTTATTCAATACCAGTCAACCCTGGATGGCAGCGGCAATCTGCTGCAGGTTAAAACCGGCTCAATCCAGATCGACAATGTCAACTCATCCAAGCTGATCGCCGCCGCTCTGAGCCAAGAGCTGCCAGAGAGTCAGTTCACACTAGCCAGTGAGGATGGTGTTGGTTCTGAGATCGGCAAAGATCTGAAGAAGGCCGCCCGCAATGCTGTGATCTTCTCCCTGATCGGAATCTTGGCCTATGTCTCCATCCGCTTTGAATTTGGCTTTGCTCTGGGTGGCGTGGTTGCGTTGGCGCATGATGCTTTCATCACCATCGGTCTGTTCAGTTTAATGGGACGCCAATTCAGCCTGACCATTGTCGCTGCAGTGCTGACCATTGTGGGTTACTCTATCAACGACACGATTGTGATTTTCGACCGGATCCGTGAGGACCTGCGTAAAGATCCCACAACTGACTTTAAGACGCTCTGCAACACTGCGATTAACGCCACACTCTCACGCACAGTACTCACCTCGGTGACAACACTGATTGTGTTGATTGTGCTGTTTGTCTTTGGCGGAGGCGCAATCAACGACTTTGCGCTGGCCATGATCATCGGCGTGGTTGCTGGCACCTACTCGACCATCTTTATCGCCACCCCGGTAATGTTGGCTTGGTACCAGGGACGCCGCCCCTCGTTCGCCACAACCAAGAAGCGCTGATTTAACACCACACAGAGCGCAGAAAAAATCGAGGGAATTGATTCCCTCGACTTCAGATCACTGGACATAGGGGTCAGAACAGTTGCACTTTGTCTTTGGAAACCGCAAAGGACCTAGCGTAGCATAGCCGCCTGTCTGCGTGCGACGCACAGGCAGACAACTAAATGATGCTATTCAATAGATTGCAAATTGTCTGCGCACCGCAACAGAGCAGATAAGAAAGTCTGGGCTGGAACCCTGGATACCTTTGGCGCGGTAAACTTTGCTTTTAAGAAGAAAAATTTTAAAGGTACAAATTGGCAGTGTTCTTCATGACTTGTTTTTTAACTGCGCTTCAAGTTCCTTAACCAGCTTCAAAGCATCCTCCTTCTGACAGCGTTCCTCTGCCTCTCTTTTTAAAGACTCTTCCTTCTGCCGGCGCTCCTCGCTTTCACGCTTTTGTGCCTCTTTCAACGCTTCTTCCGCTACTTCAGCCCGCTTGATACTGAATTCGACCACACTGGCTTCGATCCGCAACTGCTCCTGATACTCCTCATACGCCGCCCTCTCCGGGCCGCTGAGTTTCATGATATCCAGTTTTTCCTGGGCTTCGCTCAAACCTCTGGCTGTGATTTCTTCCGGCAAGGCCTCGTTTTTAAGAAAATAGATCCACTGATCCAAGCCAGTCTTAGCCAAATCATTAAATTCATTGATGCGCAAAATATAAAAGGTGGGAAAGATTTCATTGATGGATTCAAGGCCAAGCACCTTTTTCTGCTTATCATTTAAATCCAGCAGATCTTTGTCGTGCCGCCCACGGAAGGCTGTCTGACCGCAGTAGACATAATCCGTTCCCTGACCCAGCTCGAAATAGACAAGGTTGACGGAGATGACCTGATCAATGTCGGCGTAGATCTGACCCTTATTGATTGACGAAGCAATCAATTTGCTGACACCAAAGGCCATCCGGTGGAAGTAATCGGCCTCATCTTTATACTGAATCTCGATGATGATCCTTTTACCGCTCGAATCTTTCACCAGAAAATCAACTCTGTTAGCCTTATCAAGGGCATATTCGCGTCCACCCTCACTCTCCAGCAGCTCCGTGATGGTTATGTCATCTTCCAGCAACTCCGACAAAAACCCATTTAAAACCCCAAAGTTCGCCTTGCTGCGCAACAGCTTCTTCATGGCCCAGTCAAAACTGACAAATTGTCTGATTTTAGCCCTCATAGTTGATCTCCATTTAAGAGAGTAATATTCTATCAACTAACCGCCATTTACGCAACCGTCGATCTGCCAACGTAGGTCCGATTTCCAAATCGGACTTTCCGGTTGGAAACCGGGGCTGTTGAGGTCGGCGACGCCTCCGGTTGACGATGATGTGCGACACTACCCAGAATCTATTTTTTTGCAGGGCGAGAAAGTAGCACAGCCGTCTCGGCTGTGAATTCCGTGCCCAACACAGGCGAGACGCCTGTGCTACTTTAAAAACAATAAACTCCGTTTGTCCCAAACGCATAGCGTTTGTTACTGTAGCAGCGGGCTCTTAACTATCAACTTATCAATGACTACGCATAGCCTTCGCATATTGAATAGCCTCTTTTGATACCGGCGGCTAGCTGCTTTAGAAGCTATTTAAACGATACTCATTCGCTTTTTCACCAGTAATTTTCTCGCTGGCAACTAGGTCATCCAGCGACTGGTTAAGGGTGCGCATACCCAGGTCCACCCCGGTCTGCATCGCAGATGGAATCTGATGAATGCGGCTTTCACGCACAAGGGATTGCACCGCCGAGGTGGCAACCATCACCTCAGCCGCGAGATACCGCCCATTGCCATCAGCTGTCGGCAGTAGCTGCTGACAGATAACATACTTGAGGCTGCCGGAGAGCTGCATGCGCACCTGCTCCTGTTCCTCTGCGGGAAAAGAGCTGATAATACGGGTGATGGTGTGTACCGCTGTGCTGGTGTGCAGCGTGCCAAAGGTTAAATGACCAGTCTCCGCAATTGTCAGGGCAGCGCGGATTGTGTCAAGGTCACGCATCTCACCGATCAACACAATGTCCGGGTCTTCACGTAACACCCGGCGCAGTGCCTCTTTAAAGCTCGCGGTATCACGCCCAACCTCGCGCTGGGTGATCAGGCAGCCCTTGGTATTATGACGATACTCAATCGGGTCTTCAATCGTCACAATGTGTCCTGTGCGGGTTGCATTGATCTGATTGATAAAGCTGGCAATCGTGGTTGATTTGCCGGAACCAGTGGCACCGGTGACAAGCACGAGTCCCTGTTTGAGCGAACAAATCTCTTCGCAGATTTTAACTGACAGGCCGAGCGCTGACAGCGGTAAAAAATCGTTAGGAAGTAAACGCAGTGCTAGACCAGGGCTGCCGAGCTGGACATGCAGGTTTATACGCACTCGCCTGCCACATGGCAGAGTGATCGCGGTGTCCAGTTCGTTTTCTCTCTGAAACTCACGCAGCCCCGCATCACCCACCAGATGGAGGGTGAAATCCCGCACATCATCATCGCTCATGGGCGCAAAGCCAGGCACCCGGCGTAGATCGCCATGGATGCGCCAGAAGGGGGGATTCGGCGCTTTGATGTGCAAATCAGAGGAATCCGCCGCCACCCATTTATCAATCAGCTCCTTGTTCAACATACTTGGTCTCCATAATTTTTTGTCAGCTTCAGTTTCCGCCGTATGATTAATTGCAGTTTGCGTATAGCGATATTCAGCTTTCAGGAACCAAGCGAAGCGCGGTTTCTGACAAGCTGCAAATTGTTTAAATCGTATTTTTCATCTCTCACAGAGGCACAGAGAACACAGAGAGTAGCTGAACTTTTCACAGCACTGAGAGAATATTTTAAGGTTAAAATCTAAGAGGTGGAAACTATGAAACAACTCTGAGAACTCTGCGACCCTGTGAGAGATAATTTATCAAGTAAATCCTGTTAATCCTGTTAATCCTATCACGCTACCCAATTTTCATACCCCTTTATTTCTTGACCGCTAAAGCTCAGAGAGCGACAGCTGGTTTCTACCTTAAAATTTCTCCTCGCAGAGCGGCAGAGCTCGCGGAGAGTTTCTGGCTACAAAAAAACGCTACCAACATTTTTTACCTCCAAGATTTTTTACCTCAAAAATAACGCTGCCCAGATTTTTCTACCCCTCTATGTTTCTACCTAAGAAATAACCTAGCGTACCCTCTGTGCCCTCAGTGTCTCAGTGGCAAAAAAATTGGTTGCCTGCCTGTGCGTAGCAAGAGAGGCGGCTATGCTGCGGTACGTTCTCCGTGGTTAAGGTTCCTTGTTTTCAACAACGTCATCCAGAATCGCGAGCTGCTCATCCTCGCGGAATTTAACCTTCAATTGCTCAATCACCTGACGCGAAACGCCCTCGGCTTCACCTGGCGCGGCAATCACATAAGGGCGCAGCACAACCATCAATTCCTCGCGCTTCTTCTCTTTGCTGTTACTGCGAAAAAGCGCGCCGAGCCAGGGAATATCCTTGAGCCAGGGGATACCGCGTTCAGTTTCAGACTCTGAGTCGGTGATCAGTCCGCCGAGAATAATCAGCGAGTCGTTCTCCGCCACCAGTGTGCTGGTGACTACCTCTTGATCGATATCCTGCACCATCACCGGTTTGTTGCCGCCATAGTTGATTTCGCGCGGCGGTTTGTCGGCCCGCGTCCGCTCCTGCATCACCCGCAAGGTTACGCTGTGGTCGGCGTGTACCCGCGGCGTGATCAACAGGGAAAGTCCAATGTTGCGGGTCGTGAAAGAGGGGGTCGGCTCAGTGGTTGTGATGCCGCCATCGGTGTTGACCACTGTGCCGGGAATTATCTGATCCAAAAACTTAGCCTCCTGACCCATAAATACATTGGCAGCCTCATTGTCCGCGACTAGGATGGAGGGGTTCGCCAGGCCAACCAGCTTGTGCTCTCTTTGCAGAGCGGTCAGGCGCACTTTCAGGTGTTCGGAGATCACGCTTCCAACCGGCGCGTTGATGGTATATTCGGAGAGATTGTCCGAGAGCGACTGGATTGGGTTTTTGGCAAAGCCCAGCGAGGTGTCGCCACCTTCAAAGAGCCATTCCACGCCTGTCTCAGTAGAGTCATCCAGAGTGGCGGCCAGGATCATCACACGCAGCAGTACCTGTCCGCGGGGCTTATCCATCTCTTCCACCGCTTTTTTCACCAGCTGCACAGCATCGCGGTCGCTGGAGCGGATTAGCAGGGTGTTCACCTCCGGCAGGGCGGAGATATAGATCAATGCGCTGACGTTCCGATCGATATCACCGCCAACCGCCTGTTTGGCCATCTGCTCCACCTGATATTCCTCAACATTGCTGAGGCTCTGCAACTGACGCATATCCTCGCCCTGACGAAGCATGTTGCCACGCGAGCGCGTGGATGTCGAAGAGGACCGACGCATCTCCTGGTTGTTTTGATAAGAGTCGAATTGGCTGCGGGCGGTCAACAGCTGCATACGCTCCAGTGCCTGGTCAACCTGCACAGCGGAGTCGATATCCTGATCATCGGGCCGTTCCCAGACAATCCGCTCGCGAAACAACCCTTTGAGCACATCACCGACATCAAACACCGCTGGATACTTTATGGTAATTGATTCCATAAAGTCGCCGGAGAAAAACGCCTGCGAGGCCAGATGCTGCTCGATCGTCGTGATGATCGTCACATTCTCCGGCGAGACGTTCATATAAAGTCCGTTCGCACGGCACATCGCCCCCAGAGCCGCCTCGAGCGAGATCTCGCTGAAATAGAGCGAGACCACCTTTTCAGCTGACTCAGGCGTGCAGACAATCGGAATCCCGGAGGCGCTACTCACAAAACGCACCACATCCTTCATCGCCACATCGGTCAGCGAAAATGTTGTCACCCTTTGAGAGAGCTCAGCTGCAATCAGGTTATGTCCCAGCAATATTAATAACAGGAATAGTTTTTTCATAATACGTTCACCAGATTTTGATTAACTCTTGCGGATGCTGCTCAGGGGCCACCGTAAGGCCATCCTTGCTAATTTCCTTAACCAGCAGATATTTGACATTGCCTAGCGCACTCCCCGTTTTCCCTTGTTTGTTGACGCTCGCCGGCTGGGGCAGCATAATCAGATCATCCTTGCTCACAATCTGAACAGCACCGCTGCCGACCTTTATCATGGCCTGGGGCTGCGAGCCCTCGATCACGATAATGCCTTTAACCGCAACCGAGGCCGAGATCTTGCTAGCATCCATCCCGACGATACTGGCGCCAGCGGCACCTTTGCCGCTGCCACCCGTTTCAAAGCGAAATGGATCACTACCTGTGTTGAGACGCTCCATGATGCGATCCTCTGTGGCCTCCATCGCTGCGGCCTCAGCCGCGGCAACACTGTTTGTGTCCTGCGCCGCCGCGCAGCCCGTTGCCGCCAGGGCAACCACTAGGGTTAGTTGTTTTAGATTCATATTCTTGTTCCTATTAGCTGTTTGCACATAATGCTTTCCATCTGGTTTTATCTTTGTCATGAAGTTTGTCTGCAACTCGGGGTCGGGATCGGTATCGGAGGGCGAAAAAGATCGACTTGGCGACTTCACGACTTCACGACTTCCACTTTCTATGCTGCAAACTTACGAGTTGACCCATCATTTTTTCCCAATCATCCACCGCATCAGCGGATATACTTCGCAACCATCCACCGCATAGCGGAGGATATACTGGGTTGCTTTCAGTATGTCCGCCGCTATGCGGTGGACGTCCATTTCGCACATCCCATTTTTCACCTCAAAAACAACGTAACGCGTTCATTCAATTCCGACAAAGTTTGCGACAAAGTTTACGCTTGCGCCTCAAGGTCGTTCGATTTGCACGTGCTTTTGACACCCGCGCCAAAGGTGCCGCCTCTTTACTCGCGCATTTACGCACTTACGCACTCGCGCACTTCCTTTACTGCCCTCCGCGCTTGGAGAGCGCCATCAAACCCATAAAGAAACCGATATAAACAAAGGCCACCATTCCGCCGACAACTACAAACATGGCCGGCTCAATCATCTTGCCCAGCATCGCCAGTCGGCGTTGCAGATCCTCCTGATAGAAGCGGGCCACCTGAGCCAGGTTCTCGTCAATCAAGCCGGTGCTTTCGCCAATCTTCAGCATCGACTCCGCCAGCGGACAGAGCCGCGAGATGGCGGTTACCCGCGCTCCGACCGAGAGCGGATGGCCCTGCTTGGTCAGCTCCTGCATCCACAGGAACTGCTGGCGCAGGTAGTGGTTGCCCATGGTGTCGGCGGTCAGCTGCAGCGCCTGAATAATGTTGATGCCACTGTGCATCAGAATTCCCAGTGTGCGACTCCACATAGCATTGGCGGCGGAACCAAGCATCTTTCCGAAAAAGGGGATGCGCAGCATGGCCCGATCCATCAGACGACAAAAGGTTGGCGAGCGGCGCAGGAGAAAAATAGTAGCCACGATCATAAAGGGCGCGGCTGCCA
>JBAYXX010000049.1:0-31066 GCA_041673345.1 Kiritimatiellia bacterium
TGCCTGGGAGCTGGACCGCGTACTGGATCTGGCTGAGCAACACAAGATCTACATCAACCTGGTCTTCAACTATCACGGACGCATCAGCACCTGGTGCGACCCGGAATGGCACCTGCACCCCTATAACAAGTCCACCCCTGGTGGCTGGCTGACCATGCCGCTGGAGTTTTTCAGCGATGCTAAAGCCATCCAACTGCAAAAAAACTTCATTCGCTACACTCAGGCCCGCTGGGGCTGGGCACCCATCATCTTCGGGTATGAACTCTGCAGTGAGATCAACCTGACCGGCCACGAGTCCCACCACAAAACCCACTTTGAGCCATCGGTGGTTGAGTGGTGCCGCACACTTGGCAAATATATCAAAGAGATCGATCCCTACCGCCATCTGGTCTGCGCCCACGTCTCCAATGACTATAAATTCCTCAATCCCGCGATCTGCTCCATGCCTGAAATGGACTTCAACGCATTGGATGCCTATCACCACAGCCGCCCTGAGACTATCATCCCCCTGCTCTCAAAAACAGCTCTGGCCAACACCTATAACAAACCGATTCTGATCACCGAGTTTGGCGGCTCACCCATGGCCGCAGGGCTAGAGCATTTGGTCGTGGAACAACACGCCGCCATCTGGTCGGGAGTCTGCGTCCCCCTCGCCGGCACACCGATGTTCTGGTGGTGGCAGGTCATTGATGAGAATAACCTCTACCCGCGCTACACTGCTATCAAAAAATTCATGGCCGATGTTGATCCGCGCGATCTAGCGGCTAAAGAGGTGAGCGCCACGCTGGAGCTGACCAACAAAGAGAGTGCCGGCAAAAAGATTCTCCAGCAATTCGCGGCTCTTTGCACAACCTCGCCCACCGAGGGCCGCGGCTACATTTACCCTGTTGTCTTTGACCGCTCAGGGGCCGAGCAACCGGATGTCAAGGGACTAACCCTGCGCATCGAAGGTGTGCAGAGCGGAATTTACCGCGTGTCATTTTACGAGACCAATAAGGGCGGGCAAACACGCAAATTTGATGTGCGCTCAGATGGCGAATCCATAGCAATTCCAGTGCCCACATTCAAAAAAGATTGCGCTTTCAAACTCAAGTGTATCACCATCATTGCACCCAAAAAGTGAGAGATCAGAGATCAGAGGTCAGAGGTCGGACATCAGAGGTCAGCTGCATCGGAATCGGAATCGGAATCGGAATCGAAAAAGGAAAGGGATCGACCCCGATTCCGACAGCGATCCTGACCCTGGGCAATAGGTCGGCTTTGCCGCGAACTTTGTCGGAGAGAGCGTCTGTTCGGTTGCAATACGAGTCGCAGCCGTACCGCCCAACCGCGGTCACAGCCCGCGGCTACAGTGTTTCGCAAAAACGTAGGTCCGATTTCCAATCGGACATATCCGGTTGGAAACCGGACCTACTGGAGTTCGGCTTCGCCTTCGGTTTACGATAGCGGCGGCGACGATGCTGGTGGACGAGCCCCCGCATGATCCTAATCGTCCACCAACATCGCTTGCCACGCCGAACGACTGGAAGGCGGGCCGCCCATCATCGCCGGCCAGCATCGGGTGTAGTAGCCGCTCTATGAGCGGCATGTGTCGCTCATAGAGCGACTACTACACTAACTTCCGGTAAACGTTCGATAGACAACTTTTTCGCAAAGAACAATTAATTATTTTTTCTAGCCGCCTACAGGGACTAACCGTCCTACGGCACACTTACGGAGACATATCATGAAATTTATGCTCACAGCCATCCTGCTTTGCGCAAGTTCACTCGCAGCGCAGTCACTCAACCTCAATCAGGGCACCGCCTTCAGCGACAGCCGCTCACGCACCCCACTGCCAACAGGGCAGGTTACGTATGCGGTCGATCTACCCATGTACACCCTTTTTCCGGCTGTGATCACCAATACATCCAGCACCTACGCCTCCCTGAACATCACCGTGCATCACACGCTCAGAATCCCCCAGCGACCAGATGTGCTGGTGGGCCTCTATCACCCGCCTCTGATTCAGGAGCTTTTCAAACTGCGTCAGCAGTATGTCGGCATCATGAACCAAGTGGCCCGCGACACAGCGGATGCCCAGATCGAAGGCGCGCCGCGTCGCATTAATACAGGATATGGTCGTGGATACAGCAATGTCATCAAAAAGTCGGCGCGCGATAAGGCCAACATTGAGCATCGGGCTGAGCTGACCGCGATTAACTATCTGGAACGAGTTACACGCGCACACTACAAAATTCGGGCGAATTCCATGACCGGCTCCAACACCTATCACTTCACCCTGCCACCCGGACAATACGCCCTCTGCATCATGCAGCGCGTTAAAGACAGCGACCCAAAAGCTGGCTTAGGCTCAAAAACCGCCCTCTGGTGGAGCACTTTCACAATCGAAGAGAATACCAAAAAAGAGATGATTCTCGATGATTCCAACGCCATCACCTGGCGCGAAATATTCGCCGTAAAAAAGAAATAACAGCTTGCGCGAAAAGAGGTATATGATATTCGCAGCTTCCGATTGCATCAGGATTGTCCGGCTGAATACCGGAGCTACATTTTAAACAATCTTGATACACGACGGGGTCACGGCTCCCGCCCTACAAGTTCAGCCGGAAAATTACATCCCTTAACCTTTTCACCCTTTTCAGCAGGCGGCGTTTCACACTGCGTGATCAAGCTGTGCTCTCTGAGATAGGCGAGAAAGCGATTGATTTCAGCGACGGCGATTTCACGCTCAACCTCATATTCCGCGAGCATGGCGGCCAGCAGCTCAGCCTTGGTTTGCGGCACTTCCAGTTGTTCCCAAAACCAGAGGCCCATGCTGTTGAGGTTGAACATCCTGGACTCACCAATATCCAGCACGATCAAAAAATGCTCACCAGCCATGTCACGCAAAGTGACGTTTTCCGCGCGAGTATAGTGCGTATTTTCCATCTTTCCTCCTACCTTGCCTGTAACTTCAAATGGTTTAAGGTGTTTTCCATGCGTTTTTTATCTTTGTTTAATCACAACCCTTGTCCAGAGAGGCAGCACTTCCGACTGACGATAGCGGCGACGATGCTGGTTGACGATTTCTAAGGGCGCGGGTTTAATCGTAATCCGCTATCGTCGCACATTATCGTCAGCCGATGCCGTCTACAACCCCAGCCCGATGCAGCCGACCGCCGAGTTGTTTTCTGGTTTTTTGCGTCATGAGCAAGTTAATTCCTGGGAGCGCCGACGTCCTCGTCGGCTTTGTTCTCAGCGATGCCGACGGGGACATCGGCGTTCTCAGGGGGTGCCTCATTTTTTACCTCGAAAATTTTTACCTAAAAAATAACGTAGCGCACCGTCTTGCTATAACTCGGCCATTTTATCACAGTTACCCCATCGTTTTTTCACAGCGCGCTGCGCGGCCGGCTTGCCTGTAACTCGGGGCTTCCAGGTTTTCCATGTGTGTGTTTTCTCTGACCTCTAGCAGTTTTTAATGAACCTTAAGAACCGATCCATATTTCACTTTTCGCACTGGCATGGAGGGGTCGCCCAGTAGCACCAAATGCTGAATATTTCTGAGATCCGCAGCACCGAGCTGGCTCAGCGCGGCCAGATAGGCATCACCGACCGTGCAGGCGCCATATAAATTAATTTCATTCGAGAAGAGATTTGAAAGCTCCTTGGCATAACCGAAACTCAGATATCCTGCGGCGCTGATGGAGGAGCAAAAGCCGGAGGAGGGGTTTTTGGCGGCAGCTTCCATCAGGCCGACGGTGAGGTTGACAACATCCAAAGAGGTGTATCGCGCCATGCGACAACCCAGCAGCATGGCGAAAGGGGCAAACTCCCAGTCAGCGGTGATTATACCGTCGACTTTCACAAAATATTTTCCGGAAAATGGGGAATGTCCCATTATAAGGTCGCTTGAGTGACCGATAAAGTAGAACAAATCACGTCCCTCCTTAAAGTCATATGTAACACCGGTTTTACGATATGTATCACTCCAGATCTTTGTTGATCCGATCTCTGTCATGCTCGGATAGTGGGTCACGTTCCAACCGCCATTACTGTAGTTTGTGGCCAGACCAGCACAATGTTCACTGAATTTAAAGTACTTCGAGGTGCCAGGTGTCCCGTTCCAATCCGAGACCATGACCGCCTGATTCCAGTTGTGCGAAGCATCATGGGCAATGGTTTTGGCAACCATGTTCGAGATTTCAAAAGCATCGGTGGCCAAAAATCGT
The DNA here is from genome assembly GCA_041673345.1 of Kiritimatiellia bacterium. GTDB lineage: Bacteria > Verrucomicrobiota > Kiritimatiellia > RFP12 > UBA1067 > M55B167. Next base: position 4,215 of record JBAYXX010000049.1, read on the forward strand.
CCCACCGCGACATCCGGCACACCGTTGCCATCCGCATCACCCAGCATCATATCATTCGGTAGCAGCAACTGCTCATGCGAACCGTTGACAAACTCACGTTGATATATCTGCAGGAGAGGAAAGAGAGCGGGAAATCCTTTTTTACCGTTCTTGAAAACTGTGTCAGGAATAAAGGTCTCCAAGTGATAATCGGTGGAGGCGTAGCCAGCAAAGAGCAGGTGGCGCAACGGCTTTGGAGTGCCTGAGTTCACCCCTGCGGCGGCAAAACGCTGAAAGGCGTGCGGCGAGACCAAACCGTGCGAGAAGGCATTGTAGATCTCCTCAGCGTCAACCACCCGCACTGTGAGCCGCTGCCGACGGCGCAAGGCGACCAAAGGTTCCAGTGCCTGTTCAAACCCGCTGACCCAGCGACGCGGCGGCGTGACAATCACCAGCTCAGGGATCTCCCCGGCCGCATTCCAATTGACATCTCTAAAGCCAGTCATTGACGGTTGAAAACAACTCTCAGCTTCAAAGATCGCATAACGGCTGATGACATCGCCACAGGCGAAAATCGCGCTCCAGCTGTTGCTATGCGCATTTACCGCCACATCAAGCACCACTGCACGCAGTGGATCGGTCACATCCCAAAGCCGCACTGCACTGGGGTTGCCACTCCCGCTCACAGCGATATTGCTCTGATCGCCGCCTGAACATAGCAGCGGCACATCCCTCACCTGATAAGAGCAGGGATACTCCACCTCAACATCCAGCAACAAAAAATGCTTCGTAGGGGTTAGGTTTGTGATCACAACTTGCGGCAGGTCATTGGTAACTGCGGCCAACTCCACAGTGTACGGAAAGCGCACCAGTTGCTCGCCGCTCCAGGAGTTGGTTCCGCATGAAACGTTGTTTATGAAAGTCTCAAAGCGATGTGTATCGCCCGACTTGTTGTAGTCGCCATAAGAGATGGCCTGCACAGCCAGCTGCAGGTTGGTTGCGGCTGAGCTTTGATAACCGGGCAGAGCGGCAGTGAAGAGACATGAAGTACGGTTACAACTGCTGTTGCCGAGCGACATGCCAAAAATCGGCGCATTGGTAAGCGATGCATTGGTTGACCGGCGGTCAAAATAAGCGGTCACATCCATAAACTCGCGGCGGTAGCGGCAGTTCCCCATGAACCAGAGGTTGGTGCCGCCGCTCGCGAGGGGTGCGCTGCGGGAATCCATGACCCTGCCGGCACCCTGCCGCAGGAAATAGACATTCTCCGGGGCGTAGAGCTCGCGGCTCCGCGCACCGGGAAAGTAGAGCGATGTGCCATCTGAACTCCAGGCAACCGCATTAGTGCCGCAGGTCAAGAGAAACTCCCCTGACCCAAGGCTGGCCAGCGCGACGCTGGTGGTTATTCCGAGTGCAATAGCAATGTCAGTGGCACTGACACAATAAACTCCGTCTCGAAGCACACCGAGCCGCAGATAATCCGCAGGCTGATCCCCCTCCCAGCGGGCCACACGCCCGCTGTTGCCAAGCCAGTGCTGATCGTTCCATCCATAAAGCAAGGAAACACACAGAGTGGTGTACATACCTAAAATCAGTAATTGCGGGTTTAATCTCATCCTTTTTATTGTACACCAACAAAAGGTTGTGTGCAAACGCCAAAATTCGGACGGGAACCAACTTTTCGCAACTCACGGAGCAAAACAAATCCTCCGCACTGCCGCCACCACGGCCTCCATTGCGGCGGACTGCTGCTCCATGCTGCGCACCATCTGAAACTGCACTCGGCAACGATCCAGATTCTGGCCTGTGCGGTGGGTCCTGAAATAAACATCGCCACACAGATAGTCGGTTAGAAACCTGATGCCAATGGTCATGGTGATCAGCCGTCCTGAGAATGCCAGCTCCTCCAACTCAGCCTCATTCAGGAAGCCGGCCTCTGGGAGATACCCCCGTACTAGCGCCTCAAACACATCAATTCGGGTGCCTGCCAGGGAGAGATCTCGCTCATCCTCGGCTGAAGCCGCTGCGGCGGAGCGCACCATATCGCCGAAATCATAGAGCGCAAGACCGGGCATGACGGTGTCGAGGTCGATCACACAGATCCCTTTGCCGCTGGCATCATCCAGCATCACGTTGTTGATCTTGGTGTCGTTGTGCGTAATTCGCTCAGGAATTTCGCCAGCCTCAAAGCGCCGGATCAGACGACCGCACTCCTCACGCCGCTGATAGACAAACTCAATCTCCGCCTGCACTTCGGCTGCGCGGCCATGCGCATCCTCGGCAATCGCCCGGTCGAGTGCTTCAATCCGTTTGGGAGTGTGATGGAAATCAGGAATTGTTTCGTGCAGTCGCGGCAGCGGCAGATCGGCCAACTGATTTTGAAAGCCGGCAAAGGCGCGCGCTGCCTCATAAGCAAAGCTGTTACTCTCAATCTGATCCCAGGTGCGGGCCTTTTCAATAAAGAGATAGCCGCGCCACCAGTTGCCATCCTCGTCGCGCACATAGGGCAGACCCGCGTTCGACATCAAAACTGTCAGACACCTGCGGCTGGCATCCAGATCATCGGGATCAGCGATTTTACTCCACTGATGCTCGGTCACCCGCAGGATATTCTCCATCAACTGCGCGGGATCTTTAAAGATCGAATGGTTGATACGCTGCAAGAGATAATTTAAGGGGGTGCCAGCGAGGTTCATGGCAACCTTATAGGTGTCGTTAATATGCCCGGAGCCATAGCGCTCAGCTGCAACCACATCACCAAGCAAAGAAAACTGCCGCACAACTGAGCGCAATCTCTCAAAATCAAATTCAACTCTGTTCATAATTTTCCTTAATTGCGTTCGTGTTTCGCACGAACAACATAGTTCATAAACCATCTTTGGCACATTTGCACCAGACGCGCGACTCTCAAGCTTCATCAAAGTGGAACGTGTAGGGTTGGCGGAACTTGTCCGGCGTAGTTCCGCTTGCGGGACGAAGACGGATGAGCCAAACAAAGATCATGAAATCCCTTGGCGTGCCTTTGACGAACAAACACCATGTGTCCGTTAATTGCTTCGTCCTCCTTCGCCAAGGCTACGGCGGACATGCTGGAAGCAACTCTACACCCCATGGCGCGTTTTTCATGAACTGAATCATAATCCTAATCAAGCTACGACCGACACTGCTGTGCGACCCGCCTTCCAGTCGTTCGGCGTGGCATGCGATCTTGGTGGACGATTGGGATCATGTGGGAGCTCGTCCACCAGCATCGTCGCCGCTATCGTCAACCAAAGGCGCAGCCGACCTTTGTAGGTCCGGTTTCCAACCGGAGATGTCCGATTGGAAATCGGACCTACGTTGCTCGCGCACTATCGCACTCGCGCACTTCTTCACTCCGCGCCACGCGCGGATCTAGTCGCCTAGCCGGAAATCTGCGCCAGCACCTCTGCCTTAAACTGCTCAATCAGATCAGAGACAAAATCCGCGATAGAGAGAGAATCATCAGCCATCAGCGGTGTCATATCCATGGCAAAGCTCAACGCATCTGACTGATCCACATTATGGGATTCAAAGAAGGTCGCGTGTGCAGTACGGCGTCCGGCAACAGCCAGGTCATAGCGTTTGCCGCCTGTGATCTGTGAATCAAATATTCCGGAGAGCGCGGCGGAGATATTGGTGCGCTCGCTCACATCCAGCACTACCTTGAGAGAGTCTGGCAACCAGTCCAGATCACGCCAGATTTCGCACCCTAATACCTGACTAGGGCGCTGAGAGGGCTCCAGCCTACGCAGAGCCTTGATCAGTGCGCGGCAGACCCCCACATGGGTGGCATGTTTATCCGCAGGGTTATGGGTGTAAACCACCTGTGGCCGTGCTGCAATCAGGATGTTATAGAGATCCTCGACAACCTCACTCTGATCTTCCCCCTTGACAGCGGAGCTAGGATAATCGAGCTGCAACTGGGCCCCGTATTGACCCAAGATCGCCGCATTCCTCTGCTCCAAGCAGCGCACAGCGCACATCTCTTCATCAGTGTAAGCGGCATAGATGCCAGAGCGTGAGCTTCCGGCGCCATTGGTGACTGTGGCACCGCTGAACCATTGATCTTGCACGCCAAAGCATGTCAAGATTCCATGCATGGCCATAAATTCGAGGTCATCCTGATGGGCGCCAACACCCAGATGGGTGGTGCGTGACAACGCCTCAACCTGCTCCATGCCATCAGGCACAAAAAAATCAGCATTTTTCCTATTTAATTTCATCGTTGTGTCAATCTCCTTTTAGGGTTCTATTTTACGAGACTACAAGCTACAAGCTACAAAAAAACTGGGGATAATCGTAACCTGTTGCAGAGATTATGCCAAGCAAAAACGTTCTAAAAGCTGCCATGCAATAATTATAGTTGCCGCAACTCCTGCTTTTCAGCTATGCTCTTAGGCAGGAATGAAACAGAAGTAATGTGCATTTGACCTTTAAACCTTTAAATAGAATTGAAAGTGATAATGAAGTAGTGCAAGCATCCTGCTTGCAGATAAAGTTTTTAGTGAAGCTGACGCTAAAGAAACTCATCAGCAAACCACCATGAAATATTCAAAATTAATTGTGATCCACGCCCTCTGGGCCATCTTATGCGCATCGGGCGTATGGGGAGCAACTGCAGAGCTGAGTGTCGCCTCGCTTAACCCAATTCTTACCGATCTTGCACGCCAGATTGGGGGCGAGCGGATCACGGTGATTGAGTTGATGCGAGCAGATGAGAACCCACATGCCTATACCCCCACCCCCAGGCAGCTGCAGGCAGCTCAGCAGGCCCAGCTTATTCTCGCCTCAGGCAAAGGGCTGGAGAGTTATCTACAGGACATCCGTGATAACCTGAGCGCAGGGCAGCGGCTGCTTGATGTTGGCGCAACAATCCCCTCATTGATTGCAGAGCACAGCGACTGCGGCCATGATCACCACCATCACAACGCAGTTGACCCTCACTGGTGGCATAGCATCAAAAACATCAAACGCGCCATGCGAATCATTGCAACCGCCTTGGCTGAATTGGCCCCGCAGAACTCGGAGTACTTTAACACACGGCGGAGTGAATACAACCGCACGCTGGACCAACTGGAGCGTTGGGCCAGGAAAGAGCTTGCTCAAATCCCCCGTTCTGAGCGAGTTCTGACAACTGCCCACAACTCATTTGGCTACTTCTGCCGGGATTTCGGCTTTGAGACAGCCCCTATTCTGGGCCTCTCATCTGAAACAACCCCTGAACCGCGGCAGATCACCGAGGTTGTCAAAACCGTGAAGTTAAAAAACATCAAGGCGGTGTTCCCCGAAAAAAATGTCAACCCCAAAACAGTCGAGACCATTGCGCGCGAGACTGGTATCCGACTCGGAGGGTACCTCCTGGCAGGCAGCCCGGAAAAGGAGCACCCAACCTATGAAGCCATGTTCCGCCACAATGTTTCAACCATTGCCAAAGCACTCGCGCCAATGGAAACCCATGCGCACTGATAAAGGAAATTTAAAACTGTGAGAGGCAGCCCTATTAAAGAGTGGATTATGTTTTCAGTGCTCTGGCTTCTGCTGGTCATACCAGCCATCAAGCTGACCCTAGGCCAGAGCCATCCACCGCACCCTGCGCAGACAACCGCATCTGTGACTGAGTGCTCTGTACCAGCTACTGCTGTGATCCGCTATACCGGCGCCCCCTCCCAGTTCAGGGTTCTCCAGCAAGGCAAGGTGCTATGCAGTAGCAATACCCCCTTGCCAGGCGGGAGCGAATACCAGTTCACTCTGCAACTGACCGAGAACAGCGCCGAGCTCAACTTGCAGGCTGATTGGCCCGATAATCAGGAACACGTGTTTGAGATTGAACTCATCGTCGATAACCTTGAGGAGCAGCGCGCTCGGCGCTGGGCACAGAAAAAACTCGACGACGTAGTAAGCTTCGAGTGGTAAAACGAAGTTTGTTGTACAGGCTTTCCGTGTTCGGCGTAGTTACGAAGCGCGAAGACGGAAGGCTGTTTCGAAGCGGGTTATTGAGACGTTACTGTAAAAGTGATAATGGAGTAGTGCAAGCATCTTGCTTGCAGAAAACATTTTCAGTCAACATGGTTTTAAGGACCGACATGTTTGCCTTGCCCTTTGGTAAGGGCCTATAGCCGACCAGAGAACAAAGAGCACGCTGAAGCGTGAACAACAAACAGCTACTGCGTTTTGAGAGAATAATAATCAATGAACCACTCCGACCATAGATTGACAGTCAAGAACGTACATGTGCATTACGGCGCGGTGTGCGCGCTACGCGATGTCAGCTTTGAAATCTGCTGCGGCAGCGCACTGGCGCTGATCGGTGCCAACGGATCTGGCAAAAGCACTCTACTCAAAACCATCATCGGACTTGTGAACCCACAACAAGGCGAGGTGCTCTGGTGCGGCAACCGGGTGACGCGCCACCGCTATGAGATCGCCTACCTGCCGCAGAAAGAGGATATTGACTGGAATTTTCCCCTGACTGTGCGGGCCCTGGTGGAGATGGGGCGCTACTCGCGTCTGGGCTCATTCAAACCCTTTGCCGCGCACGATCACGCGGTTGTTGATCAAGCTCTGGAAGAGATGCAGATCACACAGCTGTGCAAAAGGCAGATTAACTCACTCTCCGGTGGACAGCAGCAGCGGGTCTTTATCGCCCGGGCGCTGGCACAGGAGCCACATGTGCTGTTGCTTGATGAGCCCTTGAATGGCCTTGACCGTCCCTCGCGCGAGACACTCGCGGGACTGATGCGAAATTTGGTGAGTAAGGGAAAACTGATCATCGCCGCGCACCATGATATAGCGGAGACTGCGGAGATATTTGACTCGGTTCTGTTGCTCAAGCGCCATCTCGTGGCCTACGGGGCGGTGGATGAGGTCTTGACCCCTGAAAATTTAACCAAGGTTTTTTCATGATTGCGGATATTGCCGATGTTCTAAGTTACAGTTTCAACCAGCGGGCGCTGCTCGCCGCTGCGATGATCGGCTTTCTAAACGGTTTCTTCGGCGCCTACATTGTCCTGCGCAAAGCCTCGCTTTTCGCCGGAGCACTCTCGCACACCCTCTTCCCGGGCATCGCTCTGGCCGCTCTGATCAGCGGCATCAATCCCCTGAGTGCGCTGATTGGATCGGTCTTCACCGCCCTGGTCGTCGGGGTGGGGGCGCAGCGTGTCTCGCGGCAGACCCGCATTGATATCAACACCGTGCTGGCCATCTTCTGGACAACCGCCTTTGCCGGCGGATTGCTGCTTCTCAAATCGTTGAATCAATATGTGAACATTGAGCACTACCTCTTCGGCGATATTCTCAGCGTCTCTAACTTTGACATCTGGTTTATTCTGATTGTAGGCTACCTGGCCGCATCTATTGTCATTCTCCTGCAGCGTAAGATTATCATTATGGCGTTCTCCACCGATGGGGCCACTGCTCAGGGGATCGACGTTCGGACCCTTGACTATCTGATGGCGGGCGTTCTGGTGATCGTGATGATCACCTCGCTGCAGGCAGTGGGCACCATCCTGACGCTCGGACTGCTGGTCGCCCCCTCGGCCATCATCTCACTCTTTGTCAACTCGCCACGCCGCATGCTCTGGGGTGGCGGAGTGCTGGGCGCGCTGCTGTCATCGGTTTGCATCTTTCTCTCCAATATTTTCAACATTCAAACCGGCGCGCTGATTGTGCTGCTACTGGGCGGAGTGTTTTTAGGCGCGGCTCTATTCAAAGCAGCTTTCACCTTACGTGACCACACGAAAAAGTGCGATGCGGTTGTGGAGTAGGACATATCGGGTTTGACGCTGATTGCCAAAATTGGCATATTTTGTCCTGATAAAGGTCACAGGGATTCGTTCAGCCTACCTGCGGCCGCGGGTAGAAACGATAATATACAAAAACAAATAAATAACTGACACGGCCATTGACATCACCGGACACTTCTGTAACAATGTGAACCATCATTCACATGGAGAAGGTTATGGCTGCCGAAAAACAAACTACTGAAGTCCGCCAAGATGAGATCGCCCGGGCCGCGCTGGAGCTGGTCGGCACAGGGGGGATGAAAGGGCTGAGCATGGCGGCGATTGCCCGCAAGGTCGGCATTGTACCCTCCGGCATCTACCGGCACTTCCGTAGCAAAGACGATGTAATCGACGCGATCCTTGACTATCTCCAACGCGGGCTGAGCGGCAATGTCCGCGCCATTGCCCATCTGGAGGGAACCGCCGTGGAACGCCTTTGCTTCCTGCTGATGAAACACATCAATCTGGTTCGCCAAAACAAATCGATTCCCGTGGTGGTTTTCTCAACAGAGGTCTACAACGGCAATCCCGACCGACGCGTAAAACTACTGGGTATCATTGAAGCCTACCTGGCCGAGATTGCAGCCATGGTCGCCCAGGGACAGCGTGAAGGATCGATCCGCGAAGCGCTGGATCCGAAAGCGGTGGCCATTATGTTTATGGGGCTCGTCCAACCCTCAACCATACTCTGGCATCTCAGCGCGGGCGAGCACGACGCCATGCAGCAGGCCGAAACAGCGTGGCCAATCTTTCGCAGCGCTATTGAGCGTAAGACCACGGTAGCAAATAAGCAGGAGACACTATGATTAGAATCGATTTATACACAAACAGCCTCGCGCAGCAATCGGGCACACCTTTTTTTACCCGTGATGTGACTGTTTATTCACAAGGAGAAATACAATGAAAAAGATAAGGCTAGTAATTCTGATCCTCGTGGCATCCGGTGCCACTGTGTTCGGAGTCTGGTACATGCGCAATGCGGAACGAGAGGATCCAGATGTCATCCGTGTGTCGGGGAACATTGAAGTAACCGCCGCGCAAGTGAGCTTTAAAATCCCGGGCCGCGTTGTGCAACGGCTGGTTTCCGAAGGCGAAAGCGTAACCAACGGTCAAGTTGTCGCGTTCCTCGACAAAACGGAACTGGAACAGGAAGCCGCCATGCGTCGGGCTGATGCCCAGACCGCACTGGCTGTGCTGGCCGAATTGGAGGCCGGAACGCGTCCTGAGGAGATTGAGCAAGCCGTGGCAGCTCTGGAAATCGTCCGCGCCGAGGCGCAGCGTGTGGAGGGTGAGTTTGCCCGCCAGCAAGAGCTGTTCACGCAGAAGGTTATTTCGTCGCGCGAGTTTGAAGCAGCGCAAGCAGCGTCCAGCATGGCCTCCGCCAAGGTGCGCGAAGCTGAGGCGCGGCTGACGCTACTTCAAAAAGGCCCGCGCGAGGAGACTATCCGAGCGGCGCGCTCCCGCGTGGAACAGGCTCAACAGGCTGTGGCGCTCGCTGAAACCCGCCTCGGATACACCACGCTACGCACATCGCTGAGCGGGATTGTCCTGGCCGAAGGGATTGAGGATGGCGAGTATGTGGTTCCAGGAACTCCGGTGGTGACTGTTGGCGACCTCAGCCAGGTCTGGCTGCGCGCCTACATCAATGAAACGGATTTGGGACGGGTCAGGATCGGACAGAGGGTCCAAGTCTCAACAGACACCTATGTTGGAAAATTTTACGAAGGGAGCTTGTCATTCATCGCCTCGCAAGCGGAGTTCACGCCCAAGAACGTGCAAACCACCAAAGAGCGTGTGAAACTGGTGTACCGCATTAAGGTGGATCTAGCCAACCCCAACCAGGAGCTGAAACCAGGCATGCCGGCTGATGCCGACATTAAAGCGCCTTAGTCGCTTAGGCGACTAGAAAAAACAATGAATTGTTCTTTCCAAAAAAGTCGTTTATCGAGGGTTTAGTGTAGTAGTCGCTCTATGAGCGACACATGCCGCTCATAGAGCGGCTACTGCATCCGATGCTGGCCGACGATGTTGGCCGACGATGTTGGTGGACGATGTTGGTGGACGATTGGGATCATGCGGGGCTCGTTCCCCAGCATCGCCGCCGCTATCGCAAACCGAAGAGGCGGCTGAACTCAGTAGGTCCGGTTTCCAACCGGACATGTCCGATTGGAAATCGGACCTACGTGACTGTCCGATTGGAAATCGGACCTACGTGACATGTCCGATTAGAAATCGGACCTACGTGACTGTCCGATTAGAAATCGGACCTACGTGACTGTCCGATTGGAAATCGGACCTACGTGACTGCCCGATTGGAAATCGGACCTACGTGACATGTCCGATTAGAAATCGGACCTACGTGACTGTCCGATTGGAAATCGGACCTACGTTGCTTACGCACAAAACATGCGACCGCCTCTCTCGCGCACTTTAACACTCCGCGCCCAGTGCGCGGGTTTAGGAGTTACAATGGATGCCATTCGAACAGAGAACCTGACAAGAAGCTTCGGAGATGTACTGGCTGTGGACCGGCTGACTCTCTCCGTGGCCAAAGGCGAGCTTTTCGGTCTCGTGGGGCCGGATGGCGCGGGCAAGACCACCACCATGCGTCTGCTCACCGCGATTATGGATCCGACAGCTGGCGATGCCTGGGTCGCGGGCTACCACTCGGTGCGCGAGGCAGATGCAATCAAAGACTCGATCGGGTATATGAGCCAGCGCTTTGGTCTCTATCCTGATTTGTCGGTCATGCAGAACGTGGACTTCTATGCTGACATTTATGGGGTGCCGCGGCGTGGTCGGAGCGAGAAGGTCGACGATCTGCTCGCTTTCAGCAATCTCACGCCTTTCAAGAAGCGCCTGGCCGGCAAGCTCTCCGGCGGTATGAAACAGAAGCTGGGACTCGTCTGTGCGCTCATTCACACGCCTAAGGTACTTTTTCTTGATGAACCCACAAATGGTGTGGACCCGGTTTCGCGGCGTGATTTCTGGCGCATTCTTTACCAGCTGGTACGTGATGGGGTCACGATCTTCGTCTCAACGGCCTACCTCGACGAAGCGGAACGCTGCGCGCGGCTGGCCCTCATTCATCAGGGTCGGCTGCTGGCGCTGGGCACACCGGAAGAGGTAAAGCAAATCATGCGCGACTTGATTCTGGAGTTGCGCATCGCTGATCCGCGCCGCGCCGCGGCGTTGTTGCGTGCCGAACTGCCTGAGTGCTCGGTCGGACTTTTCGGTGATCGCGTACATGTGGCAACGCGCGAGTTGGCTGCCACCCAGGCAAGTGCCGAGTCGATCCTGCGCACTGCAGGCATCAGAATCGACTCTGCGCGGACAGTGCCGCCCACACTCGAAGATGTTTTTGTTTCCGTACTCGCTCAGGAGGAAGGAGGTGCACGTCATGGATAACCAGGATCACGCAGTTGTTGTTAAAGATCTGGAGAAGCGCTTCGGCTCCTTCGTGGCGGTGAACCGCGTATCTTTTGAGGTTAAAAAAGGGGAGATTTTTGGCTTTCTGGGTCCCAATGGCGCTGGCAAGTCGACTACTATCCGCATGCTCTGCGGCATCCTCGCCCCCTCGGGCGGCGCCGGCACAGTCGCGGGCCTCGACATCCGCACGCAGCAGGAGAAGATCAAGTCCAACATCGGTTACATGAGCCAGAAATTTTCGCTCTACGAAGACCTGACCGTAGAGGAGAACATCGACTTTTATAGCGGCATCTACCTGATTCCGAAGGCGAAGAAGCAGGCGCGCAAGGATTGGGTGCTTCAGATGGCCGGCCTTCGGGAGCATCGCCATTCACGGACAGGCACTCTCTCCAGCGGCTGGAAACAGCGGCTCTCCCTGGGCTGCGCCATTCTGCACGAGCCGCCTGTCATCTTTCTCGATGAACCCACCTCCGGCGTGGATCCCATCAGTCGCCGTCAGTTCTGGGACTTGATCTACGAACTTGCCAGCAAAGGGGTCACCATCTTCGTGACCACGCACTACATGGATGAAGCAGAGTACTGTGATCGTATTGGCCTGATCTACCGTGGCGAGTTGATTGCCTTGGGCGCGCCCGCAACGCTCAAGACGGAAACCATGCAGGAGGATGTCATCGAACTCCTGTGCGACCAGCCACAGGATGCCATGGGTTTTATCGAGCACCTCCCCGAGGTCAAGGAAACAGCACTCTTTGGACGCGGCCTGCACATCGTGGCTGAGGACGCGAACGCGGCCATCCCAGCCATCACAACGGTCCTACAAGAAAACAACTGTGCGATTGATCGTATTGAGCAGATCGTGCCTTCGATGGAGGACGTATTCGTCTCCCTGATCGAGGCGCAGGACCGACTCGAACAACCACAAAAGGAGGTACACGGATGAAACTGTACCGCGTCTGGGCGGTTGCCCGTAAGGAATTTATCCACATCGTGCGCGACCCGCGCAGCCTAGGCATGGCGATTGTCATCCCCATGCTGCTCCTGGTGCTCTTCGGTTACGCGCTGACGCTGGATGTCGACAATGTGCCGGTCGTGGTGTGGGACCAGAGCAACACCCAGGCCAGCCGCGAGTTTGTCAGCCGCTTCGACGGCTCTCACTACTTTAGCATCCGCGCATATGTCCGCAATTACCGCGAGGTTGAGCACGCCATCGACTCAGGGACAGCGCTGGCGGCGCTGATTGTGCCCGTGAATTTCGCTGATCAGCTTGTGGCAGGGCAAGAGGTTCCTGTGCAGATGATCGTGGATGGCAGCGATGCCAACACCGCAACTATTGCCATGGGATACGCCCGTGTTGTGGCGTTCATCTTCTCGCAGCAGATCGCAGTGGGTGAGGTTCAGCGGATGGGCGGCAAAGCCCTGGCTGCGCCGATTGAGGTGCGACCGCGTGTCTGGTTCAATGCCGACATGGAGTCGCGAAACTACATCATCCCAGGTCTGATTGCCGTGATCATGATGGTTATCGCGGCCTTGCTGACCTCCCTGACAGTTGCCCGCGAATGGGAGAGCGGGACCATGGAGCAGCTCATCTCTACCCCTGTTCGCGGTCCCGAGCTGATCCTCGGAAAACTCCTGCCCTACTTTGCGATCGGCATGCTGGACGTGCTGCTGGCAGTACTGATGGGCGAGTTTATCTTCCAGGTTCCCCTGCGCGGCAATGTGGCCTTGCTGTTCGGCATGGCAGCGATCTTCCTGGCTGGCTCGCTCTCGCTGGGCATACTGATCAGCATTGTCACCAAGAGCCAGCTGCTGGCCAGCCAGTTGGCTATGGTGCTCACATTCCTGCCCTCGTTTCTGCTCTCTGGATTCATGTATGCGATCGATAACATGCCGCGGCCCCTGCAGATCATGACCCACCTGATTCCAGCTCGCTACTTCGTGGCACTGTTGAAGGGCATCTACCTGAAGGGCATTGGCCTTGAAGTCATGGCAATGGAAGCTGTGTTGCTAGCATTCTTTGGGGTTGTGGTAATGACAGTTGCCAACGTTAAATTCAAGAAGAAGGTGGCAACATGAACATTGAACGTATCAAACGTATGTTAGTAAAGGAGTTCATCCACATCTTTCGCGACCCAAAGATGAAGGGCGTGATTTTCCTGATGCCGATTATTCAGGTGCTGGTTTTTGGTTACGCCGTGACCACTGACGTGAAGAACGTTGCCACAGCAGTTTTCGATCTCGACAACAGCATCGCCAGCCGCGAGCTGGTCGCGCGCTTCGAGAACTCCGGCTACTTTGACGTGGTGGCCCACCTGCAGAACGACGTTCAGGTGCGCGAGGCACTAGACCGCGGAAAAATACGGACGGTGTTGCGTATGAACAAAGGGTTCGAGCAGGAACTCCGGGCTGGCCGCATGGCCCAGCTCCAGGTGCTGCTGGACGGCACAGACTCCAATACCGCCGGTATTGTTCTGGATTACAGCGCGCGCATTGCCGGCGAGATTTCACAGGCGATTCTCATCACGCGCCTATCGCGCATCAAAGGTCTATTTAGCCCGCCTGCTGGCGTTAACATCCAGACACGCGCCTGGTTCAATGAAAACCTCGAGAGCCGCAACTTCTATGTGCCGGGCGTGATCGCCATCCTAGTGATGCTGATCACCCTGATGCTGACGAGCATGGCCGTAGTCCGCGAGAAAGAGGTTGGCACCATGGAGCAGATCATGGTCACCCCGATTACACCAGCCGAATTTATTCTCGGCAAGAGCCTGCCGTTCGCCTTGATCGGCTTTGCCGACGTGATCGTCATCACGCTGATCGGTGTCTTCTGGTTTGAGGTTCCCATTCGCGGCGATCTAGCACTGCTGTTTCTGGCTACCGCGTTGTACTTGATGACCACGCTCGGCATTGGACTGCTGATTTCAACTGTCAGCCAGACCCAGCAGCAGGCCATGATGAGCACATTCTTCTTCTACTTTCCAGCTGTCCTGCTCTCTGGCTTCATGTTTCCCATTGCCAATATGCCACAGGTGATCCAATGGCTCACGACACTCAATCCGCTGCGCTATTTTCTGATCATCATACGAGGTATTTTTCTCAAGGGTGTCGGGCTTTCCGTGCTGTGGCCGCACATGTTGGCACTCGCGGTCATGGGTGTTTTAACGCTCTGGGCCGCAATGCGGCGCTTTGATAAGACCATGGCGTAGGAAACAGAAGACAGAGGTTAGAACGTAGGTCCGATTTCCAATCGGACATGTCCGGTTGAAACAGAGTCCGGGTCAGGCAGCAATGCCACCGAGTCACCTGGTCACCAAGTCACCAGGTCAAAAAAACAGCTTGTGGCCTGGACTGCGGAGCAACTTGCAAGCCTTGCCGATCGATGTAGTAGCCGCTCTATGAGCGGCATTGCGCCCCGCGTTTCACTGCAAGCCAGCTTGCATGCAGGGCATAGTTGCGCTTGCGAAAGTTTACGACAAAGTTAAAAAACACATGAGAACACCTGAAACCATTTGAAGTTACAGGCAAGAGGAACAAACAAATGAATATACACACAAATCTTCACAAGTTTTTTAGAAAAAGACGACCGGCTGCCACTTTATGGTTAGTAGCCTGCAGCCTGTACTGCGCAGCAACGGGTTCAGCCCAAGAACTAACAGCAGAGATCGCCGCGACCAACCGCCTGACACTGAGCGACTGCAGCCGTCTCGCGCTGGCGCAGAGTCCCCTGCTCAAATCCAGCACGGCGGAGCAGGCGGCCTCGCGCGAGGCTGTGGGCGAAGCGCGCGCACCCTATTATCCAACGCTCGGCGTCCGTAGCGGGGTCAGCCGCTGGCAAAGCCACGCTTTCATGCCGAACGGTTTCACTGCATCCGGGGTCTCCTCGACAGTCGGCCCCACGGACGACTGGAGTGCAGGGGGGTTTGCCCGCTACGTGCTCTACGATGGCGGAGTGCGTCGGGCCGGGCTTGATGCTGCCAAGGCGGCGCGCTCTACCAGCAGCGCAAACAGTGAGATCACCACCCTCAGCGTACTCTATGATGTGCATCAGGCGTTCTATGAACTCGCTGTTACCATGGAGTTGCTGACTGTGGCTGAAAAGAGCTTGGCCAATGCCGAGTCCCATTTTGGTGCCGCCAAAGACCGCCAGGCTGTTGGCGATACCACTGAAGCCGATGTTCTACGCGCTCAGGTCGAAGTGGACAACGCCAAGGCCGAACTCATTCGCGCCAAGACCATGATCCGCACGGCCAAAGGCGACCTCAACATCGCAATGGGATTACCCGCCGAGTTGCCGACCGATATAGTTGTCGATATTGCCTTTGCCACTTGTTCCAATGCGATAGAGGTCGCCGTGCTTGTGCAACAAGCTCTTGAGGCCCGACCGGAAATCAAGGCACTGCAAAGTGCAGTTGCAGGCAGTCGACACCAGGTGCAAGCTGCCAAAGCTGCCTATCGCCCCAAGGTGTATACAGAGGGCAGCTATGGCTGGCGCGATGACGACAGTTCACTTGATGACGAGGCGTGGTCTATCGGTGTCATGATTGAGTTCACTGCTTTCGACGGGTTTTCCAAACGCCACACGCTGGCCCGGGCCCGGGCCGAGGCAGCCAAGGCAGAAGCCGTGTTGGAACGGGTCAGACTTGTTGTTCGCAGAGATGTCTGGGCCGCCTTTGCCCGCGTTCAGGAGTCCGCAGAGCTGGTCCATGCGACGGCAACGCAGGCCCAGCATGCCGAAGAGAGTCTGCGCCTGATGTCTGCCCGTTACAAGGTCGGGGCGGTGACGGTCACGGATCTTCTGGATGCGCAGACCGCACTCACCGCCGCGGATGTCCAGCATGTCCAGGCCCGTTGGGGCTGTCAGCATGCGCAGGCGACCTTGCGGCGTGCCACAGGCACACTGACTGGCGGAGAGTAGGGAGCTGCCGTTGGCATGGGAGTAAGACGATGATGTGCGACGATGTTGGTGGACGATTAAAAACCCACGCCATTGAAAATCGTCCACCAGCATCGTCGCCGCTATCGTGAACCGGCGGCATTGCCGCACTGGATAAGGATTGTGATTAAGATTGTGATTAGGATGTGCATCCTTCCTAATCGCAGTCCTCATCACAATCCTAATCAACCAGCGATGATCTGGGATGGGCGAAAGAGACAAAGATTGAGATTAGGATTAAGATAAGGATTCTATCCCTCCTTATCCCAGTCCTAATCGTAATCCTAATCAAACAACGGTGGTTTTCAGTTATGCGAGACTAGTGACACGTCACTAGAAAAAATCGAAGTTACAGGCAAGCCCGCCGCGCATCGCGCCGCGAAAAAACGATGAGGTAACTTGACCAAGGGGCTGTAAAAAACAAGGATTGAGACAAGGTTCGAGCCACAGCACACACGCAGAGTTTTTTTACAGCGCTCTGCATCGTGTTAATTATCAGCTGTAAAACAAAAGGAGAAGAACAATGAAGAACGTATTCGAAAATATTCCATATGCAGAGACCCAGATGGGTCGTCGGCAGCTCGTTAACGAGAAACACCTGCTTGTTATGCAGGTCGCGCTAAAGCCTGGCCAACAGGTTCCGCAACACAACGCCAACTCGAATGTCCATTTACTGGTGATTGAGGGTCAGATCATTGTGACGTTGGCAGGCAAGGATACCGAAGCTGTCAAGGGGAGTCTACTCCCCGTGGCCTTCAGGACTCTCATGAGCATTCGGAATGACTCCAAGGTGAGTGCCTCGTTCCTGGTTTTCAAGTGCCCAAACCCAAGTGAAATGGAGCTCTAAACCAGTAGTGAGGCATCTAGTCGCTTAGGCGACTAGAAAAAACAATGAATTGTTCTTTCCAAAAAATTGTCGATCATAGCCTGTAGCGCACTTGCGCCTGCCGCGCGACTTGCAGGTTTTATTAAAGTTGAAATGTATAGGGTTGGCGGCACTTGTCCGGCGTAGTTCCGCTTGCGGGACGAGGCGGGATGAGCCAAGCAAAGATAATGAAACCCTTTGGCGCTGGCATTGCCCAAAATTTATTCGCCAGAGCGTTGTGGAGTTCGCCGGCAAATCAATTGTTTACAGCGAATGGGCCAGGATTTACTATGAAGAACAGATAAAGCGGGGCAAGGGTCATCATGCAGCAGTCCGGGCCCTGGCGTACAAGTGGATTCGTGTCATTTTTTATTGCTGGAAACAAAAAGCAGCCTATGATGAAAAAACGTATACTGCATCCCTTAGTCACCATGGTTCATGGATCGCAGATAAACTAAAGAAAACAGCTTAAAAATGATTGTTACACTTGACAGACCAGCTCAGATGTCTGCGTGCTACGCACAGGCAGGCACCAATTTTTTGCCACTGAGACACTGAGGGTCACAGAGGGTACGCTAGGTTATTTTTTAGGTCGAGGTAACCTGGCAATGGTTGCCAATCGAAGAGGAGTTTAACGGAAGTTCAATAAGCCTCTCCGGGTAAGGTCTAGTCAACCGCCCGGTAGTGGAAAGACTAAATCGGACATAGAGCCGAATAAGAAAGGAAACGAGTCCGACGAGGTGAAGGGTGTAGCCCTGAATCTGAAACATAGCTCCGAGAAAAGATTGAAATTTGGGATTGTGCCGACCTCTTTTACCTGAGTGCAGGCCAAGCGGTAAACACGAGAATGACGAGTGTAAGCCGATACCCCGGGGTCTAAGACAGCATCGAGTGGGACAACGATTGGCAATTAACCAGGCGAGTAGCGTAACGGCTCTTGGGGAATAAACCGCAATGGAAGTACCCGAGTACACTGACCAATGTTAAAAGAGGGCACGGATAGGAGAAAAGGCACTCAAGGAAAAGGAGCTGGTTTTCACCACTCTTTATCATCACATATGTGATGTTGATAATTTGAGGGCCTGCTAGAGAATTTCCACCCTGCGCCCATTTATTCTTAGTCGTCCGGCGGCTAGCAGGCGCAGTGCCTCAGGATAGGCGATGTGTTCTTCAACCTGAATCCTGGCGTGCAGGGATTCGTAGGTGTCGTCCGGCAGAATCGGAACAGGGCGCTGAATAATGATCGGGCCGGTGTCAGTGCCCTGATCTACAAAGTGAACCGTACACCCAGCCAATTTGGCCCCATAGTCGAGTGCCTGTTTCCAGGCGTGGATGCCTGGGAAGGCTGGTAGCAAGGCCGGATGAATGTTGATGATGCGGGCTGGAAATGCCTGCAGCAAGCCAGGCTTGACAATGCGCATGAAGCCTGCCAGCACAACCGTGTCAACCCCGTGCTGGCGCAGAATCTGGACACAATCTTGCTCAGCCTTGTCATCCAACTTTGTTTTGTAAGGTGCGCAGTCAATCCACTGGCAGGGGATCTGGTGCTGCTTGGCGCGCTCAAGAATCTTAGCATCTTGAACATCGGACAAAACAACCCTGATCTCAACGTTCAGCCTATCTGCCTGAATGGCATCCACAATTGACCCCATGTTGGAGCCGGAGCCGGAGCCTAAAACACCAATTTTAAGAGTTGTCGCTGGTTTGTTCATGTGTGCTGCTGACTGTCTTGTGATTTGTAAATTGTAAACTGTCACTTTTGCGCCTGCCACGCGGCATGCAGGCTTCATCTAAGTTTAAAGTGTAGGGTTGGCTCTGTGAGCCAAACAAAGATAATTAAATCCTTTGGCGCGCCTTTGACGAACAAACACTTGGTGTCCGCCAATTGCTTCATCCGTCTTCGCCAAGGCTACGCTGGACACGGTAGAAGCAACTCTACACCCCATGGCGCGCTAAATCATAATCGTAGTCAAGCTACGGCTGACGATGCTGTGCGACGATGTTGGTGGACGATTAAAAAGTCCGCCCTTGGAAATCGTCAACCAGCATCGTCGCCGCTATCGTAAACCGAAGGCGCAGCCGACCTCAGTAGGTCCGGTTTCTAACCGGACATGTCCGATTGGAAATCGGACCTACGTTGCTTCCGCGCCAATGGACCACTTCTACATGCGCGCACTTCTTCACTCCACGCCCCGCACGGACTTAGACCCCTTGCGGGGCGCAAAAAATAATTATTTATTTTTTAAGAGCGCCATCAAGTTTCTTGTTCAGATCTTTTGCGCCACTTGCCATATCTTTTTCGGCCTGCTTAGCTGCATCTTTCAGCTTCTCTTCCGCTGTCTTTTCTTTACAGCCGCTAACTGCAACGGTCGCTACTACCAGCAATGCCAGAACGATCAATCTCTTCATAACTACTCTCCTTTGTTTTTTTGTTTAAATACCATAGAGATCTATGGCAATAAGGTTAATATTATACATGAAACTAAAGCAATAAATCAATACCCTCTTTTGCGACCAAGGTGCAAGGGCGCATCTGTGAATCGGTGCATATTACCGGATAACCTTCAAAGTCATTGTTGTCCACCGCATAGCGGAGGACATACTTATATTGCAACCAAAGTAAATCCGCCGTTACACGGTGGATTATTGCATCGATTCGCAGGTGCGCCCAAGTGCAAGGCTTAAGTTTAGAAGAGTTAAAAAGTAGCACAGCCGTCTCGGCTGTGAATTCCGTTCTAAACACAGGCGGGACGCCTGTGCTACTTTAAAAATAACAAGCTTCGTTTTCCCAAACGCGCAGCGTTTGTTACTAAAACAGCGGGCTCTTAATCACAAATTTTTTTGTGAGGGCGAAAATCTACCACACATCACACAAACTCTTTTGGTTGCGGCGACTAGCTGCTTTAGTTGAGGTTGGTTATAACTGCTTTAATGCGGCGCACGCCAGCAGAAGAGGACTCTTCTTTCTTGATTTTGAAGCCGCCTAACTCGCCGGTTGTTTCGGCATGTGGCCCTCCGCAGACCTCCATGCAGAAGTCGCCCGCTGAATAAACTTTAACCTGTTCGCCGTATTTAGCGGTAAACAAGGCTGTCGCTCCACGCTCTTTGGCCTCTTCGATAGTCATTGCTTCAACCGTGATCGGGAGGTTGCGCTGGATCTGCTGGTTGACTAGATCTTCAACCTGCTGCTTCTCTTCGACGGTCATTTTTTCAGGGTGTGAAAAATCAAAACGTAGACGTTCGGGGGTGATGTTGGAACCCTTCTGGGTGGCATGTTCGCCCAGTACAACTTGCAGTGCTTTTTGAAGCAGGTGGGTGGCTGTATGCAGCCGGGTGGTTGCTTTCGAGTTGTCCGCCAGTCCGCCTTTAAAGGCGTTACCGCCCTGCTTGGATAGCTCTTGGTGCTTTTCAAAGGCCTTGGCGTAGCCCGCATGGTCAACAACCAACCCCCGCTCAATGGCCAGCTCTTCGGTGAACTCCAGCGGAAAGCCATAGGTGTCGTAGAGTTTGAAAGCTGTACGTCCTGAGAGCGTTGTTTGCTGATGGGCAACCAGCGCGTCGGCGACTTTGTCGAACTCGCGCTGACCAGAGGTGAGGGTCTTTTCAAAGCGCAGCTCTTCTGCTGTCAGCTCGGAGATGATGGTGGCGCGGTTTTGTTCCAGCTCTGGATAGACATGTTTGTAATTATCAATCACCAACGCTGCCAGGGCGGCGGTGTAGCCGGTTTCAATCCCCAGTATCTTGGCGTAGCGCACTGAGCGGCGGATCAGCCGACGTAAGACGTAGTTGGCACCCAGGTTGCCGGGTTTGACCCCGCCTTTGGGGTCGCCGAGAATAAATACAGCTGTGCGCATGTGGTCTGCAATAATCCGTTCCGCACGCATGCGCTGCTGGTCATCCTCTGGCTGCAGCGTTGATAGCGTGCGGATTTGAGCCATGAGTGGTGCGAACAGCTCGGTTTCGTAGACTGTGCTGTGGCCGTTCATCATGCAGATGGTGCGCTCCACTCCCATGCCAGTGTCAACATTGCTCTGCGCCAGCGGCTCATAGGTGCCTGCCGCAGTTTTGTTGTACTGCATGAAAACGTCATTCCAGATCTCAATGTATTTACCGCAGTGGCACCCTGGGCGGCAATCTGAGCCACAGCTTTGCAGGCCGGTGTCAATGAACATCTCGGTGTCAGGGCCGCAAGGACCGGTGGTGCCGGCCGGTCCCCACCAGTTATCCGCTTTGGGCAACGCGAAAATTCGTTCATCTGGGATGCCCAGTGATTTCCAGATCGCAATTGATTCAGTGTCGCGCGGGATCTCACCCTCGCCTTCGAAGACGGTGACATAGATCTGATCAGCTGAAAAACCCAGCTCTTGCGTCAAGAACTCAAACGACCAGGTGATGGCCTCTTTTTTGAAGTACTCGCCCAGTGACCAGTTGCCCAGCATCTCAAAGAAGGTCAGGTGGCAGGTGTCGCCCACAGTGTCAATATCCCCAGTACGCACGCACTTCTGGACATTCGTCAGCCGTTGGCCGGCTGGATGGGGTTCACCCAGCAGGTAGGGCACCAGGGGGTGCATACCGGCGGTGGTGAAAAGCACGGTGGGGTCATTCTCTGGTATCAGAGATGCCCCTGAGATAATGGCGTGGCCCTTGGATGCGAAAAAATTGAGATACTTCTCCCGAAGTTGATCAGCGGTCAGTTTCATATTATGGTGATTTACAGTTTTGCGGTGTTAAATAGCCAGCTCTTCATCTATCTGCCAGGGAGATGTATAAGCGCCGACGTTTTATTTAAGCGATAGTGAGATGCTCTTGATCAGCCCTCACTTCTTAGCCTTGGCTGCGCCTGGGGCTGGAACCTCTTTGATCAGCGTGATGATTTTTTCGACCAGCTCCGGATGCTCCCTGAGAAACTCGGTGGCTGCGATTGAGCCCTGCCCGATCTGCTCGGATTCAAAGCTGAACCAAGAGCCGCGTTTGATAACAATGTCGCGTGCGAGGGCGGCGTCCAGCACCGACCCTTCCCAGGAGATGCCGCGGGCGTACAGGATATCAAACTCCGCTTCTGTGAAAGGCGCGGCAACCTTGTTTTTAACCACTTTGACGCGGGTGCGGTTGCCGATCACAACACCGGCTGAGTCTTTGATGGCGCCAATGCGCTGTACGTTGAGACGCACCGAAGCGTAGAACTTCAGGGCTTTGCCACCGGGCGTAGTCTCCGGGTTGCCAAACATGACACCAATCTTCTCGCGGGTCTGGTTGGTGAAAAGGCAGAGGGTTTTTGATTGGGAGATTGAGCTGGTCAGTTTGCGCAGGGCCTGCGACATCAGACGGGCCTGCAGTCCCATGTGAGAGTCTCCCATGCTGCCGTTGATCTCCGCCTGCGGAGTCAGCGCGGCAACCGAGTCGACCACCACCACATCGAGCGCACCGCTTTTAATCAGTTGCTCGGTGATTGTCAGAGCCTCTTCACCAGAGTTGGGCTGAGAGACCAGCATGTCATCCAGATTGACACCGATACGGCGGGCGTAGTTGGGGTCCATGGCATGCTCCGCATCGACAAACGCCGCCAGTCCGCCGCTTTTCTGCGCGTTGGCGATGATGTGCAGGGCCAGGGTTGTTTTGCCTGAAGACTCCTTCCCATAAACCTCAACTACCCGCCCGCGGGGCAGTCCACCCACGCCGAGCGCCAGATCAAGGGAGAACGAGCCCGTGGAAATGACTTCAATGTTTTTGTTGGCGGACTCATCCCCCATGCGCATGATGGCTGCTTCGCCAAATTCTTTGCGGATTTGGTTGAGAACTGCTTCCAATTGGGTGTTTGCTGGTTTTTTTTCGGCCATTGTGCGCTCCTTAAATTTTTACGGTCAATCAAGAGACATATTATATCATAATGCTACCCTCTTTGGGTAGAATACCTCACTCTTCGTTGTCCTCACTGCTCAGGATGGTTTCCTCCTCATCATCTTCAGGAGCGAGCGGGAGTTTAGGCGAGAAATTCTGCTGTTTGAGATTCCATGCGAGCCATCCGCTGAACAGGTCGCCGCTACGGCGGCGGGCAATTCCCGCGCGCACCTGCGAACGCATCATTTCGGCTGAGAGGGCATCACCTGGCTGGCGGTCTTGAACATAGACCATCAGCGACTCTTTGGCACTGGCTGGAATTGCTTTGGAAAGCTCGCCTTTGCGGAGGCTCATCGCTCCGTAGGCCACAGCAAAGCTGTGCTCAAATTTTTGGTCTTGAACGCTGTTGACGCTGTAAGTGATGGAGGTTGAGACATTCATAGCTTTACTGTTGGCAGCTTCCGCAAATGTTTTGCCTTGCTTCATCAGCGCACTGATCTCTTGGTTGAGCTTTTCAGTGTACTCGGTGAAGGAGTCTGAGCGGGCTTTAGCCAGAGCGCGCGGGCGGATCTGACTCAGTACCGCCGTGAACTCAGGGGTGTGGGCCTCAATTTTCTTGATCTGCTGGATGATGTAAATGTAATCAGTGCCGGTTACAATGCCAATGCGGGAGTCTGAGCGCTCTGGATCAAGCTCAAAGGCCGTTGTGCTGAACTCTTCCGGGTTCTGGGCCCAGAAGAGTTTGTCAGAGGCGCTGAACAAGGGCGATGTTTTCACAGCAACCCCTTGGGCGGCAGCAGTCTCTTCCATTACATTGCTAGACATTGCCAGGCGTCCGTAGATTTTAAAGGTGAGACTGGTGCTGGCGCAATAACGGGCCTCATCACGCAACATTACCTTTTCGATCTTGTCTTTGACATCGTCGAACGGCAATGTTTCGGTTGTGTTATTGGTGGTGGTCTGCTGATAGCTTTCGATGTTGCTGTCGTAATACTCCTCCATCTCTGCCTTGGAGACAGAGACGTATGCGATATAGTTGGTTACAGGAACGGCAACGTACTGGACAGAGACCTGCTCAGGCAGGGCGAAGCTCGCTTTATTCTCTTCGTAGAACTTCAGGTAGTCATCATCGGTCAGCTTCATCTCGGCTGCAGCGAAGGTGTTACTGATCACAACGGTCTGCACTGTGAAGATGTCGGTCATGCTGGCGAGTTCATCCTCCAGCTCCATGGGGGACACCCAGTCGGCACTCTGAATCAAAGCGGCGTTTTTCATCAGCGAGATCTGGTGCGCCACCAGTTGCTCATATTTTGTCGGGTTGAGTCCCTGCTGGGCGATGATGTAGCGGTAGCGGTTGATGTCAAAGCCATTGGGCCCTTGAAAGGCGGGGGCTTCGCGTAACGCGCTGCGGATTTCCTCCGCGCTGGCCTGAAGCCCGTTCTCACGGGCAAGGCGGTGTGCGGCTAATTGCTCCCAGGCGCGGCGGTCGACTACAGAGGCGGACATTTCGTTGTCACGGTTCTGACCAAACCCGCGGATGGCCTGCGTGGCCAGCGTGAATTCAGATAGCGTGACCGCCTTGTTGTTGATGGTGCCCGCGTTCTGCCCTTGCTGCGGTGACTTCATGCAGGAGCCGACAGAGACGAAAGCCAGGGAGATGATGATTGCAAAGAATCCCCACAGGATTCGATTGCGGATGAGTCGGTTGAAATGATATATAAACACGTTGTTATACTCGGTTAGTTTAGTTGATTGCGCACTCTGTTATGGTTGGGAAAACCGATGGCTTACGCGCACCAGCGGTCTTGCTGATCATTGTGAAAAAGGATTATAGGAGAGGTTCAGCAACGGGTTCGCTCTTGGGGGCGTCGGGCTTGGCCAGTAGCGGCAGATTATCGTCCAGCCCATCATTATAGGACTGCCTCTCCAGCTCACCGGTTTTCAATATGGTGCGCCCTTCCGCATAGGCGAAACGGTGGCGGGCTAACCCTGTGGGGCTCACAACAAGGGTGGAGATAATGGCGCGTCCTCCCACCGGAGCGTTTTCACGCCATATTTTAACCACAGCCTGGGGCGACATTGAGTAGATTATCGGCTCTTCGCTGCCAGTGGGAAGTTCAATTATGAAATCGCCGGACACCGCGGTTAAGCTCGTGAAGCTGCGGTCAGGAGCGGTTATAATGGTGAGTTTGTTGGCTGCCTGCAGAGTGGGGATAGTATAGTGAGCACCCTCAATCTTCGCCGTGCCTGTGATTGTGGATAATCTGAAGACCTCACTGGTGTCCTCAGTCGTGAGAGAATACGCTCCGCGCCCTGAGACGTTTTTGACGACCGTGTGAGGGGTGCGAACAAAGAAGGTGCCATCAGCGAGGTTGTCACGCAACGTCGTCTTGACTGAACCTGAGATGAGCTTGAGGGTTAGGCTTTCGCAGTTCTCTTTGCAGGCGGTAACCGTCAGTTCTGTGTTTTCCGACAACGCCGCGTTGTCTTCCGCAGAGAAAACCAGAATGCAGCTGCTGTTGGCCGCAGTACGGAAGATCGACCCCATGGGGTAGGCTTTATTGTGTTTGGCGGGCTGGAAGGTGCCCAAATCCGGGTTGTTGACATCACACGCCCCCTGAATATTTACCACACGAATCAGATTCGCGAATTTTACCTCAGGCGCAGAGCCCGGCGAGCCAGCGGGCGCGGCTGGTTTGGCCGCAGGCGGTTCATTTTCCTGGGCATTGGATGTTAACAAAGCTGCCGCAGCGCACATGGCTGCTATTAAAAATCTTCCTTGGTTCATCATGAAGACTACTCCCTACTTACACATGTGTTAAAACAATAAACTATCCGTCATTAAAAGATTATTAAATGATATAATATATGGTCGCTTCCGTCAATTGCTGCTTTGACAAAAAAACGATTTGCCATCGCACTCTGTCTTAGTCACGCTCAGAGGTTGCAGCCTTATTTCTCAGAGACTGTGGGTTTAGGCTCAGCGGCGGTCGCCGGACCCGGCGTCAAAGCTGGTTTAATCGTTTTGGCCGCCTGGTCAGCCATATCGAACAGCGAGCGCTTGGCGCGGGGCTCATAGCGGTCAACCACCTCAGCGAGGTTGGCGATGGTTAATTCCCAGATCGGGTTATCGGCCTTTTCCGCTTTGAGTTCATCCAGCAGTATTTTGGCCTCCTCCTTTTTGCCTTGCAGGGTCAGCACACGGACCTCACCCATCTTGGCTTGCGGATAAAGGAAACTCTCTTTTTTATTTTCACTGATTTTTTTAAACAGAGCCAAGGCCTGATCATTTTTGTTGAGCGCCTCAAGGGCGTGAGCGCGTCCTAGGGTGACAACATCTTCAAAACCCTTAGGAACACCTTTTTTTTCACAGCTTTCATAGGTTTCAAGTGCGTTATCATAGCGTGACGCATCGTAATAGGCTTTGGCGAGGCGTACGCGTGCCGCATTGCCCGGTTTGCTGCCTCCAAATTTAGCGACTACCTCTTCGAGTTCCTCGACAGAGTTGGCTTTGGTCAGCTCAATGTTGGCCTCAGCGAGCTGGCTGTTGCGGTAGTGTACAAAAGCTGCTGCGCCTATCAGGACCAGCACAGTCACACCGGCGGTGGTTAGGAACTGCACACCTTTTTCTTTCCACCAGTCATATAAAGGCAGTAGCTCCTCAGGCAGATTCTCTGGAATCGGCTGAATTTTCACCACTTTGCCTGTGTCATCACTCTTGGCTGTATTCTCTTTCATATTGATTGTCCTTAAAATTACTAAAGAAATGGAATTATGAGCTATAGAGGCCGTTTAAATCAAGAACAAAGCGCCGATTTAACATTTTATAAAATAATTCAAAAAGTATTTGACTTTCTTCCTCTTTTCAAATATCCTTTTTGTAATCCTATGTGATAGGTCAATAAATAAATTCGGTGCGATTTTTCGCGCCCGGACAACAGAAGGAGACAGGTAATATGAAAACAACTAGAGTGACGGCGATTTTAACTATGGCGGCGGTTATAATGGG